>NZ_JBIVZG010000020.1:27180-135716 GCF_044759445.1 Streptomyces sp. NPDC101118 | reverse complement strand
GCGGGGCGGGGGGGGGGGGGGGGGGGGGGGGGGGGGGGGGCGCCGGGGGGGGGGGGGGGGGGGGGGCGCCCCGTGGGGGGCCCCCCCCCCCCCCCCGGGGAGACCGGTCCGCCTTCGGTCGTCAGTGCCCGAAGGTGAACCAGTTGACGTTCACGTAGTCGGCCGGCTGGCCGCTGGTGAAGGTCAGGTAGACGTCGTGCGTCCCGGTGACCGCCGCGATGTTGGCGGGGACCGTCCGCCAGCTCTGCCAGCCGCCCGTGCCGGCGAGGGCGAAGCTGCCGACGGGGGCGCTGGTGCGGGAGTCGAGGCGTACCTCGACCAGGCCGCTGACCCCGCCCGCGGCGCCGCTGGCGACGCGGCCGACGAACTGGCGGGCGGGTGTGGTGCCGAAGTCGACCTGCCGGTAGAGGGCCCAGTCGCCGTTGGCGATGGAGGCGATGTTCCGGCCGCCGCCGCTGTCGGTGGTGGTCTCGGTGGTCAGGCCCGACTGCCCGTCGTACGCCTCGGCCTGGAGGGTCGTGTAGGCGTCGCGGGTGCCGCCGGGCGGCGGGGTGGTGGGGGGTGTGGTCGGCGGCGTCGTCGGCGGGGTGCTGCCGCCGGGTCCGCTGCTGAGGACCGTCACGTAGTCCACCAGCATCGGGTGGCCGGGGACGGTGCCGCCGTCGGGTCCGCCGCCGAAGGCGTCGGGGAAGCCGCCGCCCATGGCCACGTTCAGGATCAGGAAGTAGCCGTGGTCGGTGGCGTCCGCCCAGACCGTCGCGGGCACCTGGTCCTGGCGCACGGTGTGGTAGACGGTGCCGTCCAGGGAGAAGCGCATCTGCTGCGGGCTGGTGCTGCGGTCCCACTCGACGGCGTACGTGTGGAAGCCCGCCTGGCAGGAGACCGGGGCGCAGACGCGCTGGCCGCCGATGCCGGAGGTCTCGTTGCACGGGCCGCCCGGGCTGGTGCCGCAGTGCATCGTGGCCCAGACCTGGTTCATGCCCTGGACGTTCTCGAGGATGTCCAGCTCGCCGATGCCGGGCCAGTTCCACCAGTTGCCGCGGTACGGAGCGCCGAGCATCCAGAACGCGGGCCAGTAGCCCTTCGCCGCGGGACCGGTGACGTTCGGCATCTGAATGCGGGCCTCGACGCGGAGCTTTCCGCCGGCCGGGGGCTGGAAGTCGGAGCGGCGGGTCTCGACGCGGCCCGAGGTCCAGCGTCCGGCGGCGTCGCGCAGCGGGGTGATGCGCAGGTTGCCGCCGCCGTCGAGGGAGACGTTGGCCGGGTCCGCGGTCATCGTCTCGATCTCGCCGGTGCCGAAGTTGGCGGGGCCGCCGGGGTAGCTCGTGCCGGTGGTGTACTGCCAGTCGGCGGTGTCGATCCCGCTGCCCGCGGGCCCGTCGAACTCCTCCAGGAACACGGTGGTCCAGCCGGGCCCGGGGGCCGGGGCGCTGGCGTTGGCGGGCAGCGAGGCCGTGGTGACGGCCGCGGCGGCCGCCAGCAGCAGGGCGCCGGCCGCCAGGGAGGCGCGGCGTAAGGGGCCGGGGCGTACGCGTGTCACGCTCATCTCGCTCATGGGCACCTCTCGGTGGGGGAAGGGGGGTGCTTCGGGAAGGGGGGCGCTCCGGTGGTGGGAGCGCTCCCAGTGCGGCCGCGCGACCACTGTGCTCGCCCGCCGCCGCCGGGGCAAGAGGTGAACACAAAGAATCCGGAGGGTAGTTGGCACGTTCACTTCGTGAACTCCCCGGCTGGGGCGCGGTGGCACGTGACCACCGGGGCCGCACGATCGTTTCACCGGCTGTCCCGCACGCGCCCAACAGGGGAGGTCGGCCTCGGTGTCGCTCTGGCTGCTCAACCATCTCGACACCCTCACGCTCACGGTGCTCATGGTCGGCGTCCTCATCGCCCTGGCCGTGACCGGCAGCCTGGTGGCCCGCCGCCGCCACCCGCACCTGGCGGAGGGCGAGCACAACGAGATGGTGGGCGTGGTGCTGGGGATGTTCGGCGCGATCTACGGGATCATCCTGGCCTTCGTGGTGGTGACGCTGTGGACGCAGCTCGACCACACGCAGCAGGTGGTGTCCAAGGAGTCGACCGACCTGGCGATCGTCGTGCGCACCACGCGGGTCCTGCCGCCCGCCGACCGGGCCCGGGTGCACCGGGCCGTGGGTGAGTACGTGCACTCGGTGGTGGAGGTGCAGTGGCCGAGGATGCGGTCCGGCGAACCGAGTTACGGGGCCACGTCGTCCCGGGTGGAGGCCATGTACGACGCCCTGCAGGCGTACGAGCCGGTGACCGCGCGGGACGAGGTCTTCTACGAGCAGGCCGTGGCCGGCCTCAACGACGCCGTCGCCCAGCGCCGCGAGCGGATCAGCCTGGCCCAGGCCGAACTCCCCACCCTGCTCGAGGTGCTGGTGTTCGGCGGCGCGCTGGTGATCATCCCGCTGACCTTCCTGTTCGGGCTGCGCAGCCTGCGCATGCAGCTCCTGTTCGTCACGGCGGTCGCGGCCCTGATCGGCTTCAGCCTGGTGCTGGTCCTCGTCCTGGACCGCCCCTTCGCGGGCGAACTGGCCGTGAGCCCGGCCCCGTACAAGGAGGGCGCCCTGTCGCAGTTCTGGCCGGAACGCGTGTGAGGACCGGCGCGCCCGCCGCCGCGCGGGCGCTGGCGCGTTGGCGCCGGGGCGGGGCAGGCTGGGGAGGTCGGCGGGCAGCCGCGGGGAAGCGGAAGCGGAGGGCGTGTGATGGAGGACGGTGCGGTCGAGGTGCGGCCCGTGGCCGGGTACACCGGCGCCGAGGTCGTCGGGCTCGACCTGGCGAAGCCCCTGTCGGACGTGCAGGCGGCGGCGGTCCGGGCCGCGCTGCTGCGCTGGAAGGTGCTGTTCTTCCGGGGCCAGCACCTGGACCACGAGGCGCACCTGGCCTTCGCCCGGCGGTTCGGCACACCCGTGGCTCCGTCCCGGCGGGGCAGCGTGTCGCCGCCGGAGTTCCCGGAGATCGAGACCACGGCCGACCGCCTGGAGCTGGGCGGCCGGTACGGCATGGACCGCGCGGAGTGGCTCGACCGCCGCCGGCACACGCTGCTGCGCGGCTGGCACTGCGACCACGGCGCCCGGATCGACCCGCCGGCCGCGAGCATCCTGCGGGCCGAGACGGTGCCGGCGTACGGGGGCGACACCTGCTGGTCCAACCTGGCGGCGGCGTACGCGGGGCTGTCGGCGCCGCTGCGGGCGTTCGTGGACGGGCTGCGGGCCGAGCACCGGCTCGGGGTCGGCTACCAGCCGCGGCCGGGGGACGACGCGTACGTACGCCACCTGCTGGAGCACCAGCAGGCCTCGCACCACCCGCTGGTGCGGGTGCACCCGGAGTCGGGCGAGCGGCTGCTGTTCGTCAACGGCTACTACGTCGAGCAGATCCTCGGTCTCAGCAGGGCCGAGGGCGCGCCGCTGCTGGAGATGCTCGTGGAGCAGGCCGTCCGGCCCGAGTACACCGTCCGCTTCCGCTGGGAGCCGGGGGACGTGGCCTTCTGGGACAACCGGGCCACCGTCCACCTGGCCCCGAACGACACGGGAGTGGTGGACGGTCCGCGCGTGATGCACCGGGTGATGCTGGCCGGCGAGGTCCCGGTGGGGGTGGACGGCAGGCCGTCGGAGCCGGTGACGGGGACGGCGCCGGGGCGCTGGTGACGTACCGGCGGGACGGCGGTTCCGGCACCCCCCTGTGCCGCGGCGCCCCGACCGGGGTGCGAGACTGGGCCGCCGGTAACGGCAACACGGCACGACGGGCGGGTTCATGGCACGCGGACGGTACGTACGGGGGTGCGCGGCGCTGCTGTTCGCCGTGACGGCGACGGGCTGCGCCCACCCGCTCCAGGACCTCGGCCCGCTGCCCGCCCGCAGCACGGCGGCGCCGCTGCCCGCCGACACGGTGGTGGCGGAGCTGACGGCGCTGCTGGCGGCGGAGGGCGTCACCCTGCGGCGCACGCCCCAGGACGTGATCCCGCTGGAATGCAACGAGCAGCTCACCGGGCAGACCCGCGCGGCCACGGCGGACGCGAAGCTCCGGAGCGCGTTCGGGAAGGCCCGTTCCGCCCACGGCTGGCAGCAGGGCCCCGACATGCCGGGCGCCCTGACCCTGCGCAAGGGCGGCTGGACCGCGTCCACCTCCCTGCGCGGCCCCGCCACCGATACCTCGGACACCCCCGTCTTCATCAGCCTGCTCTGTGACAACTCCCGCGGCAAGCGCGTGCCGGCTCCGGGGAGTTCTTCGTAGCCGACGGGTGTCAGCGCCCGGCGACCGTGTCGTCCTCGCCCGTGCGGACGTCCCCGGGACCGCTGTCCGGGGCGTGCCCGGCCACCGGCACGGATGGGCCCGCGGGGCGGGCCGTGCTGAGGATCGTGACGGCGGCCAGCAGGACCAGGGCGGCCCCGGCCAGCGGGGCGGCCGCCGTGGAGACCCCGTCGACCAGCGCACCGCCGGTCACCGCGCCGACGGCGATGGCCAGGTTGAACATCGCGACCATGAGCGAGGAGGCGGCCTCCGTGGCTCCGGGGGCGGCCTTGTTCATCCAGTTCTGCACGCTGACCGACACCCCGCCGTACACCAGCCCCCAGGCGATCAGCAGCACGCCGCCGGCCACGGGCGAGGAGAGCAGCGCGATGAGGGTCAGCAGCACGGGCAGCACCAGGCCGGTGACGAGCAGGGCCCGCCGGGCCGCGCGGGCGCCGGCCAGGAAGTTCCCCGCGACGCCGGCCGCGCCGTAGCCGAGCAGCAGGGTGCTGACCGCCGCCGCGGGGACGCCGGAGATGTCCTGGAGCACGGGACGCACGTACGTGTAGGCCGCGAACTGGCCGGTGACCAGCAGGAACGTCACGATCACCCCGGCCCGCACGGCGGCGTTGGACCGCAGGACGGCGGGCAGTTCCGCGAAGCCGACGGACGGGCCGGGCGGCAGCGGGGGGAGCAGCAGGACGAGCGCCGCGAGCGAGCCGAGGCCGAGCACGCCGACGGACGCGAAGGCGGCGCGCCAGCCGCTGAGTTCGGCGAGCAGGGTGCCGGCGGGCACGCCCAGCACGGAGGCCATGGAGACGCCGGCGACGATGACGGCGGTGGCGCGGCGGGTGTGCCGCTCCGGTACGAGCCGCAGGGCGAGGCCGCCGGCTATCGCCCAGAACCCGCCCACGCCCACGCCGACCAGGAGGCGGGCGGCGAGGAGCACGGCGAAGTTCGGGGCGACGGCGGCGGTGAGGTTGGCCGCGGCCACGAGGGCGATCAGCGCACAGAGGACGAGACGCCGGTCGAGGCGCCCGGTGCCCACGGTGACGAGCGGCGCGCAGACCGCGGCGACCAGGCCGGGCACGGTGACCATCAGCCCGGCGGTGCCGTCCGAGACGCCGAGTCCTTCGCCGACCGGGGTGAGCAGGCCGACGGGCAGCAGCTCGGAGGTCATCAGGCAGAAGATCCCGAGGGACACGGCGAGCACCGCCGACCAGGCCCGGAGGGGACGCTCCGAGGGACCGGAAACCGGTCGCCCGGTGCCGTCGGGACCGACGGCGTCGCCGGCTGCGGGTGCGGACATGCGGACTCCGTACGGGTGGAACGGGCGGACCGGGTGGACTTGCCTGCCCCAGTCTCCGCCCGGCCATGCCGTTCCGACCCCGGTGTCTCCCATGCTGGACGCACCGCCCCAGCCGCTGCGGGTCCGCCCGGGTCCCCTCCACGTACGTCACCTCCCCCGCGTCACACCCCGCCCCGTGGTGTGTGGGGGAGGTGCTTGACGGGGCATGGCAGGCTGGTCCGGAGGCAGGCCCGGGCCTGGGGTGGCCGAAGGCCAGGGCGAAGCCCCAAAGCCCCAGGGGTGGGCCTGCCGCTGGGGGCACCTCCCAGCGGTAGCTGGGGGAGGCCTGCAGGCCATGCCCCGTCAAGCACCGAGGGGACCCACGCACCACGGGGCACGCCCCCGCAGCGGGCGCGCGAGTCCGTCCGTCCGCGGCCGGCGGTTCCGGGTCGCGGCACAGGGGGCCGCCCGGCGGCTGGTGCGGCCGGTTGACCCGACCCCGTCCGGATCCACCGGGCCGGGCCGAACACGACCGGGCACGGCCCCGCTCCGAGCGGAACACGTCGGGGTGAGGGCAGCAGATCAGCCGGGCTGCGCACCGCCCGCGTCGTCCAGCGGAGCTTCGGGGACCAGGCCCGGGCCGATCCAATCGGTCGCGACACCCTCCGCGACGGCGCCGGGCCCGATGAACTCATCGGCGGCATCACCGGGCGCGACGGACGGCCCGTCCCACCCCTCAGCGGCATCACCGGCAGCCGCTGACGGACCGATCCAGTCGGACCCGGTGTCCGCTGGGACGACAGCCCCCTCCCCCTCCCCCGTGGCGGCCGCGGCGGCCGGCGGGACCGTCAGGTCCGCGTGCTGGACGTTGTCCTGGGACTCGCCGGCCTCGCCGGCCTCGTCCGTACCGGGCTGCGGTCGCGCGGAGTCGTACTCCCCCATGGGTCCCCCTCGGGTCGTTTCCGTTGCCGTGTGCGGGCTACGACGCACCCACGCGGCGCGGGGTTCCACGCCCACGGCAGCACCCGCACCCGCACCCGCACCCGCACCCAAGGCGCCGGGTTCCACACTCACGGCAGCGTCAGCACGCGCGGGCCGTCCTCGGTGACGGCCACGGTGTGCTCGATGTGCGCCGCCCGGCTGCCGTCGCCGCTGAACAGCGTCCAGCCGTCGGCACCCGTGCGGTACCCGTCGCGCCCACCCGCCAGGAACATCGGCTCGAGCGCCAGGCACAGACCCGGCCGCAGCGGGAAACCGCGGCCCGGGCGCCCGCGGTTCGGCACGTGCGGGTCCTCGTGCATCCGCCGCCCGATCCCGTGGCCGCCCAGGTCGGCGGGCACCCCGAGACCCGCCTCCCGCGCGACGCCGCCGATCGCGTGGGCGATGTCACCGACCCGGTTGCCCGGCACGGCGGCGGCGATGCCGGCGTCCAGCGCACGCTGCGTGGCGTCGATCAGCTCCAGGTCGCCCGGGCGCGGCGTGCCCACCGGGAAGGTGATCGCGGCGTCCCCCGTCCAGCCGCCGAGCTCGGCGCCGCAGTCGATGCTGACCAGGTCGCCGTCCCGGAGCCGGTAGCCGGTCGGGATGCCGTGCACCACGGCGTCGTTGACGGAGGCGCAGATCACGGCCGGGAAGGGAACGGGAGCGAAGGCGGGCCGGTAGCCGAGGAAGGGCGAGGTGGCCCCCGCGTCCGCCAGTACGGTACGGGCCACCGCGTCCAGTTCCACCAGTGCGACCCCCACCTCCGCCGCCTCCCGGACCGCCGCCAGGGCACGGGCCACCACCCGCCCGGCCTCCCGCATCGCGTCGAGCGCCTCCGCCGTCTTGATCTCCACCATGGCCGCAGCCCCCTGTTCCGCACGCCGCCGGCGACGCACCTGGACCCAATACTTATACCGGTATTAGTATCACGGTCATGGTGAGGACCCCTTTGACTCCGTGGGAGCGGGAGCGCGGCGAGCGCTTCGGCGCGCTGCTGCGCGAGGCGCGCGGCGCGCGCAGCATGGTGGAGGTCGCGGCGGCGGCCGGCGTGTCGGCCGAGACCCTGCGCAAGATCGAGACCGGCCGGGCCCCGACCCCGGCCTTCTTCACGGTGGCGGCGTTGGCCGGCGCCCTCGGCATGTCCCTGGACGAGCTGGTGGCGGCCTGCGCCGCGGCCGACGGGGAGGCGGCGAGGGAGGCCGGGAAGGCGCTGTCCGCCTGAACCCGCCGCCCGCGGGCCCGGACGGCCTGCCGTCCCCCCGGGGCGAAATGCCCTGGAGCGGGGCCCGGGGCGGCCGGTAGGCTTCCCGCATGACCCAGATGTCTCGTGTGTGGCAGTGGCGCTCCCCCTAGGGGCGGCCACCGACGAGACATGTCCCGGGCCGTCCATCGGACGGCCCTTCCGCGTACCGCTTCGCGTGCGGACCCGCCCGTCCGGTGACGGCCCGCCCGGCAACGGAAGCGAAGGCGGAAGAGCATGACGATCACCAAGACCACCACCCCGACCACGGCCGCGGTCACCACTCCGGCCCCGACCACCACCCCGACCCCGACCACCACCCCAGCCCCGACCACCACCCCGACCCCGGTCACCACCCCAGCCCCGACCCCCACCACGGCCCCGGCCCCGCCCCCCGCCCACGACGACCGCAACGGCGCCCTGGAAGCGGAGATCCTGCGGGCCCCCGAGCGGTTCCGGGTCCTCACCGGCGACCGCCCCACCGGCCGCCTGCACCTCGGCCACTACTTCGGGACGCTCCGCAACCGCGTCCGCCTCCAGGACCTCGGCGTGGACACGTACGTGATCGTCGCCGACTACCAGGTGCTCACCGACCGCGACGTGGCCGAGCGACTTGCCGAGCACGTCGAGGAGTTGGTCCTGGACCACCTCGCCGCCGGCATCGACCCGGAGCGCTCCACGGTCTTCGCGCACAGCGCGGTCCCCGCCCTGAACCAGCTCCTGCTGCCCTTCCTCTCCCTCGTCACGGTGCCCGAGCTGCAGCGCAACCCCACCGTCAAGGACGAGATCGCGCACTCCCGCCAGTCGTCCGTCAGCGGGCTGATGTTCACCTATCCCGTGCACCAGGCGGCGGACATCCTCTTCTCCAAGGCGAACGTGGTCCCCGTGGGCCGCGACCAGCTGCCGCACCTCGAAGTCACCAGGACCGTGGCCCGGCGCTTCAACGAGCGTTACGGGCAGGTGTTCCCCGAGCCGGCCGCGCTGCTGTCGGCGGCGCCGGTCCTGCTCGGCACCGACGGCACGAAGATGAGCAAGTCCCGCGGCAACGCCATCGCCCTGGCCGCGACCGCCGACGAGACGGCCCGGCTGCTCAAGGGGGCGAAGACGGACGCCGACCGGCGCATCACCTACGACCCCGAGCGCCGCCCGGAGGTGTCGAGCCTGGTCCTGCTGGCCGCCCTGTGCCTGGACCGGGACCCCCACGAGGTGGCCGCGGCCATCGGCGACGGAGGTGCGGCGGCGCTCAAGCGGACCGTGACCGAGGCGGTCAACGAGCACCTCGCGCCACTGCGGGCCCGGCGCGCCGAGTTCGCGCGCGACCGGGCGTACGTACGCCAGGTGCTGCGCACCGGCAACGCGCGGGCGGCCGCCCGCGCGGAGGCCACGCTGGCCGAGGTCCACGAGGCGATGGGCACCCGCTACTGAGGAGGCCCCGGCGGTCGGGGCTTACGGCGGGCGTACGGCGGGCGTACGACGGGCGTACGGCGGTCAGCCCAGGACCGGCAGCAGCCCCGGCCGCTTGGCGGTGCGGCCGTCGCCACTGGACCGGCCGCGCACCCGGCGGAGCAGCCAGGGGCCGAGGTGACCGGCGGCCCAGCGCAGGTCGGCGGCGGTGGCGCCCCAGCCGGTGGGCAGCGGGACTGCGGGCGGCGGCAGCGGGCGGGTCCAGGTGTCGTCGCTGCCGGGCAGCGCGAGGGCCTCGGCGAGCGCGGCGGCGATCCGCTCGTGGCCGAGCGGGCTGGCGTGCAACCGGTCCGCGGTCCACATCCGGGGGTCGGCGACCGCCGCGGGGCGGGCGGTCTCCGCGACGGTGACGCCGTGCCGGGCGGCGGCCAGCCGGACCCGGTCGTTGAGGGCGTCGATGCGCGGGCCGACCGGGCGGGCCAGCGGGATCAGCCGGGTGAGGTCGGGGAACGTGACGGTGACGACGCGGGCGCCCTGGGCGGTGAGGGCGGCGAACATCGCCTCCAGGTGGCCCGCGACCTCGTCGGCGTCGAACTTCGGCCGCAACACGTCGTTGACCCCGGCGACGACGGAGGCGAGGCCGGGGCGCAGCGCCAGGGCGGGGGCGAGCTGTTCGGCGCGCACCTGTCCGGCCTGGCGGCCGCGGACGGCGAGGTTGGCGTACCGGAGGCCCGGTTCGTGGGCGGCGAGCAGCTCGGCGAGGCGGTCCGCGAAGCCGCGCAGGCCGGCGCCGTCGTCGCCGAGGCCCTCGGTCTGGCTGTCGCCGAGTGCGACGTACCGCTCGTAGCGGGGTGCCGGGCGGGGCTCGTGCGGGTCAGTGCCGGTCATGGGTCTGCCTCTCCCTCAGAACGGTGACGGTGCGCTCGTACCAGTCGCGGTTGCCCTGCTCGAAGGCGAGTCCGCGCAGGCAGGTCAGGTAGGGGCCGACGGGGCCGCCGTGGCGGAGGAAGTCGGCCTCGTCGCGGTCGCCCCGCATGTGCCGCAGCAGCTTCTCGAGCAGCTCGATCTTGGTGCGGGTGAACGCGGCGCGTTCGGTGAGCTGTGCGACGAGCGTGTCCGTGTCGACGTGGTCGGCGGCCTGGACCTTCACGAGGAGGTCGTCGCGGATGAAGGTCGGCTTGCTCGTGGCCGCCGTGAACCGGTCCAGCTCCGCCAGGCCGTCCGCGGTGACGGTGAACAGCCGCTTGTTGGGGCGGGTGTCCTGGACCACCTCGCGGCCGGTGACCAGCCCTTCCGCCTCCAGCCTGGTCAGCTCGGCGTAGAGCTGCTGGGGCTGGGCGTGCCAGAAGTTGGCCACACCGAGGTCGAAGGCCTTGGCCAGCTGGTAGCCGCTCAGCTCCTCGCCGAGCAGCGCCGCCAGGACGGCGTGGCGCAGTGCCATCGCGGTCACCTCCTCGTTCTCGTCGTTCCCGATCCGGATCCCGTTCCCGTTCCCGTTCCCCGGGACCCTGGACACGAGCCATCATAGTCATGAATATGAGTAGTCAGATTGATGAGTATGAAGATTCGCCCGGCCCGCACCTTGGAGGAGCCATGCCCGACACCCCGACGCCGTCCGCCGGCGCCCGTTTCCGTGCCGCCGTCGAGCGCCGCGATCTCGCCGCTGTGGAGGAGCTGTTCACCGACGACATCCGGCTGTACAGCCCGGTCAAGTTCCGGCCGTTCGAGGGCAAGGCGGCCGTGACCGGTCTGCTGGGGGTGCTGCTGCGCACCTTCGAGGACTTCCGTTACGTCGGCGCCTTCGAGGGCAGCTCCGAGACCAGCACGGACGGCACGACCGCACCCTCGGAGGTGCTGCTGTTCCGGGCCGTTGCCGGCGGGAAGGACATCCACGGCATCGACCTGCTGCACACCGGCGACGACGGCCTGATCAAGGAGATCACGGTGATGGTGCGGCCGCAGTCGGCCGTGCACGCCCTCGGTCAGGCGGTGCTCGCCGGCCTGGTCGCCGACGGGCTGGCCGCCGACGGACCGGCGCCCGCGGAAGCCGCCACCGGCGGAGCGGCCGGAAGCGTGCGGGCGCCGGAGGCCTGAGTGCCGCGATCCGGCCAATGATTTGACGGGGACCTGACAATCGAACATCCCTATGGGACCTTCCATGACGCACCCGGATCCGGACGGACCTCCGCCGGCCATCCCGCACCTCCGGGCTCCGCTCACACCCCCACAAGGACGTGGCAAGAAGGAGCGACATGCGAAGGATCTCGGAACTGTCGTGCGTCACCGCCCTGATCATCGCCGCCACCGCCGGCGCCTCGACCGCGGCCACCGCGCTCGGACCCACGGCGAGCCAGCTGGTCGACGGCGTCATCGTGGTCGCGGGCAACACCTGCACCTGGACCAACGCGAAGACCAGCGCCAACCCGCCGAGCACCCTGTCGATCGACCGGAACACCATCAACAAGCCCGGCGGCAACCTGAGCTGCAGCGGGGGCATCACCGCGACGCTCAACAACAACCCCAACGTCACCTTCGACGACGCGGCCGGCACCGCCGCGGCCGACGTCATCGACATCACCGGCAAGCAGAGCTTCATCTCCTGCCGCTACAAGGCCACGAACGTGCTGTGGAACCGCGACGGCACGGACCGGAAGTACGTCAACCGGGCCTTCACCGCGGCCAAGACCTCGGGCAGTTTCCTCTGCCCGTCCTCGGTCACCACGGCGGCGGGCGACGCCTCGCTGCTCTTCCGCTGAGCCCCGCGCACCCGCGCGTGGCGCCGCCCCCGGCTGTCGGTGCCGGGGGCGGCGTCACGCCGGGGGCGCGGGGAGGTGGTGGGGCCGGCCGTCAGCTGCCGCCCAGCGGGCGCTCGTACCGGATGCCGGGGCGGCCGTCGACGACCGTGTCCCCCGCCTCCGTGAAGCCGGTGCGGCGCAGCACCGCCCGGGAGGCCGGGTTGTCGAGGGTGACCACGGCGAACAGGCGCGACAGCCCGTACGGGCCGGCCGCCAGCCGGCAGACCTCCTCGACGGCGGCCGTGGCCACGCCCCGTCCGGACGCCGACTCGCCGATCCGGTAACCGAGTTCGGCCGCGCCGTCCGCCACGTCGACCAGGTTGACCCGGCCGACGAGGGCCCCGGCGGAGTCGAGGACGACGTGGAAGTGGCAGGTGCCGTCCGCCTGTTCGGCGAGCAGGGCGCGGATGCGGTCGCCGAACCACTCGAAGAAGGCGTCCCCGCGGTCCGGTACCGAGCGCGCGAAGTAGGCCCGGTTCGCCCGCTCGAACTCCAGCAGGGCAGTGGCGTGTTCGGCCGTCAGTCGCTCCACGGTGATCATGGCGCGCAGCATACGTCGGCCAGCACCAGGTCCGCGGAGTTCCGGCCGGGCGCGATCAGGCGGGCGTTGGCCTCGTCGGAACGGGCGACCCAGTCCGCCGCGTGGTCCGGCGCCTTGCCGTGGCGTACGTGCCGGTCCACCAGGCGCCGGACGCGGAGCGCGTCGTCGGGGGCGAGGAACCAGGCCTCGTCGAGCAACGGCCGCACGCCGGCCCACTCCCCCGCGCCGTGCAGCAGGTAGTTCCCCTCGGTGATCACCAGGGGTACGTCCGGGGCGACCGGGATGCTGCCGGCCACCGGCTCCTCAAGCGACCGGTCGAAGGCCGGGGCGTAGACGACCGGCCCGGCGGGCTCGCGCAGCCGCCGGAGCAGCGCGGTGTAGCCGGCGGCGTCGAAGGTGTCGGGCGCGCCCTTGCGGTCGGCGCGGCCCAGCCGTACCAGTTCGGCCTGGGCCAGGTGGAACCCGTCCATCGGCACGACGGCCGCCAGCGCCGGTCCCAGGGCTCGGGCCAGGCGGTCGGCGAGGGTGGACTTCCCGGCGCCGGGCGGCCCGGCGATCCCCAGGATCCGCCGGCCCCCGGCCCCGGCCAGCCCCCGCGCACGCCGTTCCAGCTCCTCGATCCGCATACCGGCATCCTGCCGCACCGGGCCACGGGGCGGGGCGGGGGCCGGGCCTGGGGCTGGTCGCCGGTAGCCGGTAGCCGGTAGCCGGTCGGATCCTGCCGCCTGGCGGGGCCCGTGGCCCGGCGGGGCACGGGGCTGGTTAGGGTGACCGGTCAGCGTTGACGCCGTCCCCGGGAGTTTCCGATGCCGCAGAGCGGACCGCAGTCGGTCGACCGCGCCCTGGCGATCCTGGACGCGGTGGCCTCGGCGCCGGGGCCGCTGGCCGCGAAGGCGCTGGCGCGCCGGGTCGGGTGCTCGCTGTCCACCACGTACCACCTGCTGGGCCCGCTGGCCGAGCGGGGCTACGTCACTCGGACCGCCCACGGGTACGTGCCCGGGCCACGGATCCCCGCGCTGCACCGGGAGTTCCGGCGCCAGTGGGAGCCCGCCGCGGGGACGGCCGAGCTGCTGGGCCGGCTGCGACGGGCCACGGGCGGGGAGGCGTACCACACCGCGTACCGGGGCGGGGTGATCACGGTCGTGGACACCACCGCCCCGGTCACCGACACCGTGAACCCCTTCGCGCCCGGCCGGGAGACCCGCGCGCACGCCACCGCGCACGGCAAGGCGCTGCTCTCGGCGCTCCCCCGGGCCGCCCGCCGCCGCTACCTCGACGAGCACGGAATGGCCCGGCTGACGGCGGCCACGATCACTTCCGCCGAGCGGCTGGAGGCGGAGCTGGCCCGGGTGCGCGGGCAGGGCTTCGCGGTGTCGGTCGGGGAGGCCGACCCCGCGTTCACCTGCCTGGCGCTGACCCTGCCGGGCCCGCGGGAGGCCGGGGCGGTGCACGCCCTGTCCGTCTCGCTGCCGACCGAGGAGTACCGGCGCCGCCCCGAGGCGGCACGCCTCGCCCTCGAACGCGCGGCGGCGGGCGCCCTGTGACCGGGGCGCCGGCTGACCGGGGCGCCGGCTGACCGGGGGCGCCCCGGTGACCGGCGGCGCACGCTCACCTGGGGTGGGTGCCGGCCCACCTGGGGTGCCGGCTCACCGCGGGGTGCCCGCTGGCCGGCGGCGCAGACTCAGCAGCGGGTGCCCGCTCACCCATGGGAGCCCACTGACCGGCGGCGCACGCTCACCGCGGCCGTTTTCCGGCGGGGCCGGAAAACGGCGCGGTGCGGGTGGCGCCCGGCCGGGGGCGGCTGCCAGGCTCGGGGCATGATCTTCATCACCGTCCGTTTCACCGTCCGTCCCGAGTACGCCGACGACTGGCCCGCACTCGTCGACGGCTTCACCCGCGCCACCAGGGCCGAGTCCGGGAACCTCTTCTTCGACTGGTCGCGCAGCGTGGAGGACCCGAACAAGTACACCCTCGTGGAGGGGTTCAGGGACTCGGCGGCGGGCGCCGCGCACGTAGCGGCCCCGCACTTCAAGGCCGGTCTGGAGGCCATGGCCGGGGCCATCGCCGCCACCCCCGAGATCATCCACACCGAGATCCCCGGCGAGGGCTGGAGCCCGATGGCGGAACTGGCACCCCGGTCCTGACCCGGGAGGGGCCGCGCCCGCCCGTGCCGCGGCCCCGGGGGGAGCGTTGCGCCGCAGTCCTGACCCCGCGGGGCCGCCCGCCCGTGCCCGGCCCGGGCAGCGCCGTCCGCCAACCCCGACCCCACCGGGCAGCGCCGTCCGCCAACCCTGACCCCACCGGGCCGCGCAGTCCCCAACACCGACCACATCGGGCTGCGCCGTCCCATCCCTGACCCGCGGGCCGCGCCGCGCCCGTCGCCGACTCCGCGGCGCGGCGCCGTCCCGGGCCCGGCCCCACGGGGCCCGCGCCGTCCCCAGCCCTGCCCCCGGACCGCACCGCCCCCGCCCTGGACCCATGGGCCGCACTGCACCGCCCTGAGCCCACGGGGCCACGCCGTCCCAGCCCTGAACCCACGGGGCCGCACCGCCCGCGGCGCTCAACCCACCGGGCCGCACCGCCCCAGCCCTGAACCCACGGGGCCACACCGCACCGCCCTGGGCCCACGGGGCCGCCGTCCCCAGCCCTGGACCCACAGGGCCACGCCGTCCCCAGCCATGGACCCACAGGGCCACGCCGCCCGCGGCCCTCAACCCACCGGGCCGCACCGCCCCCAGCTCCGAACCCCCCGGGCCGGGCCGTCCCCGCCCTGGACCCAGCGGCGCCGCCCCCAGTCCCGCCCCCGGGCCGCACCGTCCCCCGGCCCCGGAGCGCGGCGCCGCCGTCCCCGGCAGCTGTCGGGCCGCCCGGGCCGTCACCCTTTCGGCGGCAGGCTGCCGGGGCGCCGGCGTGCGTCGCGGCGGGCGCCGCGGGGCCTTTGACCTGCAGGGGACGCGGCGGGACGGGCTCGGCAGTGCTTGCGTACGGTCCGGGCTGAAGGTTCGTCAGGCCGGACCGTGGGCAGCGGGCCCCTGGTGACGGGGACGGCCCGGAACCGGCGGGCCGCCGGGCACGTCCCAGCGCCGGGCCTTCGGCCGCAGACGGAAGCGGCGCGTAAGCCGCGCCCGCGGCGGCCCGGCCGAGGTGCGGGGCCACGGGGGACGTCCGGGGGGAACCCCGGAGGACGAGGGGGCACGGGTGGATTCCAGCAGGAAGGCAGCGGGCCGCCGGCGGACCGACCGGCTCGTCGCGCTGCTCGCGGTGCTGGCCGTGAGCGTGGGTGCCTGGGTGGTCACCAGCGGCGACGGGCCCCACGACGGCCTGCCCGGACCCCGCGCCCAGAGCGGGCCGGCCGCCGGTCCCCTGGCCGCGCACCGGCGGCTCGCCGACGATCTCGCTCACCCCCGAGGACGCCGCGCCGCGGGCCCGCTCCCGGCCTCCGCGCCACTACGCCTGCGCATCCCGGCCCTGCGCATCGACGCCCCCGTCGGCTCCGGAGGCCCGGCACACCCCCGCGTCCTGTCCTGGAACGGGGCCGGACCCACCCCGGGGGAACGGGGCAGTGCGCTGATCCTCGGGCACACCGGTACGGCTGCGCTCCCCGGGTCCTTCCACCGGCTCGCCGCGCTCCGGCCGGGCGACCGGGTGCACGCCGTCCGCGAGGACGGCTCCACCGCGACCTTCACCGTCGAGTGGGTCGGCGGCGGCACCGCCCGCGCCGGGGGCATGTCCGCCCGGTCCCGCACCGGCCCCGAGCGGGCGAGGCTCCGCGCCCGCGGCGGTACCGGCGCCGGGCGCGGGGAGGGACGTGCCAGGGGCCCCCGGCTCCGGCTGTTCGGCTGTGCCGGCGCCCCGCCGGCCTGCCGCGTGGCCGTCACGGTCGTCGCCCGGCTCACGCACGTCAGCCGCTGACGCCGGACCGCCCGGCCCGTGGCCCCGCGTCCCGGATCCCGGCCCCGGTCGCCCGGTCCTGCCTGCCCGTACAAGGCCTCGGACCCGACGCCTGCCCCGCCCGCCGGGCACGAACCGGGCCGCGCCCGGGGGCCGGACTGGGCCCGGGGGCCGGACCGGACTGGGCCGGCCCGGCCCGGCCCGGGCACGAAAACGCCGCAGGGTGCCGCGCAGCGATACGGCGCGGCACCCCACGGCGGAGGTGGTACGGGGAAAGGGGGTCAGGACTCCTGGCGGCGCGCCTCACGCTCCGCGTGCATCTTCTTCACGCGCACGGTCTCCTTGCGGACCTCGGACTGGGTGGCGCGCTCCTTCTGCAGCCACTCCGGGTTCTCCTGCTTGACCGCCTCGATCTGCTCCGTGGTGAGCGCCTCGGTGATCCCGCCGCGGGCCAGGCCCGAGATGGAGACGCCGAGCTTGGCCGCGACGACCGGGCGCGGGTGCGGGCCGTTGGCGCGCAGCTCGACCAGCCAGGCCGGCGGCTCGGCCTGGAGCGCGCTCAGCTCGTCGCGCGTGACGACACCCTCCCGGAACTCTGCGGGGGTGGCGTCGAGGTACACACCCAGCTTCTTCGCCGCGGTGGCGGGCTTCATGGACTGGGTGCTCTGGTGCGAACTCATGGGACCAAGGATATCGAGCGCGTGCGCGGGCTCCGACCACGCCCGGTAATCTGGCCCGGTGACAGGCTCGGATACATCCCCTTCCTTCAGGCTCGCTTATGTACCGGGCGTGACACCCGCCAAGTGGGTGCGGATCTGGCGCGAGCGGCTGCCGGACGTCCCGCTGGAGCTGGTGGCGGTGCCCGCCGCGGAGGCGCAGGACGCGCTGCACCGCGGTGACGCGGACGCCGCCTTCGTCCGGCTGCCGGTGGACCGTACGTTCCTCAGCGCGATCCCCCTCTACACGGAGACCACCGTCGTGGTCGTCCCCAAGGACCACCTGGTCGCCGCGGCCGAGGAGGTCACCCCGGCCGACCTGGCCGACGAGGTCGTCTTCCACCCGCTCGACGACACCCTGGACTGGGAGCAGCCGCCCGGCAAGCCCGCGATCGAGCGTCCGGCCACGACCGGCGACGCCATCGAGCTGGTGGCCGCGGGGGTGGGCGTGCTGGTCGTGCCGCAGTCCCTGGCCCGGCTGCACCACCGCCGGGACCTGACGTACCGGACGCTCACCGACGTGCCCCAGTCGCAGGTGGCGCTGTCGTGGCCGGAGGAGAAGACCACGGACCTGGTCGAGGACTTCATCGGGATCGTGCGCGGCCGCACCGTGAACAGTTCCCGGGGCCGGCAGCCGTCCGGCGGCGGGGCGGCGGACGCCGGCCGCCAGGACCGCAAGCGGCCCGCGTCGGGCGGGGACGCCCGGAAGAAGTCCGCCGGCGCCTCGGGCGCCAAGGGTGCGCGGGGCGGTGCCGGCGGCTCGGGCGGTGCCCGGGGCGGCCGGGCCTCCGGAGGTGCGGGCAAGGGTGCCGCGGGCGCGAAGCGCGGGAAGCCCCGCCGCCGCTCCTGAACCTCTGGCTTTCGTACCAACTCGCCGGTAATTTGGCGCCGTTCGGCTGGCGGACGACCTGGACGGCGGGGTGGCATGCGGGTTCTTCTGGGTACGGCCGGGGCGGTCACGGCCCTGGTGGCGGGCGGCTTGGCCGCTGCGCCGACGGCGGCGGGGGCGGCCCCGGAAGCGCGTACGAGAGCGGGCGAGGTGCGTACGGTCACCTCCGACGTGCGTACGGTCGCCTCGGGCGTGCGTACGGCCACCGCCGGGGACACCGGCACCCCGGCGGACTGGCGGCCGCCGTTGTCCACCCGGGGCCGGTACATCGTGGACGCCGACGGCCGCAGGTTCCGGCTGCGGGCCGCCAACTGGGACGGCGCCCAGGGTTCCTGGACCGGCTCGGGCGACATCGCGGACCCGGCGAACCACCACGCGGGGCAGGACGCGCACGGCATCCCGCTCGGGCTCGACCGGGTGCCGGTCGCGGACCTGCTCGCCGACTTCCACCGGCTGGGCCTGAACAGCATCCGGCTGCCGTTCTCGAACGAGATGGTCCACACCACCGCCCCGGTGCCGGACTCCGCGGTGGCGGCCAACCCGCAGCTGCGCGGCCGGACCCCGCTCCAGGTGTACGACGCCGTGGTCGGGGCCCTGACCGCGGACGGCTTCGCGGTGATCCTCAACAACCACACCCGCACCACCCGTTGGTGCTGCGGCGTGGACGGCAACGAGCGCTGGAACAGCGGCCAGAGCACCGCCCAGTGGGCCGACGACTGGGTCTTCATGGCACGCCGCTACCGGTCCGACCCGCTGGTGGTGGGCGCCGACCTGTACAACGAGGTGCGCCGGGACGTCTGGGACGACCCGAACTGGGGCTGGGGCGACGGGCACGACTGGCAGGCGGCGGCCCAGGAGGCCGCCGACCGGATCCTCACCGAGGCCAACCCCGACCTCCTCGTCGTGATCGAGGGCATCAACTGGACCGGCATCCCGGTCGACGGCTTCGCACACGGCCGCCCCACCCTCACGCCGGCCCGGACCCTGTCCCACACCCTGGTGGTCTCGGGGAAGCTGGTCTACTCGGCGCACTTCTACGGCTACACCGGCCCGAACCACAGCGGCGCCACCGGCCTCGGCGAGACGCACGACCCCCGCTACCAGGACCTGAGCCCCGCCGAGCTCCGCCAAGTGCTGTACGACCAGGCCTTCTTCGTGTCGGCCGAGACCGGCCGGCACTTCACCGCCCCCGTGTGGGTGAGCGAGTTCGGGATCGGCTCCGGCGAGACGGGCGAGCGGCCGCGCGCCTGGTTCGGCGCCTTCACCGAGGAACTGGTCCGCGCCGACGCCGACTTCGCGTACTGGCCGCTCGTGGGCTGGGCGGGGCACGACGACTGGGCGCTGCTCCGGTACGAGCGTTCCGGCGCCCGGTCCGGCCTGCTCGACCCGGGCGACTGGCGGGCGGCGGCGTGGGACCGGCTGCGGACCGCCCCCACCAGGACCGGGGCGGTCGCGCCGGAGGCGCGCTGGCAGATGCTGACCACCGACCACCGCGACTTCGTACAGTCGCTCCGGGTGCGGTCGCAGGGCGACTGGGACTCCGGGGCCCGCAAGGCGGCCTGTCCGGACGGCCAGCGTCTGCTGGGCCTCGGGCACGCGGGCGGCCGGGGGCTGTGTTCGGACGTGACGGCCGGGGACCTGCGGGCCGCGGGCACGGCGCAGACGGTGGTGTGGGACGAGCGGTACGTGCCGGCCGGGGGCGACTGGGCCTCGGGGTACACCAAGTTCCAGTGCCCGGCGGGGCAGTTCCTGATCGGGTACGCGCGGCGTGGCGAGCGGGTGTCGTCCGGGCTGTGCGCGCCGGCCCGGCAGGCGCTGGGGACGGTCGGGCGTACGGTCTGGTTCGACCGGGGCGACAACCGGCCGGCCGGGGCGCCGGGCGGCGAGTTCGCGTACGGCCAGTACAAGGGACAGTGCGCGGCGGACGAGTACGCGGCGGGGATCGCGTTCACCACGCGGGCCGGCAGCCGGGGCGGCCCTGACGCGCTGCTGTGCCGGCGGGTGGCGGCGGGCTGACCGTCCTGACCGGCCGTTCCGGTCCCGTGTCTGTGATCACCCGCTGAAGATCCACGTGACGCCCCGGCCGACGGCCGGCGGCGTCGCGCCGGCGGGGGGTAACGATCATGGTCACACGTGCGGGGCAGCCGGGCGACGGCCTCGGGAACGGTGACGGCACGGCCCGGGCGAGGACGCCGGGCGGGGCGACGACACCGGCGCGCGGAACGGGTCTTCGCCCGCCCGACGGGGCCGGGGGACCCGTCTGCTGGTCCGGGGCGGTGCGCTCGTGGCCGCGGTCTGCGTCGTCACCGCCGGGTACTTCTGGGCCGCGGGCCGCGTACCCGGTGACACCATGGACGTCGCCTGGCAGGCCCCGGCCGACGGCACCGCGGCCGGCCAGGGCGAAGGGGACGCGCTGTCCGACGCCAACGGCACCTGGCCGGCCGGCGGCACGCTGGTACGGAGCCGCTCCGCCCTCGTGACCGGCCTCGATGCCGGCACCGGCGCACGGGAGTGGGAGTACCGGCCGCCGGGCCGCTCCAGGATCTGCGCCACGGCGGCCGACGTCGAGCGTTCCGTACTGCTCGTGACCCGTGACGACGAGAACCGGCCTGCCTCGGCCGGGCGGCAGTTGTGCACCACCCTCGCCGCGGTCGACATCGGGACGGGCCGCGAGATCTGGCGCACCACCCTGCCCGCCGCGCCCCGCGAGAAGCGCATCAGCGACTACCAGCGCGCCCGGGTGACCGCGGGCGGCGGCCTCACCCTGCTCAGCCACCGGGCGCTGCGCGCCGTCGACTCACGCACCGGCGAGGTTCGCTGGACGGCTGCGGTTCCGCCGGGCTGCCTCCCCGCCCACGCCCTGCCCGCCGCACGGCGCGTCGGTGCGGTCCTCGCTTGCGGCGGCGGCCCGACGAAGGAACCGAACGGGATCCCCAAGGACGCCGGACTGCACGCGGTCGCCTTCGACCCGGCCACCGGTGCCCTCCTGTGGTCCATGCCGGTCGGCGACCGCGAACCGGCGGTGTGGGGCGAGACCGGCGCGCTCCTCGTCTCCGCCGACCCGCTGGTGGTGGACCGGGTCGGCACCTTCCAGTTCTTCGGCGGGGACGGCCGGCCCCATCCGCCGATCGACGTCAACAGTTCGTCCGTGGCCGTGGACGAGCACCGGCTCTACGCGCTCGACGGGCGCTACGTGAAGAAGGCCGGCAGCAGGCACAGTGCCGTCGCCTTCGACCTGGCCACCGGCCGGCAGGCGTGGAGGACCGACCTCGACTCCGACGTCGGCGTCTTCCACCTCCAGGACGGGCGGCTGACCGCGGTCGGCAGACGTCAGGACATGCTGTTCGTGCCGGCCGTACGGCTGTACGTCCTCGACGCGGCCACCGGCGAGGAGCGCGAAGTCCGCCGCTTCCCGTACGGCGAGAACCCCTGGGGCAAGGCCTTCGAGCACGAGGGGCGGCTCATCGTCGACGGCACGGCGTACGCACGCTCCTGACGGGAGACCGGAGCCCGCGCGCCGCGTTCCCTTCGCCAGCGGGCCGGCCACTCCACCGGGGGCGGCGCGTCGGGCGGGCGGTGGCGTGGTTCAGAGGGGGTGGCCGGTGGTGGCGTCCACGTGGGCGGGGACCGGGTCGTGGCGGTCGCCGACCGTGCTGGTGCCGGTGGGTTCGAGGAGGAGGATGCGGGCGCCGGCGGGGGCGTGGGGCTTGTGTTCCGTGCCGCGCGGGACCGTGAAGACCGAGCCCTCGGGCAGGTGGACCGTACGTTCCCCGGTCTCCTCGCGCAGGGCGATGTACAGGTCGCCCTCCAGGACGAGGAAGAACTCGTCGGTTTCGTCGTGCGCGTGCCATACGTGCTCGCCCGCCACTTTGGCCACGCGGACGTCGTAGTCGTTCACGCGGGTGACGATGCGGGGGCTCCACAGGGCGTCGAAGGACGCGAGGGCGGCGGCGAGGGAGACCGGGGTGCTGACGTCGCCGGTGCCGTCAGGGGCGTTGGGGTTGCTGCCGGGGCTGCGGTGGTTGGTCATGGGTACAGCCTGCGCGCTCCCGGCCCGGCCGCGGGAGTGCTAGAAATCGCATATGGCGCAAGGATCCTCTCACCAGCCCCACCGGATCGTCGTGATCGTCGACGAGAACTCCAACCCCTTCGAACTCGGCTGCGCCACCGAGGTGTTCGGGCTGCGCCGCCCCGAGATCGGGCGCGAGCGGCTGTACGACTTCCGGCTCTGCTCCCCGGAGCCCGGGACCCTCATGCGCGACGGGTTCTTCACGCTCACCGGGGTCGCCGGACTGGAGGCCGCGGAGAGCGCCGACACCCTGATCGTGCCCAACCGCCCCGACACCGATGTCCCCCGGCGGCCCGCCGTGCTGGACGCCGTGCGGCGGGCCCATGCCCGCGGGGCGCGGCTCATCGGATTCTGCAGCGGCGCGTTCACCCTCGCCGAGGCCGGGGTGCTGGACGGGCGGCGGGCCACCGCGCACTGGCAGTGGGCGGAATCCTTCCGGGAGAGGTTCCCGGCCGTACGCCTGGAAGCCGATGTGCTGTTCGTCGACGACGGCGACATCCTCACCTCCGCCGGCAGCTCGGCGGCCCTCGACCTCGGGCTGCACGTGGTGCGGCGCGACCACGGCGCGGAGATCGCCAACGCGGTCAGCCGGCGTCTGGTCTTCGCCGCCCACCGCGACGGCGGCCAGCGGCAGTTCGTCGAGCGGCCGGTGCCCGAGGTGCCAGAGGCCTCCCTCGCACCGCTGCTGGCCTGGGCGCAGGAGCGTCTCGGCGGCCCGCTGTCCGTGGCCGATCTGGCGGCCAGGGCGGCGGTCAGCCCGGCGACCCTGCACCGGCGCTTCCAGGCCGAGCTGGGCACCACCCCGCTGGCCTGGCTCACGGGTGAACGGATCACCCTGGCCTGCCGGTTGCTCGAGCGCGGCGAGACCCGGACGGAGGTGGTGGCCCGGAGCAGCGGTCTGGGCAGCGCGACGAACCTGCGCACCCTGATGCGCAGGGCCACCGGCCTCACACCCTCGGCGTACCGGGACCGGTTCGGGCCGGGGCGAGCCCCGGCCCGAGTCCCGGCGGAAGAAGGGACCTAGCCGCGGGCCGCGAAGGCGCGGGTGAAGGCCAGCGGCGTCTGGAGGATGGAAGAGCAGGTGGCGTCGGCCTGGTTCTTGGCGCCGCCGGGGCACTGGCGGTCGCGGGCGCCGGACCACATGGCGAGCCAGGCCAGGCCCTTCGAGCGGGCGAAGCCGGCCAGCTGGGTGGCGTCGTCCACGGTGAACACCTCGGTGACGACGTCGTTCACGCCGATCATGGGCGTGACGGCCACCGTCTTCCACGCGGCCGCGTCGGAGAGGCCGAGCACGCTCTTCACCTGGGCCTGGGTGGCGGTGGCCGCCTGGATCGCGTACCCGCCCATGTCGCCGCTGTAGGCCGGCCCGTAGTCCATCGCCATGATGTTGACGGCCGATATTGCGACGCCGTTGCGCTTGGCGTCGGCGAGCAGGTCGATGCCGGGCTGGGTGAGGCCCTCGGGCATCACGGGGAGCGTGAAGGAGACGTCCAGGCCGGGGTGCCGGCGCTGGAGCTCGGCGATGGCCTTGGCGCGGCGGGTGTTGGCGGCGGTGTCGGGCAGGGCCGCGCCCTCGATGTCGAAGTCGACCCTGGTCAGCTTGTACGTGTCCACGACCTTCCCGTACGCGGCGGCGAGGGCGTCGGCGGAACCGCAGACCAGGCCCAGTTCGGAGCCGGCCGCGCCGCCGAACGACACGCGGACGTCACCGCCCTTGGCGCGCAGCGCCGGTATCTGGGAGGCGACGCGGTCGTCCGCGAGGGAGGTGACCCCGCCCCAGAGCGGTGAGCAGCCGCCGCCGGAGGTGATGAAGGCCAGGTTGAACTCCTTCACGCCGGTCGCGTCGACCGTGCCGAGGAGGTCGTAGGCCGGGTAGAGGGAGGTGTCGACGTACGGGGCGAAGCCGGTGGAGGCGGGCCCTGTGGTGGGGCGGGTCGCCGTGGGCGTCGGCTTGACCGTGGGGGTCGACGTGGGCTTCGCCGTGGGCTTGGTGGGGGTGGGAGTGGGCTTGCCCGTGGGCTTGGCCGTGGCGGTGGGGGCCGTGGTGGGGCGGCCGCTGGGGCGGGGGGTGGTGCCGCCGCCGGCCGAGCACTTCTGCCCGTCGATCAGACACCCGGTGGGGTTGCCCGGGGCTCCGCCGCCGCCCGTCGCGTTCGCGACGAAGCCGACCGTGACGGACTCGCCCGGCGCGAGCCCGTCGCGGTCCCAGCCGGGCGGGGTGACGGTGACGTGGCGGCCGCTGACGGCCTTCTCGGCGTTCCAGAGGGAGGCCAGGGAGGTGCCGGCGGGGAGGTCGAACTCCAGGGTCCAGGAGGTGAGCGGGGAGCTGCCGTGGTTGGTCACCACGTACTGGCCGGTGTACCCGGTCTCCCAGCCGCTGGTGCGGGTGAACGCGGCGCCGACGGAGGCGGCCTGGGCGGTGCCGGTGAGCACGACGGCGGTGCCGCCGACCGCCGCCACGACGGCCAGGGCTGCCGCCGCCTTCGCCTTGCCGCTCGCCTTGCGACGGTGAGTGTTGCCGGCCATGGGGTACCTGCCTGTCTGATCGGGAGGGGAGGGGGTCCCGAGGGGGGAACGAGCAGCACGCTAGCGCCCACGAATCAGACAAATACCTAGCAGTAGGGCGGCCGTTGAGATCTTGAGGTCCCCTTAAGGAACGCATCGAGCGGGGTTAACCGTCCGGTGGCGGCGGGGTGCCCTCCGGTCACGGTGCGCCACGCCGCCGGGCCGCCGCGTTGTCCGCCCGCCCCCGCCCGCCTCGCGGTGGCTCGGCCGGGCGGGGACGGGCGAGGGCCGGGCAGGCAGGCAGGCAGGCAGGCAGGGTCAGCGTGGGGTGCCGGGCTCCCCGAGCAGCCCCCTGGCTTCCTCGGCGATCGACGCGTCGGGGTCCGAGACCAGCACCGAGGCGAGGGCCGCGAGCCGGTCACAGCCCTCGTCGGACTGCCCGTAGACGTTGGTCAGCGCGGCGGCGAGGTGGTCCCCGGTGTCGTCGTCCGCCACGGTCAGCGCGGCGAGCACGAGCCGCAGGCCTCGCACGTCACCCCGCTCCAGCAGCGCTTCGGCCGTCTCCTGGGTGACCGCCGTGTCCTGGCCGTCGAGCAGCAACTGCCGCAGGACCGCGGCCGCGCGGGCGTCGGCGGCGGCGCCGGCGAGGCACCGGCCCGCCGCCGCCCTGACGGCCCAGGACGCGGAGCCCGCGTCCCGGAAGGCCGCGGCCAGGTCCGGGGCCGGATCCTCGACGGGCAGCGGGGACGGGTCCGGATCCGGGCCCGGAATCACGTCGGCGGCCGGGTCGCGGTCCGGGCCCGTGGCCGGGGCCCGGTCCAGCCAGGTGGGGGCGTCGGGGTCCGGGAGCGGGTTGCGCAGCGGGAGGTAGCGGGAGTCGGCGCCGTCGGCGTCCGTCCATCGGAGCAGCAGGTTCGCCTTGCCCGGGAGGGTGGGCGAGGCGAGCAGGCCGGCGATCTCGGGGAGCGGGCGGCGGGCGGCGTACCGCTCCAGTTCGGCCCGTACCGCCGGCCACAGCCCGTACGCCGCCGCCGGGAAGCGCTCGGCGACGGCGCCCGCGATCTCGGCGAGGTGGTTGACCAGCAGGCAGTACACCAGCCGCTCCCAGCCCGCGGCCCGGCCCACCTCGGACACCCGCTTCACGCCCTCCGGGTCCCGGAACACCGCCCGTACGGGCATCCCTCGGCCGTCCACGGCGAGGAGCGTGTTCTGGAGGTGGCACTCCAGGACCAGCCCGTGCCGCTCGAAGACCTCCAGCACGGGCGGTACGACGGCCCGCAGGTACGCCGCCCACCACGCCGCCGGATCGGCGGCCCGGTCGAGCGGGTTGCCGGCGAAGCCCTCCGCCACGGCTGCGGGCAGCACGGCCTCGGTGCCCGGCGGGAGGTGCTGTTCCAGACCGTCCCGCAGCAGCACGGCGCACGGTTCGAAGAGGAGGCCGGCGACCGTGCGGTACCCGCGGTCCCGCATCCATCCGGCGGGGCTCGCCAGCGCGGTGAAGGCGTCGGCCACCTCCTGGTCCAGCGCCGGCACCCTCAGGAGGTCGTGCCGCCAGAGCCGCCGGATGTCGTTGGTGATGCGCACGTCCAGGCTGAACTTGAGGGACAGGTCCCCGGGCAGGTCGCCGAACGGGGCACTCCGCGGCGCCGGCGCGCCCGGTCCGCCGGCCGGCAGGTAGACGGTCCGCAGGGAGGCGGTGGGCCGGGCCTCCCGGTCCGTCGTGCCCAGGCGGACCAGCCGCCCGTCGGCGAACGCCGTCCGCAGTTCCGGGAGTTCCCGTACGAGCTCCAGCTGCCAGGGGTGGGACGGCAGCAGCCGGTAGCCGGGCGGGGCCTCGCCGAGCGCGTCCAGGGCGGCCGTGTCTCCCTCGTCGACGAGGGCGTCCTCACGCACCCCGAGCAGGGTCAGGGGGAAGCGGGCGTAGGCCTCGGGTGCGTACGGGAGCCAGCCGGCGGCCGGCCCGCCGCCGCGCGCCTTGGGCGCCGGATGACAGGGGTGCCCGCCGACCAGGGACTGCTCGGACCGGATCCAGAGGTCCTCGGGGGCCCGGGCCGGGTCCCGGGCGGCCAGGATCGCGGCCACCACCTCGCGGCTGTCGGCCATCTCGGCGCCGAGCGTGTCGTTGTCGCGGCCGGTGCACTTCCGCATCTCCCCCTCCGCGAGGGCCACCACCGCGGCGTGGTCCAGGGGCGTCCAGTCCCGGCCGTTCCACAGCTCGGGCTCGCCCGGCCGGTGGGTGCCGCGCACCCGCAGCAGGCTCCCGCTCGGGCGGAGCCGGTAGACCCGGCGGCCGTTCCCGCCCGGGGCGCCGGCGGGCCGGTCGGGGTGGCCCTGCCCGGCGGGGCCGGCCGGCTCGGCGAGCTCGCGCAGCAGACAGGTGAGCAGGGGGGCGAGGGCCAGGGTTTCGGCCGTCCGCACGGTGGTGTCGGGGATCGCGTTCATCACCGTTCAGTATGTGTAACGTCGCAGCTCCATGCGTTCCAGGAGGGCAACACGTGTTCAAGACCGCCGCCGAGCGATCCCTCGCCGCGGAACTCCGCGAGGTGCGGCCCGACTTGCTCGGACCGTACGCCGACGCGCTTCCCGGCGCCCGGGCGGCGGTGCTGTCCCGCCTGTGGCGGGGGCTGGTCCACGATCCGCTGCCGTGGGTCGCCGGGCGCGGGGCCGCGGGCGGCGCGGTCGTGCTGCGGCTGACGGACGGACGGCGGCTGAGCGGCCCGCCCCGCGACCCCTGGACGACGGCTCCGCCCGCCGGACCCGTCGAGCTGGACGGGGTCCCGTACGACCATCCGGCACTGCTGGTGCGGGCACTCGGGGTGCCCCGGGGCGAGGACTTCGCGGCGGAGCTCGACGGGAGCACCGCCTCCCTGGCCCTCTCGCGCACGGCCGGCGCGACGGACGGGGCGACGGACGGCGGCGTGGGGGGCACGACGGGCGGCGTGGCGGGGGCCGCGTGGGAGTGGGAGCAGCGGGTGACGGACGGTCATCCGTACCACCCCGGCTGTCGTTCGCGCCCGGGGTTCACCGCCGCGGAGCAGCTGGCGTACGCGCCCGAGCACCGGCAGGTGGTGGGGCTGCCGCTGGTGCCGGTCGCGGACGCGGTGCTGGTCGGGCGGTGGCCGCGGGGGCTGCGCGACGGGCACCGGGTGCTGGTGCCCGTACACCCGTGGCAGGCGGCGCACGTGCTGAAGGAGCCGGTGCGGGGCCCGCAGCTGCCGGCCCGGCCGCTGCTGTCGCTGCGCACCCTGGAGACCGCCGGGGAGGTGGCGGGGGCCGGGGCGGCGCTGCACGTGAAGACGGCACTGAGCACGCGGCTGACCTCGTCCGTGCGGGACATCTCGGCGTACTCGGTGGAGAACGCGGCGGTGCTGTCGGAGTTCGCGGAGGCGATGGCGGCCCGCCTGGAGGGGCGGTTGCACGTCACGCGCACGGTGGCGGCCGTGGGGGCGCCCGCGCCGGACCTGGCCGCGGTGCTGCGGGAGGCGCCCGACGTGTACGCGGACCGGGGCGCCGGGGAGCGGGTGGTGCCGGTGGCCTGCCTGGCGGAGTTCGTGGCCGGCACCGTACCGGTGGGCGAGCGCGCGTCCTGGCGGGCGGCGTTCGCCGGGCTGGTGCTGGAGGTGGGGCTGCGGCTGCTCGGCCTCGGCGTGGCCCTGGAGGCGCACGGGCAGAACCTGCTGCTCGTGGTGGACGCGGCCGGGCGGCCGGCCCGGCTGGTCTACCGCGACCTGGCGGACATCCGGATCAGCCCCGCCCGGCTGGCCCGGCACGGCATCCCCCTGCCGCCGCTCACCGCCCGCCAGCAGACGGACGACCCGGTCGCGCTGCGCCGCAAGCTGTTCGGTGGCCTGCTGTCGGGGGCGCTGGGTCCGCTCGCCGGGGACACGGAGACGCTGGGTGCCCTGCTGGCGGCCGGCACCGCCGCCCTGCCGGCCGGGGACGACCTGCGCGCGCTGACCTCCGAGCCGCTGCCGGTGAAGGCCCTGACGCTGATGCGGCTCAGCGAGGTGGGGGGCGACCAGTGGACCGGCCTGCCGAATCCCCTGGCGGGGGGCTGAGGGCAGGTCTCCGGCCGCGGCCGCTATTCTGAACGCGTTCAAGGTTGTGTTTCAGTCAAGTGGGGACCGCGTGGCCGGAAAACTTCGGAAGGCATGGCGAGCCGGCGCCCTGCTCGCCGCACTCGGGGCGGGTTGCGCGGGGTGCGCGGCGGGCGGGGACCCGGCCGTGATCACCGAGGCCGGCCTGACCGGCACGTGGGTCAGCGACGGCGGCGCGCGCATACGGTTCGCGGCGGACCGGACCATGTCCGGTTCTGGTCTGGACAAGGCGCTGGTCGGCGTACTCGCCGATTGCCCCGTCTCGCTCAGTGGACGGTGGTCCTTCCACAGCCCCGTCGACCGCCAGGGCGGCAGGTACGCGGACGACACGTTCACGAAGGGCGAGACGCTGACTCTCTCCACCGGGGACGCGCCGGCCGACTGCGCATGGGAGGCACAGGTCCGGCGGGACCAGCAGGGCTGGAACCTGTGCCTCACGCCGGACTTGGACTCGCTCTGCGGGGCGACGGAACTGCTGCGCAGGGACGAGGGCCGACTGCCGTAGCACCGGCGTGGCGTTCACCACCGGGGGGTATGTTGTGTCGCCGCGCGCGGGTGCTTGGGGAAGCATTCGCGCCAGCCTTCTCGCCATCAGGTGAACGTGAGTGGGGGACACTGACTTGGACGACCTCTTTTCGCCGCTGAGACTGCCCAACGGCAGCATGCTCGCCAACCGCCTCTGCAAGGCGGCCATGGAAGAGTGCCTGGCGGGGCCCGGACAGCTGCCGGACGCCCGCATCGAGCGGCTCTACCGCCGGTGGGCCGAGGGCGGCGCCGGACTGCTGATCACCGGCAACGTCATGATCGACCGGCGGGCACTGACCTCGCCGGGCACCATCGTCCTGGAGGACGACTCGCCCCTGGAGCCCTTCCGCCGCTGGGCCGACGCCGCACGAGCCGGCGGCGGCCGGGTGTGGATGCAGATCAACCACCCGGGACGGCAGGTCGGTTCCGACATGCCGGGGGTGTCCTGGGGCCCGTCCGAGGTACCGGTCGACCTCGGCAGGCTGAGCCACCGCTTCGCTCCGCCCAAGGAGATGACGGCCGGGGAGATCGAGGAGACCGTGGACCGGTTCGCGCGCACGGCCGCACGCGCCGAGGCCGCGGGCTTCGACGGCGTACAGATCCACGCCGCCCACGGCTACCTCCTCAGCCAGTTCCTGTCCCCGCTGGTCAACCGCCGGACCGACCGGTGGGGCGGCTCGCCGGAGGGGCGGGCTCGGCTGCTGGCCGAGGTGATCCGGGCGGTGCGGGCACGCGTGGCGCCGGGCTTCGACATCGGCGTCAAGATCAATTCCTCGGACTTCCAGCGCGGGGGCTTCGGCACCGGGGACGTGGCGGCGCTGCTGGGCCTCCTCGGGGAGCTGGACATCGACCTGCTGGAGCTGTCCGGCGGCAGCGTCGAGAGCCCGGTGGCCACCGTCGCGGACGGTGCCGCCGACCGGCGGCCACTGGCGCGCGAGGCCCGGTTCCTGCCGTTCGCCGAGGAACTGCTGGCCGCGGCGCCCCCGGTGCCGCTGATGCTGACCGGCGGCATCGCCCGGCGCGAGGTGGCCGAGGGCGTGCTGGCCAAGGGCGTGGCGGTGGCCGGCATGGCCGGCGTACTCGCGCTCTCCCCCGACCTGCCGAAGCGGTGGGCCGCCGGGGAGGACGCCACCGCCCGGGTGGAAGGGCTGCGGCTGCCGGTGCGGGACACCTCGTGGCGGGCCGCCACGCACCTGGCGGTGGTACGCCGCCACCTGCACCGGCTGGCCGAGGGCCGCCGCCCGCGCCGCACCGTCTCCGCCGGCCTGACGCTCGTACGCGACCTGGCGGGCCACCGCCGCCTGGTCCGCCGCTACGGCGCCTGGCTCTCCGGCCACCCGGCCGGCACGGCGAAGGGCCGCGGCGTCTAGATCATCAGCACGTCCGCGCTCACCGGCACGCCGCCGGGGCCCGCCACGACCGGCCCCGGCCGGCGCGCCGTCCGATCCTGCCCTCGGAACGCTCCCCTCCGGTCAGCGAGGTGCTCCGGAGGAGTGGTCCTAGATGATGTTGTGCGAGAACAGATCGTGGGGGCAGTTGGCGCACTTGCCGCCAGGGCCGCTCTTCCACCCCTTGCACACGACGCAGATCAGGCAGTTGAGGGCGTCCAGGCCGGGCACCAGACCCGCGCTCTCCAGGCGGGACCGGGCCCTTTCGTGCACCTCGTCCAATTGACGCCGAAACTGCTCCAGGTCGTCCGCGTTCTCCTTGAGCGCCCGCTTCTGAGCTTCGGTCAGGTCGGTGTTGAGACCCACTGTCCTGCCTCCCTTCGCGAGAGGGTTTCCCTGTCCGATCCCATTGTCGTCCGGGCGGGGTGGGCGGGCATCCGGGACGATGCTCGATCGCGGTCAACTATTTCCCCGAAAACCGAAGAAGATGAAACGACGTCTGACCCACGGTTCGCGACGGCCGGTTGCCGACGGGGCCACCGGCCTGCCGCCCACGGACCCCCGTACAGCGCAGGGCTGTCACATCCCGCGGGTCTCCCCGGTCTCCGCTGCAGGGAGCGACCGATGAAAGGGACACCGATGAAGAACCTGCTCGTCTGTACGTCCGTATCCCACGGGAACACCCGGCGCGTGGCGGAGGCGATGGCCGGGGTGCTCGGTGCTCGCGTGGTCGCACCGGAGGAGGTGACCACCGCGGAGGCGGCGGGCCACGACCTGGTGGGCTTCGGCTCAGGTGTCTTCGCGCAGCGGATGCACCCGGACCTGCTCGCCTTCGTCCGCGCGCTGCCGGCGTCTTCGCGGCGGGCCTTCGTCTTCGCGACGAGTGGCCTCCCGGAGCCGGCGTTCGCGCCGTACACCCGTCCGCTGGTGCGGCTCCTCCAGCACAAGGGATTCGAGGTCGAGGGCACCTTCACCTGCCGCGCGTACGACACGTGGGGGCCGTTCAGGCTGATCGGCGGCATCAACAAGCGGCGCCCGGACGGGGCCGACCTGACCGCCGCCCGCGAGTTCGCGGAACGACTCGCGAACGGCTCCGCACGGACGGCCTGACCGCCGGGGCGGCGGCGAGCCCGACCGGCGGCGGAACCCGGCGGGCCACGAACCCGGCGGGCCACGAACCCGGCAGGCGGCGGCCCCGGCGGCGGGGCTGCGCTCCGCCCGGGGCTCAGGTGGCGGCGTCGGCCGTGCCGGACGCCTCGCGGCGGGCGGCGGCCACCACCGGGGAACGCCGGAACTCGGCCGCGAGGGCGCCCAGCGGGCGCGACCCCAGCCGTGCCTCGACGCCGGGCCCGGCCTCCTGCCGGCCGTCCGCGCCGGGGCCCGCCTCGTCGCCGCGCCCGGTCGGCGGGGCGGCACCGGGGCGGTTCGTGTCCCGGGCCGCGGCGGTCGCCACCCGCTCCGTGTCACGGCCCGGCGGCGTCCCGCGCCGGCGGGCGGCCGCCGCGGCCAGCATGGCCGCGTCCGCCACCGTCGCGGCGTCCGCGGGGGCCAGGCCCTGGGCGAGCGCGGCGTCCAGGGCGCGGGCCCGGACGTGCGCCTCGCAGTGCGGGGTCAGGGCCAGGATCGCGTCGTTGATGACCGACTCGCGGTGGATCAGCCGGATGCCCACCGGCGACCACCACTTCAGCGGCACCGTCGCCGCCCCCGGGCCGGCCGGCCCGCCCAGCGCCCTACACAGCGGCCGCAGAGCACGGTACTGGCTGTACTCCCGCCAGGCCGAAGACGCCCCCACCAGAGGTACGAGGAACCCCGCGCCGACCAGCACCGCCGCGCCCGAGGCCAGCGGCGGAGCGAGGTCCGTGGAGAGCGCGTCCCAGTCCCGCCCGGCCCAACGCGCGCCCACCGCGGCCCACTTGGCCGCGAGGTAGCCGAGGTCGAGGAGCCCGCCCAGCGCCAGCAGGGCCAGCCCGCCCCGGAGGGAGCGCATGGCCGGCCGTACCCGTCGCAGCCACTTCCACGACAGCACGGTCAGGGTGGCGCTGCCGGCCGAGTGGGCCAGCAGGTAGAGGACTATCATCTCGCGCACGTACGGGGTGTTCGCGTAGTACGTGTCCAGGTCGCGCACCCGTTCGACCCCCGCGTCCCCGGCGGCGAACGCCGCGACGATCAGCACGGTGACCGCCGCGGTCGCCGACACGGTCCACCGCGTGCCGCGTCTGATGACGGCCGGGTCCGTCCCGCTCCAGTGCAGGACCAGCACGATGCAGGAGCCGGAGAACGCGGTGAGCACCCCGTAGACCAGCGGCGCCGCGCAGTTGGGGATCCCGGTGAGCCGGTTGACGGCCACGATGGTCGGCGGCGCCGCGAGGAACAGCACCAGGCAGCCGACCACGAGCAGCACGCACACGGCGCGCATCATCGGCCGGTGCCAGTCCCGCCGCAGGGCGGGCGCCTTGACGAGCAGGGCGAGGGTGAGCAGCGCGCCCGGGGCGTAGAGGAGGATGCCGCTGTCCATCTAGCGGCACCTCATCGGGCGCTGCCCGCGGACTCGTTGGCGGCCAGGCCGGCGACGGCGCGTTCGGCGGCGGTGAGCGGCGCGCTGGCGTGGGCGGCGGTGCCGCCGGGGCGCAGCACGCGGGCCAGGGTGCGGGGGCGGATCCAGTCGGCCGGGGACTCGGTCATCGTGATGACGCGCAGGAAGGCGGCGGTGAGCTCCTCCTGGTGGGTGGCGCCGGTCATGAGCCGGTCGACGTACCAGTTGAGGAGCCCGGAGCCGGGGCGCGGCCGCATGCCGGTGGCGCCCGGGTAGAGGATGTCCTGCGAGGTGGCCAGCTCCCAGGCGACGGTCGCGGGGCCGGCGACGGCGCGCTGGGCCTGGCGGGTGAACTCCGGGTCGGTCACGGGTCTGCGGCGCAGGATCTCCCGTACGGCGAGGAGTCCCTGGGCGGCGACGGTCATGCCCTGGCCGTACAGCGGGTTGTACGTGGCGACGGAGTCGCCGACGGCGAAGAAGCCGGCCGGCAGCTCCGCCTTCTCGAAGTAGCTGCGCCGGTTGGCGTTGCCCTGGGTGACGGCGACCTCGGCGGCGGTCCGGCCGCCGTCGCGGGCGGTGCGGGCGAGCGGGGTCTGCCGTTCGAGGATGTCGCCGACGACGGGGTCGCGCAGGCTCTTGGCGAAGGGCACGAAGGCGTCGGGGTCGGCGGTGGGCTGGCCGCCGCGGGTGCCGGAGAGGGTGGCCTGCCAGATGCCGTCCTCGATGGGCACGATGGTGGCGGTCCGGCCGGGCACCGGCACGCGGGGGTCGGACTGGACGTTGACGATGGGGAAGCCGGTCTCGTGGGCGCCCGGCGGGGCCTGGTAGAGGCGGGTCGCGTAGACGAGTCCGGAGTCGACCTCGGCCTGGCGGACGCCGCGCACGCCGAGGTCGCCGAGCCACCGCAGGGCGCGGGAGCCGCGGCCGCTGGCGTCGACGACGACGTCGGCGGGCAGGCGTACGTCCTTCTCGTCCGGGGTGTCGACGCGGACCCCGGTGACCGCGCGGCGGGAGCCCTCCAGCGCGCGGACGGTGCTGCGCTGCAGCAGGGTGACGCCGTCGAGGGCGGCGACGCGGGTGCGGACCACCCAGTCGAGGAGGTCGCGGCTGCACGAGATGTTGAACTGGTGCTCGCCGAACCGGGGTATCCAGCCCTGGGCGGTCATCGTGACCAGGTCGGTGGGCAGCCTGCGGCGCAGCGCGCCGGCCGCCGTCCAGGCGTCGGTGACGCCGGGCAGGATCCGCTCGACGGCCCGGGCGCCCGCGGACCACATGACGTGGACGTGGCGGCCCTGCGGGAGGCCGCGGCGGGGCGCGGGGCGGTCGGGGAGTTCGTCCGCGTCGATGACGGTCACCGTGGCGTGGGCGGCCAGGACGGCCGCGGCGAGCAGTCCGGCCATGCTGCCGCCGATCACGACGGCGTGCGGGGTCGCTGTGGTGCTGTTCATCGTGCGGGGCTCTCTTTCGCTGCGCCGAGTTCGGGGACGGGTGTGGGGGACGGGAGTTCGGCGGAACGTAAGGTCGGCGGGCGGTCGGCGGGCAACGTCAGTGCCCCCCGCCGAGTGAGGTGCGGATCCGCTCGATGGCGGGTGGCACCTGCTCCTCCTCGGGTGCGGGGAGGAGGCAGGTGAGTTCTCTGGCCATGAAGAGGCCGAACGTTTCGGCCCGGTCCTCCGCCGGGTTGTCGTGTCCGGCGCGGGCGGCGGCCTGCTGGACGACGGCGCGCAGGCCCTGCTCCGTGCCGAGCAGGGCGCCGAGGTCGGTGTCGCTGCCGGCCAGCCGGGCGGCGACGGCGAGGCCGGGGCCGTGGCTGTCGCAGGTCCCCTCGAGGATGTGCCACAGCTCGTGGCAGGCGATGACCAGTTGGTGTCCCGGCCGGGTGCGTTCCTCTATGACGATCAGGTCGCGGTCGGCGAGCTGGAGCCAGAGGCCGCTGGCGGTGGCGACGGGGAAGCGGCTGAAGCGGTGGTCGACGGGGCGTCCGCCGCGGCGCCGGGCGAAGGCCTCGCAGAGGCCGGCGATGATGGTGCCGGCGTCGGCGGGGCGGGGCAGGCGGGTGTCGGCGAGCAGCCGCCTGCGCAGTGCGCGCATCTCGCGCGTGACCCTCATCGGCTGCCTCCCCCGGTCCCGCCCTTCCGGAATTCCCACGTCCGGAACGTCCCACGGCCCTTCGGGCGCGCGTGCCGTCCCGGCGCGCGCTCCCCCGCCCCGGCCGCTAACCGGCCGTGTGCCCGGCTACTCATCGGCGATCCCCTCACTGGCGAGCAGGTTCTTGAGGTGGGCCGCGAGGTCCCGGCGGCCGCGGGGCGAGAGGTTGCTGGCGCGCATCGCGATGTGCAGCAGTTCGTAGTCCCGCTTGAGCTTCTCCAGCGGGTCCCCGGCCGCCTCGGCCGCGGAGCGGCGCAGCCCGGCGGCCAGGTGGTGGAGGGCGCGGCGCAGGGCGGTGGGCGCGTCGGCGAGGAGGAAGCCGCCGTCGACGCCGAAGAAGCGCTGGATGCCCGCGGCGACCGCGAGGCTGGGCAGGCTGTCGTCCTCGTCCACGTTGAGCTTGCTCAGGGACTGGGCGGTGCCGGAGAAGGAGGCGGCGATCTCCCTGAGGGAGTACGGCTCCCCGTCGGGCCCCGGCCGGGTGGCGCGCAGCAGCCGGAACCGGGTACGGACGCGGCGGGGCAGCGGCAGGCCGCCGCCTTCGCCGGCGAGGGCGCGGGCGACGCCGGCCGGCTCGATGCCGGTGAGGCGGCCGATCCGGTCGAGTTCGGCCGGGGTGCAGGGCGGCACGATGCCGGAGGCGGCGAGGGCGTGCTCCACGGCGCTGCGGTCGTCGGCCACGAGGAAGCCGGCGTAGACGCCGAAGAAGGACTGGATGCCCGCCGCGTGCCGCAGGCCGGGCAGTCCCGAGCCGCCGTTGAGCGCCCCGAGGGAGGCGCCGCGGGCGGCGAAGTGGCGGGCGATGGCGTCGAGGCTGTGGCGGGCCCCGTCCGGGCGCCTCCTGCTGTGGCGCAGTTCGTTGAAGCGCTCCCGCACCTGCCGGTCGAGGGGGAGCCCGGCGTCCCGGCCGTCGCGTACGGCTTCGACGCGGGCGGCGGGTATGCCCGTGAGGCCGGACAGCCTGGCGGTCCCGAGCACCTCGGCCGGGTCCTGGCCCTGCTCCGCGGCGAGCGCGGCCACGGTGTCCCAGAGTTCCCCCAGGGGCGGCAGGGCTTCGCGCACCGGCTGCTCTCCTGTGGGTCGGGGGGCTGGGCAAGGGGGTTGAGCTGCGAGAAGCCTAACGGGAGGGGACCCGCCGAACCAGGCCTGCCGTAAACCTTCTTGAGGTCACCCCACGAAACTTGAGACGCCGCCCGCCCGCACGGTCCGGCCGCGCGCCCGCCTCCGGCCTCCCCCTACAGGAGCCTGGACAGGTCCTCGCCCCAGTAGGCGAGGGTGTCGATCGCGCGCCACTTGTGGTGGCCGTCGGTCAGGGCGAGGTGGCGTACGAGCACCCGGTGGGCCGGTATCCGCTCGGCCAGGGCGGGCAGCGCGAGCAGCGGGAGGAGCGCGCCCTGGGCGGCCTCGCGGACGTCGCGGGACCGGTCGTCCAGGAAGGGCCGGACCGCGTCGTGGAGCTCCGGCGCCAGGGCCAGCACGGCGTCGACGTCCTCCTGTTCGCCGTAGGGGGCGTGCTGTTGTGAGGCGGCGTCCTGGACCATGTCACCCAGCCAGTTGAGCAGGCCGGCGCGGAGCGGGTACGGCGTCTGTTCACCCTCCTCGGCCTCCTCCACGGGCACCCGGTCCTTGACGAGCGCGAGGGTCCGGGGGTCGGCGAGGACGGCCGCGACGTACCGGGCGGCGGGGGCGGCGGCGCTGGAGACGACGTTCCCGTGCCAGACGGCCTCCATGAGCTCCCGCAGGGCGTGGCCCTGCTCCTGGGGGTCGTCGGCCAGCAGGCGCAGCAGTATGTCCTCGGTCGGCGGGGCCATGTCGGACCAGCAGTTCTCCACCGCGTCCCAGTCCGTCAGCGCCAGCAGTGCGTGCGGGTCGACGTGCCCGTCGCGCCCCTCGTTCTTCTCCATGGAGCCAGTGTGGCGGGCCCCTCTGACAACGCCGGCACCGGCCGCCGGTCCCCGCGCGGCCTCCGCCCCCGGCGCGTCGGGGCACCTCACCCACCGTCACCTCGCGTGCGGGCGGAGCGGTTTGCCGACGCCGGGTGACCGGCACGTCACCCCCGTCACCCGTTCCGGCGCCCGCGCCCCTGCGGGAGGCAACTGCGCGGCTCGGTGGTCGTGCGGCGGGCGCAGGACCGGCCGCGGGGCCACGCGGGCGACTTCGAGACGGTCGAGTACCTGCTCGCCGGGCGGAACGGGGCGGACCCCGGCAGCGGCGGCTGGTACCTGGACGAGCACCTGCTGCACGCGCCGATCGCGCAGCAGCAGCGCAACCGGACGGCCCACCGGGCACGGCCGATCAGTGCCGCGCTCGCCGGCCGTCCGCCGGGCGGGCACCCGGTGCGGATCCTGCTGATCGCCTCGGGCGGGGCGGCCGACCTGCGCACCGTCGACCCGGGCTTGCTGGAGACCGGGGACGTGGTCGTGCCGAACGACGGCCGAGGCCGCCCTCGACCACGCGCGGGCCACGCTGCCGGAGCAACTCCGGCCGCCTGACGACGATGCGGGACGCGACGGGGTACGCCGTACTGGCCAGGGTCACGAAGCGGGCGGGGGGCGGCTCCGGTGGTACGGCGAACCCGCCGGGGGCGTGACGCCGGACGGCGCACCCGCCGGGGGGCGTGACCCCGGACGGCGCACCCGCCGGGGGTGACGCCGTAGGGCCGGAGCCATCTGGGAGTGGCGCCGGACGGCCGGACCCACCTGAGGTGACGCCGGACGGCCGGACCCACCTGCGGGTGACGGCGGACGGCCGGACCCGCCCGGGGCCTCAGCCCTGGCCGCCGGTGCCGTCCGTCCCGCCGGAGACGATGTTGCCCTTCTCGTCGACCACGACCTTGCTCCAGTAGTCGTCCCACTTGTCGCCGACGTGCTCCGGCACCTTCCCCTCGGGGTAGCGGACGTAGCCCGCGGGCGGCTCCTGGCCGTCCGGCACGCAGTCCTGGCCGGTGGTGTTGCCCACCGCCTTCACGGGGTACCGTCCGCCGCCGCAGACCCGGTCCGCGCCCGTGCCGCAGCCGGTGACGAACAGCGCCGTCACCAGGCCGGCGACGGCGAGGTGGGTGAGGGACTGGCGGGAGGCGCGGACGGCGCCGGTCGCGTCGGCGGACCCGCGCGCTCCTCGGTTCTGCAGCATGATCGGTGACCTTTCTCGTCGGTGCCGTAAGTCTCGGGCCGGCGCGGGGACTTCCGCCATGAGTACCGGTACTCACTTCCGTCCCGGTACCCACGTGCGCAACCGGTACCCGCGTGCGCACCGGGACGGAACGCCGGAGGTCCTGCCTCCCGTCCCCGCCCCTACCCCCGGGTCTCCGCCTCGTCCAGCATCATCTGCGCCGGAGTGATCCGCAGGTGGCAGTAGTTGCGGCGGCCCTCCTCGTGGGCGAGGGTGACCAGCCAGCTGCCGCCGGCGGTGAGGTACGCCCGGCGGCGCGGACGGTCACCGGGGCGGCCGGGGCGCGCCATCCAGTCGGGCAGGTACTCCCCGGCCAGCTCCCGGGCCCTGTCCGCCGCCGTCTCCGGGCCGGCGACGGGCTCGCTGACGGCGAGGCTCCAGTGCTCGGTCTCGACCTGCCGGTGGTCCAGCCAGCGCTCGATGGTGCGGGTCTCCTCGACGAGGACGTGCCAGGTGTGCGTCATGCGGGCGAGGCTACGCACCATGATCGTCCGGACCAACGGAGTTGAGGGACATTTGCGCTGGGGCCGGCCGCGCCGATGCCCGGCCGCCGGAGACCGTGGCCGGTGACGGTGCCCGATGGCCGGATGTGACGGTGGGGGCGGCGGCCGGGCGCCGTCCGCTGGAACACTGGGGCCGCTCTCCGGACCGGGCCCGCCCGATCCGGCCGTCGCACGAGGGGGAACCGATGAACCAGCCCTGGTACGAGCCACCGAAGGCACCGCCGCCGGGCGCGGCCGGCACCGGGGACAACCCGTACGCCCGGGGCGACGACCCCTGGGGCGGACCCTCCTGGCAGCCGGAGGCCCCGCCACCGCTGCCGTCGCCGCGCCCCTCCCGGCACCGGGCCGTGCTCCTGGCCGGGGCCGCCGCACTCGCGCTGGTGCTCCTGGGAGCGGGCCTGTACGCCGGTCTGGGCGGCGGCTCCGGGAAGGAGGGCGGCCGCGCGGACCGGACCGCCGGACCCACCGTGGCCGCCCGGCCGCCCGGCGGGCCGAAGGCCCCGTCGCCGGCCTCCGGCGGCTCGGCGCCCGGCCTGGGCGCCGACATCAACATCGGCCGGGCGGCCGGCGAGGCCCGGGCCTGGGCGTTCGCCAACGACCTCGACGTACCGGACAACACCCAGCTCCACGACCTCTGGTTCGCCGGGGACACCGTGGTCCAGGCCGCGTACACCGAGGTGACCGCCCTGAGGACGGCCGACGGCACCAAGGCCTGGGGCCTGAAGCTGCCCGCCCCGGTCTGCGACACCCCGGTCGGCACCACGCCCGACGGGAAGGTGGTGGTCGCCTACACGAACGGCGGCGGCACCGGTGGCGGCCCGGGCCGCCGCTGCAACCACCTGATGATGATCGACCTGAAGACCGGCAAGCCGGGGTGGACGAAGAAGCTCACTTCGGACGCCCCCTCCGACACCCTCCTCACCATCCACCTCGCGATCAGCGGGGACACCCTGATGGTCGGCCGGTTCATGTCCGCCGACGCCTACCGGGTCAGCGACGGGGCGCCCTTGTTCGTGTCGCGCAAGGAGAACCCCGGCGCCTGCTACCCCGACGACGTGGCCGGCGGCGTCCGCCTGCTCCAGGTCGACCACTGCGGCATCACCGGCAAGACCCCGCAGGACCAGATCAAGGAGCTCGACCCCCGCACCGGGAAGGTGAAGTGGCGGTTCCGGCTGCCGACCGGGCGGAAGCTGTGGAAGGTCCTCTCCGTCGACCCGGTCGTGATCGTCTCGCAGGACCGGACGGACATCGGGAAGTGGACGGCCGTGGTGCTCGACGCCGCAGGCCGGCAGCGCATGGTCGTCGACCCCGGCAACCGGGGTCTCGACCCGTGCGACGAGGGCGACTCCGGGGAGGGCGTGCAGAACTGCCGGGGAGCGCTGGTCGGCGGCGGCATGCTGTACGCGTCCACGGAGGGCCGGCTGGCGGCGTTCAGCCTGGCCACGGGGAAGTTCGCGTGGGGGCGGAAGGTGGAGGCGTACCGCCCCCTGCTGCCGCTGAAGGCCGAGGGCGGCACCCTCGTCGCGTACGTGGGGGCCACCTCGCAGCAGGCGGGCCGGACCCTGCGGCTCGGCCCCGGCCCGGACAAGGTCACCGTGCTGCTGCGGCACACGTCCTCGGCGCGGGCCCCGGAGCAGGAGATGCTGGCGGGGAACGTCGCGTACGCCGCCGGCCGCGTCTTCGTGACCGACTCCCTCATGGACGGCGACGACCGGCAGCCGGTGATCCGCATGCTGTCCTTCGCCGACTAGTGCTGCGACCGGGAAGGTTGACGGTGGCGGCCCCGGCCGGCGGCAGCAGGAGCAGGCCGATCGCCTGCTCGTGCGTTCGTCGGCCGGTGCCGTCAGCTCGTCAGACGGAAGTGGACGATGGCGGCGTCATCGGTCGGCTTGATGTCGGGGTAGTGGAGCCGCAGCCTGTCCTGCAACTCGGCAAGATCGCGGAACCCGTCGGCGACGGCGTCCGCCTCGGTCAGCTCGGCAACCTTCCTGGAGGTGATCCGGGTGATCACACCCGGCAGCACCACCTCGTCGTCCAGCTCGAACACCATGTTCACCGGGCCCGTCTCCACCGGGTCCCGGAACCGCACCGTGGTCGTCTTGCGCCCGGCGCGCACGGCATCGAGGTAGGCGGGATGGAAGTGGAGCGCCTGCGTCGCGGTCGTGCGCAGCGCGCTTTCGGACCCCGCGACGGGCTGCTCCCCCCAGACATAGGCATGAGGCAGAAGGTCGGAGACCGCGACGCTGCGGATGCCGCCGGCCACCGGCACGAGGACGCGAATGCCCGGGTGGTAGTCCAGCAGGACCTGCCGGTCCCGGCCGCACGGCGCGAGCACGCCGCGCCCCGAGTCGCCGACGGCGACGATCGCCGCCAGGTCACGTGCTCCCGCGGCGCGCGCGTGCCCCAGGGCCACCAACTCCGCGCAGGGTCCGCCCGTGAAGTGATAGAGGTTGATGCCACCGAACATCCGGCCCTGTGCGTCTCGTACGGCTGCCCCGACGGTGTGCACCTCACCGTCACCGTTGGCCTCGACAATGCGCTGGGCGAACTCGACCAGCTCCAGGTCTTCTTCCGTCGGCAGATTCGTCGTGCTGTCCATCCGACAGACCCTACTCATACCCGTCCGCAAGCCCTGCACCCGGTGAACGTCACGACACCGGCGGGCGCGCCTGCCGGTACCGTCCCTTCCCGGACCAGCCCGAGTTCCCCGTCCCCTCCCGGCTGACGAAAGGCGGTACCCGGTGGCCGACCACGACCTCAAGGGCTTCGCACGCGAGGAGTTCACCCACGACGGCACCACCCGCGAGGTCCTGCGGCACGGTTCCGGACCCGCCGTGATCGTGATGGCGGAGATCCCCGGCATCACGCCGAAGGTGCTCGCGTTCGCCGAGCGCGTGGCCGCGCTCGGCTGTACGGCGGTGCTGCCCGTGCTCTTCGGCAGGCCCGGCCGCGACCCGCACCCGGATGCCCACGGCCGGCTCGCCGGCTTCGCGTACGCCGCCTCGTCGATCGCCTCGGTGTGCGTCAGCCGGGAGTTCACCGTACTGGCCACCGGCCGCTCCTCCCCCGCCGTGGCCTGGCTGCGGGCGCTGGCCGCGCACGAGCACGGGCGGTGCGGGGGCCCGGGCGTCGGCGCGGTGGGCATGTGCTTCACCGGCGGGTTCGCGCTGGCCATGGCCACGGACGACCGGCTGCTCGCCCCGGTGCTCTCGCAGCCCTCGCTGCCCGTGCCGTGGACCCGGAGGCAGGCCTGCGGCATCGACATCTCGGCCGAGGAGATGGCCGTGGTGCGGGACCGCTGCGAGCGGGACGGGCTGCGCGTCCTCGGCCTGCGGTTCCGGGGGGACCGGTTCGTGCCGGGCGACCGGTTCGCGTACCTCAGGCGGGAGCTCGGCGAGGGCTTCGTCGCGGTGGAGCTGGATCCCCGGCACGCCAATCCGGAGGGCGTGCTGCCGCCGCACTCGGTGCTCACCGAGCACCTGGTCGACCGGCCCGGGGAACCGACCCGGGCGGCCCTGGACCAGGTGCTCGACCACCTGAGGAGCCGGCTGCTGCCAGGCGCGTGAGCGCCGGCCGGGGCCCGTCGCCCGGGACGCCCCGGACGTTCCGGCCGCCCCGGCCGCCCCGGGACGGTAATTCGCTTGGCAGGGCGCGCGCCGTGCCGTGGACTTCGGCCCATGAGGACGACGGACGACGAGAACCGGAGCGACCCGGCCCCCGGGGCCCCCCGACCGGCCGCCACCGCGCCGGGCCGGGTCGTGCTCGCGCTGCTCGCGCTCGCCTGTGGGGTCGCCGTGGGCAACGTGTACTTCCCGCAGGCGATCAGCCCGCTGATCGCCTCGGGCCTCGGGGTCACGCCCGAGTCGGCGACCCTGGCGGTGACGGCCTGTCAGTTCGGCTACGCGGCGGGCATCTTCCTGCTCGTACCCCTCGGCGACCGGATCCCGCACCGCAGGCTGGTCGTCACCCTGCTCGGCGTGACCGGGCTGGGCCTGCTCGCCGCGGGCGCGGCGCCCGGGCTGCCCGCGCTGGTCGGTGCGAGCGCGCGCGTCGGCACCGCGACCGTGGTCGCCCCGGTGATCGGCCCGCTGGCCGTCGGCCTGGTGCCGGAGGACCAGCGGGGGCGGGTCACCGGAACGATGCTGAGCGGCTCGCTCGGCGGCATGCTGATCTCCCGGGCCTTCGGCGGCACGCTGGGCGAGTGGTTCGGGTGGCGGGCGCCGTACCTGCTGGCCGCGGCCCTGTCGCTGAGCGTCGCGCTCCTGCTCGTCCGCGCGCTCCCCGTCACCGTGCCGCCGTCCCGGCAGCGCTACCCGGCGCTGCTCGCCGAGCCGCTGCGGCTGCTGCGCACGGAGCCCGAACTGCGCCGGTCCTGCTGGTACCACACGGCGGTGTTCAGCGGGTTCACCGCCGTGTGGACCTCCGTCGCGCTGCTGCTCACCGGCCCGGCGTACGGGCTGGGCGCCCCGGCGGTGGGGGCGCTGGCGCTGGTCAACGCGGCCACCATGGCGTGCACGCCGGTGGCGGGCCGGCTGGTGGACCGGCGCGGGCCCGACGCGGTCAACCTCGTCTGCCTGCTCGCCGTGGCCGCCACGGGCCTGGTCCTGGGCCTCGGCGCCACGGGCGGCGCGGTGGGCCTGGCGGCACTCGTGGTGGGCACGCTGCTGCTCGACGTGGGCCTCCAGGCGGGCATGGTCGCCAACCAGGTACGCATCTACGCGCTCCGCGCAGACGCCCGCGGCCGTCTCAACACCGCCTACATGACGTGTGGTTACGTGGGCGGCAGCGCGGGCTCCTGGCTCGGCACCCACCTGTACGCGCGCTGGGGCTGGTGGCCGGTGTGCGCGCTGGTCACGACCCTCGCGACCACGGCCCTGGCCCGCCACCTCCGCGCGACGCGCCGCCCCCGGGCACGGGTCGGCCGGGAGCCGTCCGGGCCGGTCGGGTGACCGTCGCCCGGCCTGCTCGTCCTTCCCGGTCGGGGGCGGCCGCCGCGGCGACCCCGCGGACTCCCGCTGCCACCGCAACAGCCCCACCGGCGCCGTCCCCACCGGCGCCGTCCCCATCGCCGACGTGGCCGGCCCGTCCGGGCCGCCGTCCGGCCGCTGTTCCGGGCCCTCGGCCGGCGTCAGGCCTGGGGGACCAGGCGGTTCTCGTGGGCGAAGACCACGGCCTGGATCCGGTCGCGGAGTTCCAGCTTGAGCAGGATCCGCCCCAGATGGGACTTCACGGTCGCCTCCGCGAGGAACAGGGCGGCCGCGATCTCGGCGTTGGACAGGCCGCGGCCCACCTCGACGAGCACCTCGCGCTCCCGGGCGCTGAGCCGGTCCAGCCGCTCGTCGCGGACGGCGGTGCCCCCGTCGGCCAGGTGCGGACGGAAGTCCTCCAGCAGGCGCCGGGTGATCCGCGGGGAGAGCACCGCGTCGCCCGCCGCGACGTTGCGGATCGCGGCGAGCAGCTCCTCGGGCCGGGTGTTCTTCAGCAGGAAGCCCGAGGCCCCGGCGGCGAGCGCGGCGAAGGCGTACGCGTCCAGGTCGAAGGTGGTCAGGATCAGCACCCTGCTCCGCGGGGAGACCTCGACGACCTGCCGGGTCGCCTCGATCCCGTCCGTCCCGGGCATCCGGACGTCCATCAGGACGACGTCGGGCCGCAGCTCCCGGGCGAGGCGGACGGCCTGGGCGCCGTCCGCGGCCTCGCCGACCGGCGCCATGTCGGGCTGGGCCTCCAGGACCGTGCCGAAGGCCATCCGGAGCAGGGCCTCGTCGTCGGCGATCAGGATGCGGATCGTCATGCGGCGCCCGTCCCGCCACTGTCGAGCAGGAGCCGGGTCCGCACACCCCAGCCGCCGCCCGGCAGCGGTCCGGCCCGAAGCGTCCCCCCGTAGGCGGCCGCGCGCTCGCGCATGCCGGGGATGCCGTGGCCGGACGGTGCGGCGGCGGGAAGCGCCGGCCGGGGGCCGCTGTCGGTGACCTCCACGCCGACGCTCCCGGCCGAGCACTCGACCAGGACCGTCGCGCGGGTGCCGGCGGGGGCGTGTTTGAGAGTGTTGGTCAACGCTTCCTGTACCAGGCGGTAGACGGTGAGTTGTGCGGTGGCCGGTACATGGGCGTGGCCGCCGCGGACCGCCAGGCCGGTCGGCAGACCGGCGGCGGCCATCTGGTCGGCGAGCGCCCCCAGCTGGGCGATGCCGGGCGGCGGGTGGCGTTCGGCGTCCGGCTCGTCGGCCCGCAGGACGCCGAGCGAGCGCCGCATGTCGGTGAGGGCCTGCCGGCCCGTCTCGGAGATCTGCAGCATCGCGGCGGTCGCCCGGTCCGGGGACCTGTGCTGCGCGTAGACGGCGGCGTCGGTGAGCGCCACCATGACGGACAGGTTGTGGGTGACGATGTCGTGCATCTCGCGCGTGATCCGGGCCCGCTCCTCGGCCACGGCCAGCCGAGCCTGCTGCTCCTGGTGCAGCGCCAGCCGTTCGGCCCGTTCCTGCACGGCGGCGAGGTAGGCCCGGCCGGTGCGCACGTTCACCCCGAGGACGGCGGCGGCGACCACCGTCGCGGAGAGCGCGACGAACGGGGTCGGGAACGCGCCGTCCGGTGCCCAGCGCAGGCAGGCCAGCACGGCCCCGCCCTCCACGACGGCGGCGGCGAGCAGCGTGCCGCGCCGGCCCGTGTGCGCGGCAGCCGTGTACAGGGCCACCAGCAGGGCGACGTCCGCGGGCAGTTGGACGTCCGCCAGCCACTGGACGGAGGCAGCGGCCACCACGGCGGCGAACACCGCGAGCGGGGCCCGGCGCCGCCACACCAGGGGCAGCGCCAGGGCGGCGGTGAGCGCCGCCGCCACCGGCAGCTCCCGGGCCGGAAACGTGGTCACGACGTTGAGCAGGAGCAGCGCCGGCAGCACCGAGTCCCACACCAGGGGCGGTACCCGGTCCCGGTGGCGCACCGTCACACCTCTCCGTCGGTCGGTCGTCGCGGCGGTCCGGCCGGGGCCGCCACCGCGTACGGCCGCAGCCTAGGCCGCGGGTTCCGCGCCGCACATGAGCCCGGCGTCGGAACGCACCGGGCCGGAGTACGACCACAGGAGGAGACCCGGCACCTCCCCCGGTCGCAGGCCGGCCGCCGGTCCCGGGGGTCCGGTTGCCACCCCGGTCGTACCGCGGCCCGCCCCCGGTTGCCACGCCGGTCGCAGTCGGCGCCGCCCCGGGGCCGATGCGGCGGTGCGGGCCCGGTGCCGAGCATGGCCGGGTGACCGAAACCATCCCGGGGCTGTCCCTGTCCCTTCCGGAAGTCCTCGTCCTGCTGGGCGCCTTCGCGCTGCCGGTGGCGCGCTGGCTCCCCCCGGCGGCCCGCCGGCCCGGCACCGTCGCGGCCGGGGCGGTGCTCGTACCGTCGGCGACCGTGCTCGCCTGCGTGGGGATCCGCTGGCAGATGCTGCCGGTCCTGGCCGGCGCCGCCGTCGCGGCGGCGTTCGCCCTCCCGCCCCTGCTGCGGCGCGGTGCCGGCCGGCCGGCGCGGCGGGCCCGCCGGTGGCCGGCCCTGCCGGGATCGCTGGCCTGCGCCGGCCTGATCGCCACCGGCCCGGTGGCCGCCTGGGCCTTCCCCGTGCCCGTCTTCCCCGAGCCGACGGGCGACTTCGCGGTCGGCACCCGGGTGGTGCAGTGGACCGACCCGCTCCGCGCCGAGAGCTTCACCGCCGATCCGGCCGACCGGCGCACCGTCGTGGTCCAGCTCTGGTACCCGGCGCGGAAGAGTCCCGCGGGCGTCCCCCGGGCGCAGTACCTGGGACGCACGGAGGACGAGGCGCGGACCGTCTCCGAGGCCCTCGCCGGCGGGGCCGGCCTGCCGGGGTTCCTGGTCGGCGGCGTCCCGAGGGCCCGCAGCCGCGCGGTCTACGACGCCCCGGTGGCCGGCGGGCAGGAGCGGTTCCCGGTCGTCCTCTTCTCCCCGGGCTCGGGCGGGGTCCGGTCCCAGAACACCGCCTGGGCGGAGGAGCTGGCCAGCCACGGCTACCTGGTGGCCGCCCTCGACCACCCGTACGACTCCACCGTCGTCGTCCTCGCCGACGGCCGCACGATCCGCGCCACCACCGCCTCCTCCGGGGACCGCGCCAGGGACGAGGAGCTGGCCGCCGGCTGGACCGCCGTCCGGGCCGCCGACCTCGGCTTCGTCCTCACCCGGCTGGAGCGACTGGGCGGCGGTGGGACCGCCGACCCGCTGGCCGGACGCCTCGACACCGGCCGCGCCGCGGTGGCCGGCCACTCCCTGGGCGGAGCCGCCGCCCTGCAGGCGGCCCGGCAGGACCGCCGGTTCGACGCCGTCGTCGACCTGGACGGCTACCCCCACGGCCCCACCGCGCCCGCGCTCGAACAGCCGGCGCTCGCACTCACCCAGGAGATCACCGCCGGCACCGACCCGCGCTACCTGCCCCGGCTCACCGAGGCCCTCGCGCACAACACCGCGGCGAGTTACCGGCTCACCGTCCCCGGTGCCGGGCACCTCACCTTCACGGACGCCCCGCTCTACCTGCCGCCGGTGCCCTCGGTCGTCGGGGACCTGGGCCGCACCGAGAGTCCGCGCGTCGTCGCCGCGGCCACCCTCGCCTTCCTGGACGCCACCCTGCGGGGCCGCCCCGGCGACCTGGCCGACACCCTCCGGGCCTACGGCACGGTCACCTCATCGGGGGCCCGGGGCACGGCCACCCCGCCCGGGGGACGCGCCCGGGGCGTCACATGACCGGCCGGACGGCTCCTGGTCGTACGGCGGCCCGATCACCGTCCGACCGACCGGCCCGGCACAGGACGTCAGTTCTCCGGCTCGGGGTGGACCACCGCGAAGACCGTCGGGGTGGTGGTGTCCGGGGTCGGGCGGTAGACGCCCGAGACGTGGCCCGTCGCGGTCGGCGGGAGGGGGGTGGCGGGGGTGAGGACGCGGTTCAGGTGCAGCGTGGCGCCCGTCGCGAGGGTCAGGACCGTGCCCTCGGCGGTGTCGGCGGCCGTGGCGGGGCCGGTGAGGGGGCCGCCGGTGAGCGCGCGGGTGACGTCGCGGTCCGGGGTGCCGCTGTCGCTCTGCGCCTGGGCCTCCGCGCGGCCCTCCACCAGCGCGAGCAACTGCGCGACCAGCACCGGGTCGTGGCAGCCGTCGTACGCCCAGCGCTTGCCGAGCACCCCGTGCTCCATGGTACCGACGAGCGCGTCCTCCGCGCCGTCCAGCGGGGCCCCGCGGTAGGTGAGCGGGACCAGGTACGCGGTCGGCTCGCCGGCGGAGGCGTCGCTGACCACCATGAACTCGATGCCCACCGCGCCCTCCGGGTCGTCCAGCCGGAAGCCGCCCGCCTTGGCCGGCTCGGGGCCGGCTTCGCCGCCGCGGTACCAGGGGCGCGAGGGCAGCCAGGCGGCGAGCAGTTCGAGCTTGGTCGGCGTGAGGGTGGTGTGGTGGATGACGGCCATGGCCGCGTCCTCCTCCGTCGTCGTGGATGGAGCCGGTCGCGACCAGCTTCGCATCCGCGGCGAACTCCCCCGCGGCCGGCGGCCTTCGGGGCCGCGCCGCCGCCCCCGGTACGCCCAGGGGTGTCGGGCGCACGGGGTGGGGGGCGCGGGGGCGGGATCCCGTACCGGGTTCGGCGGGCCCGCCGGGCGGTGCCGGTCCGGCGTCACGCGCGGCGCTGGGCGGCTGTCCTGCCGCCCGTCCCGCGCTGCGGTCCGGCGTCGCCGTGCCGGTGCGGCGTTACGCGCGGCCGGCGCGCCGGGCCCGGGCTCGGCGTACCAGGACGCCCACCGCGGCGCCGGCGGCAGCGGCGACGACCACGCCGGCCGCGGTCCACCAGGTGGCCGACGTACGGCCGGTCCGCCGGGGTTCCGAGGTGATGGGCCGCCCCTTCGCGGGCGGCGCGGCGACGGGGGCGGTGGTCCGCACGGGTTCGGCGCCCGGCCCCTGAGTGGCCGGCGGGGCGGTGGCTCCGGTGCCGGCGGGATTGATCGTCAGGCTGCGTTCGGCGTGGCCGAGGCCGGGGAAGGCGGCGTCGACGGAGACCTTCCAGGTGCCGGAGGGCAGCGCCTCCTTGGTGGTCCAGCCGTTCGGGGTGCCGGGGTCGGCGACCAGCCGCCAGGGTCCCTGGAGGCGGGCGCCGTCGGCGCTCACCGCGTTGACGGTGCCGGCGACCGGCTCGTCGAGCGGGTCGTTGTCGTTCTCCCAGGTGATGACGGCCGTCACCCGGCCCTCGCGGTTGCCGGTGACCTCGACCTTCAGCGTGTCGCCGTGCGCCCGGGCCAGGCCGGGGAGGCCGATGACCACGGCGGTCGCGGTGGCGGCCAGGGGGACGAGGACGGCGGACCGGGCGGTTCTTCGTGCGGCGGAGCGTGCGGTTCCTACGGGCATGGCGGTGCTCTCCGGGGGAGACGGGACATGAGGGGTGGGGGCGGGCGGCCGTCCCCCCGAACGGCCGCCCGCGACGGGCCTGTGGGTCAGGCCCTGGTCAGCGTCCAGAGCTGGGCGGCGCGGCCGTCCTTCGGCTGGAGTTCGAGCAGCCAGGCGCCGTAGTACGGGCGGCTGCCGACGGTCAGCGCGTAGGCGCCGGAGCGGTCGGTGACCGTGACCGCGCTGCCGCGGGCGGAGACCTTCCACTGCTGGGCGGTGACGGCGCGGCAGGGCTGCTGGGCCGTCCACATGCCGGCGGAGGGGGCGCCACCGGTCTGGAGGCACTTGCCGGAGGCGGCGGAACGGATCCGGACGAGGCCGTTGCCCGCGTCGTCGAAGTACCACTGCTGCTGGGCGTACCCGGTGGCGGCGGAGCCGACCAGAACCGTGCCGTCGGCGGTGCGGCCGCCCCAGATCTCGGCCGTCATGCCGGTGCTGCCGTTGCCGAGCAGGTAGCGGGCGCCGGGCGCGGTGCCCGCGCCGCCGGCCTTCGCGGTGCGGAAGGAGGTGGCCTTGCCGGGGCCGCTGTCGCGGCCGGCCGAGTCACGGACCGAGACGGCGACGGTGTACGCGGTGTCGGGGCGCAGGTTGTAGATGCGGACGGCGGTGCCCTGCATCCAGGTCAGGTGACGGCCGTTCAGCAGCACCTGGTACCAGGCGGCGCCGGAGACCTTGGGCCAGCTGGCCACGGCGGCGTCGGAGCGGATCTGGCCGACCTTGACGTCGGGGCCGGTGCCGGGACGCGTGGTCGGGGTCGGGGTGGGCGTCGGGTCGGGCTTCGGGTCCGTGCCGCCGCCACCGCCGCCCTTGCCGCGCATCAGGAACTGGTTGTCGGCGATGTTCCAGTGGGTGGCGAGGTAGCTGCCCGCGCGGGGGCTGGTGTGGAAGTAGTCGTCGTGGTTGCAGTCGAGGATGTTCTCCTTCGCCTGGTTGTTGCAGACGTAGCGCATCTGCGGGTAGTACGGCGTGTCCGAGTAGCACATGACGTCGTACTCGTCGGTGCAGTGCGCTCCGCGGCTGGTGTTGGGGGCGCTGTTGTTCACCGCGCCGAGGTTGTGGCCGAGTTCGTGGGCGGCGGTGTGGCCGCCCCAGCAGCCGGAGTCCGTACGGCCGTAGGAGGGGCCGAAGTTGCTCAGGTTGGCCTGGCCGGGCCGCTCGTCGCCGTTGAACGTGCCGATGCCGCAGTAGACCTGGGTGTCCGCGAAGATCATGTACTTGCGGTCGCGGCGGTCCAGGCCCTTGCCGGCCAGCGCGCGGTTGGTGGCGCTGAACTCGGAGAGCGCGGAGTCGGGCAGCTCGATGTTGAGGACGGTCGGCGTGCAGTCCGCGGCCGTGACGTAGCGGATGTGCCTGACGCCGCCGGTCTCCTGGGCGCTGGCCGAGTAGATGAGGTCGGCGTCGGCGGCCCACTTGCGGAACGACGCGACGTACTGGGAGAAGCGGTCGCGGCCGGGTCCGTGGACGTAGACGACCTGCACGCGGTTGCCCGTGCTGCCGTCGCCGTCGCACTGCACGGTCTGTCCGGCCGGGCCGGCGGCCACGGCGCGCTGGCCGGCGGCCGGGGCGGGGGCGGAGGCGGCGCTGCCGCTCGCGGCCTGCGCGTCGGCGGTGGCGGGCGCGTCCTGAGGACGCCCGCCGGCCTTGGCCGCGGAGCCGGGGCGGGTCGGGTCGGCCGCGACGGCGGTCGTCTTGACCGCGGGGGGCACCTGCTTCTTGATGTCGACGCCCTTGGGCGGCGCGTCGGGCCCGTGGGTGCAGTGGCCGGCATCCGTGCGGTAGACACCGGCGCAGCGGTCGCCCTTGGGGGCGGCCGCCAGGCCGTCGAAGACCATGCCCTTGGCGGGCTGGTCGGAGGGTACGGCCTTGAGCGGCGCGGGCTCCGCGTCGCGGGCCGGCGCGCCGGCCGGCCCCGCGGGGGCGACGGCTCCGGCGCGCGGCGCGAGCGGTTCGGCTTGCGCCCCCTCGAGGACGTTTCCGTAGAACATGCCGGCCGCCATCACCCCCGCTGCGGCCGTGGCCAGCGTCGCGAATATGAGCCGGCGCGGCTTCCGCTGATGGCGGCTTTTCTGACGCTGTTTCAGTTTCCGATGCGTAGACATGAGCACCTCAATCCGGGGTCAGGGAACTGGGTGCCGGGAAGCCTGCCAGAGGTTCTCCGCAGTGAATTCGGACAAACGGGAAAGCCCGTCGCGAATCCAATCCGTTACCTGCGGGCCAGATTTGATGAACCATCAATTTCGTTTAAAACAAGGGTAGTTACGCGCGTCGCACTTGATTGGTCCAGGCCTTTTTAAGAATGTCGTTATCTGATCGAGATAGTCGGTGAAGGTCTGTTGACGGGAATTCAGTAAAAGATTCACCTTTCGCTCACCTCGTGAATTTCCGTGACTACGCAGCGGTGATCACGGACCGCCACGGGACACCCCCGAGCGCCGCCGGGCGCCGGCCGGGACGGCCGGATGCTGCCACTGATCCATGTCAGGTACGGACAAAAGTTACCAACGGGTATGTAGTGACTTAATTCATGCCCAGCAGTAGAACCTGTTCCCACTCCGCCAGAGAGTGAGGAACCCCACATGAGCGATTCCCCCATGCGCGCCAATGGTTCCAGCGGCCTCTCCCGCCGTGGATTCATCGCTGGAACAAGTTCTATTTTTGGAGTCGCGGCCCTGTCGGGCCGTGCCTCCGCGGCGAGCACCGCGGCGATCCCCACCGCCGTCGGCGCCACCGTCATCGACCCCGGGGCCCATGTCCCCGTACTGATCATCGGGACGGGTTACGGCGGCTCGGTCGCCGCGCTGCGCCTGGCCCAGGCCGGGGTCGACGTCCACATGATCGAGATGGGCATGTCCTGGGACACCCCGGGCTCCGACGGCAACGTCTTCGCCAACACGACCTCGCCCGACCAGCGTTCCTACTGGCTGCGCACCCGCACCAAGCAGCCGCTGAGCAACTTCCTGGGCTTCCCGCTCGACAAGGACGTGCCGCGGTACACGGGCATCCTGGACGCCGAGGAGTTCGCGGGCATCACCGTCTACCAGGGGCGCGGCGTCGGCGGCGGATCGCTGGTGAACGGCGGCATGGCCGTCACGCCCAGGCGCGAGAACTTCGGCGCCATCCTCCCCACGGTCGACGCCGCGGAGATGTACGACGTCTACTACCCGCGGGCCAACTCCGGCCTCGGGGTCAACCACATCGACCCGGCCTGGTTCGACGGCGCCGCCTGCTACCAGTACGCCCGGGTGGGCCGCAAGCACGCCCAGCGCTCGGGCTTCCCCTTCGTCTTCGTGCCCAACGTCTACGACTTCGACTACATGAAGCAGGAGGCTGCCGGAGCCGTCCCCAAGTCCGCCCTCGCGGGCGAGGTCCTCTACGGCAACAACCACGGCAAGAAGTCGCTGCAGAAGACCTACCTCGCCCAGGCCCGCGCCACCGGCCGGGTCACCATCTCCCCGCTCCACAAGGTGACCTCGGTCAGCCCCGCGGCCGGCGGCGGCTACACGGTGGCCATCGACCAGATCAACACCAGCGGCGACACCACCGCCACCAAGTCCGTCACCGCCGACCGGGTGTTCTTCGCGGCCGGCAGCGTGGGCACCAGCAAGCTCCTCGTCCGGCTGAAGGCCACCGGGGCGCTGCCCGGTCTCAACGGCGAGATCGGCAAGGGCTGGGGCGACAACGGCAACGTGATGTGCGGCCGCGCCAACCACATGTGGGACGCCACCGGCAAGCTGCAGGCGTCCATGCCCACGGGCGGCATCGACAACTGGGCGGCGGGCGGCGCCTTCGCCGAGGTGGCGCCGCTGCCCACGGGCATCGAGACGTACGCCTCCTTCTACCTGTCCATCACCAAGAACCCGAACCGTGCCGAGTTCAGCTGGAACGCGGCGACCGGGCGGGTGGACCTGAGCTGGCAGACGGCCTGGAAGCAGCCGTCGATCAACGCGGCGAAGACCATCTTCGACAAGATCAACTCGAAGGAGGGGACGATCTACCGGACCGACCTCTTCGGCACCAACAAGATCTGGGGCGACCACCTGACCTACCACCCGCTCGGCGGTGCCGTCCTGGGCAAGGCCACCGACAACTACGGCCGGCTGCACGGCCACCCGGGCCTGTACGTGATCGACGGCGCGCTGATCCCCGGCAACACCAGCGTCAACCCGTTCGTCACCATCACGGCGCTCGCGGAACGGAACATCGAGCGGATCATCGCCGACGACCTCTGACCGGCCCGGCAGTCCGCCACGGGGCCCGGTTCCGGCAGTGTGCCGGAACCGGGCCCCGTGGGCGTGGCCCTGGTACGGCCCGTGGCCGTGGCCGCTCAGTGCGTGGGCAGTACGCACACGGTGTCGAGCCCCAGGACCCGGTTGAGCCGCCCGAAGGCCAGCCACGAGCCGATGCTCATGGTCAGCTCCACGATCTCGGCCTGGCTGTAGAGCGCCGTCATCCGCTCCCAGAACTCCTCGTCGAGGCCGTGGTGGTCGAGCGCGTACCGCTCCGCGTACTCGGCCGCCATCCGGGTGCGGTCGTCGAAGGCCCCCGTGGTGCGCCACTCCCCCACCGCGTCGGCGAACTCCGCCTCGACCTTCTCCCCGTCGCGGTCGGTCCGCCAGTCCAGGCAGAAGCCGCACCCGTTGATCTGGGCGATCCGCAGCCGTGCGGCCTCGAACTCGCGCAGCCCCAGGGTGGTGTGGGCGTAGACGGAGAGGGAGAAGTTGGAGGCTGCCATGCCGATCTCGGGGACCATGTCCCCCCACACGTACTCGATCGGGTGCTTGCCTTCCGGCACGTCGATGATCACGGCTGCTTCCTTCCGAGTCGGCCGGCCGCGGGCCGGAGGGGGACGTCCAGCGCGTCGTACAGGCCCGGTCCGGCCTCGACGAGCCAGTCGATGGCGTTGACCAGCCGCCCCACCGCGGTGGCGTTCCCGCCCGCGGAGCGGTTCTCGCCCTCGTCCGCGGCCTCGACGGTGACCTCGATCCGGGGACGGCCCTCGATGATCACGCGGTGCGCCCCGCAGCCGTCGGGCGGCGTCGGCCAGTCGGGGGCGCACGAGGGGTGGATGCGGGTGACGTGCTCGATGACGATCCGGGGCTCGCCCCCGACGATGCCCTGCACCTCGAAGCGGACGGCGCCCTGGGTGCCGGCCTCGAACGCGCCCATGGTGCGCGTGGTGACCGTGGTCTCCAGCGCGCGGCGGTCCAGCGTCTCGCGGATCTCGTCCAGTTCGACGCCGAGGGCCCGGGCCATCAGGCGTATCTGGCCGCCCCACACCATGGTGGGCACCGACGGCAGCAGCATCGGAGGCTCGTAGTCCATCGGCTGGCCCATGCCGACCAGGTAGCGCACCGAGTCCGGCTGGTCGTACGTGGAGTAGTCGAAGATCTCCTGGCAGCGGACGGCGTCGAGGGTGGTGCCGAGCCCGCTGATCAGCAGCGGCAGCACGTCGTTGCCCCAGCCCGGGTCCACCCCGGAGACGAACAGCGCGCCGCCGCCCTCCTTGACGGCCTCCAGCACCGGGTCGCGGAACTCCGGCGGCGCACTGCGGTGGTCGTAGAGGGGATAGAGCGCCGGGGTGACGACGACGGCACCGCCGCGCAGGGCCCGGGCGATGTCGGCGAGGGCCTCGTCGGGGCGCAGGTCGCCGGAGGCCGCGTACACCACGGCCCGGGGTCCGGCGGCCAGCACCGCGTCGATGTCGTCGGTGGCCGCGACGCCGAGGTCGCGGTCGAGTCCGGCCAGCCGGCCCGCGTCGCGGCCGGTCTTGCCGGGGTCGTGGACGAGGACGGCCGTGAGTTCCAGTGCGGGGTGGGCGTCGACGGCGCGGATGGCCGCGCGGCCGACGTTGCCCGTGCCCCAGACAACCGTGGGAATCATGCGCGGAGGGTAGCGACGGGCCCCGGAGGAGCCCAGTGCCGTGACCGATGATTTTCGGCTGCCGGGGCGAGTGCCCCCATACCGGGCACGCGGTCCGGATTCCGGTGCGCCAGGCCTGGTCAAGGAGGGTGGCCGTAGGCGAGGATCACGGCCGCACGCGTAGTTCGCACCCCCATCAGGAGGATGTTTATGGCTCGCCGCATACCCCGCGGCCTGGTCGCCGCGGCCACCGCCACCGCGGCCCTGCTCACCGCCGCCGGCCCCGTGTCGGCCCAGGTGTCCGGTGCCGCCGCCGGCGGCGCCCCGCAGGCCCGGCTGTTCATGGTCAACCCGGTCCAGTCCTCGGGTGACCAGACGCTGACCGACGGCAAGGACTCCGACGCCGCCGTGCCCGCGTCCGCGTACGCGCTGGCCGCGCTGCGCAACCTCGACGGCACCGGGGGCCTCTCGGGCAAGTGGGCCTACGTCCGCTCCGACACCGGCGCCTCGGCCAGGCTCGCGGACGCCGCGACGTACACCCGCAAGGACGACCAGTTCGAGCAGGTCATGGCGTACTTCTGGGTCAACGAGTCCCAGGAGTACCTGCAGAGCCTCGGCTTCGGCACCGAGCTGCCCGGCGCGAACGCCCGCCGGCAGCCGGTCCGCATCAACCAGTGGGGCGCGGACAACTCGTTCTTCACGGACAAGAAGGACGAGATCCGTTTCGGCAAGGGCGGCGTGGACGACGCCGAGGACGCCGAGGTGATCATCCACGAGTACGGTCACGCGGTGCACGAGGCGCAGGTCCCGGGCTTCGGCACCTCGCCCGAGGCGGGCGCGATCGGCGAGGCCTTCGGCGACTACCTGGCCCTGTCGGTCGGCGCGTACGCCGACGCGAAGTACGGCTGGCCGCTCAAGGCGGACCTGGCGTGCATCGCGGACTGGGACTCGGCCTCGTACAGCGCGGCCCCGCACTGCCTGCGCCGCACCGACTCGGAGAAGACGTACGCGGACCGGGAGGGCGAGGTCCACGCGGACGGCGAGATCTGGTCGCGCGCGCTCTTCGACATCCGCGGTGCGCTCGGCGCCCGGACGGCCGACCGGATCATCGTCAACGCGCAGTTCGGCTTCGCGCCGGACACCAGCTTCGCGGACGCGGCGCTGAAGACCGTCGCGACGGCCCGGCAGATGTACGGGGCGGGTGCGGCGGACGCGGTCCGCGCGGCGTTCCGGGCGCGGGCCATCCCGGGGGTCTGAGGCCCGCCGGTCCCGAGGGGCGCCCCCTGGGGCGGCCTTTCGGGCAGCACCCCGATCGGGGGATCTTGCGGCGGCGCGCGGTGAGATCCGGGGGCGTGCGCGGTTAGAGGGACTGGACAGGCGCACGCCCTCGGCCCGGGTGGTGCGGACCCCCACGGGTCCGCGCCCCCGGGCTTCCGGCGTGCGCGGAGCGGTGACCAGTACGAGGTGCACGATGACCCCTCCGGTGACGACGCGCGGGCCCGGCCGCGCACGGTTCGCGGCCCGGTGCCGCAAGGTGACCGACGATCAGGCCTTCGGGTTCGTCGTCTTCACGGTGATCCTCGCCAACGCCGCGCTGCTGGGCGTGGAGACGTACCGCGGCTTCGCCCTCGCCCACCGGGAGGTGCTGGGGCTCGCCGAGCACGGGTGCATGGCCGTGTTCGCGGTGGAGATGATGCTGCGCATCGGTGCCCACGCGGACCGGCCCAAAGCTTTCTTCAGGGATCCCTGGAACGTCTTCGACCTGGTCGTGGTGGTCTCCGCCTTCGTGCCGGCGGCACAGGAGAACGCCACCGCGCTGCGGCTGCTGCGGCTGGCGCGGGTGCTGCGGACGGCGCGTTTCCTGCCCCAGCTGCGGGTGATGCTGGTCGCGGTGGGCCGGAGCCTGCCGGGCACGGTCAGCTTCCTGTTCGTCGGGGCGCTGGTGGTCTACGTGTACGCGATGGTCGGCTGGGTGTGCTTCGCCCGGTCCGACCCGGAGCACTACGGGTCCCTCGGGCGCGCGGCGCTCACGCTGTTCCTGCTGACCATGATGGAGGGGCTCGGGGACGCGGTGCACGCGGGGCTGGCGATCTCCCGGCTCTCCCTGGTCTATTACGCCTCGTTCGTGCTCTTCGCCTCGTTCGTGCTGGTCAACATGCTGATCGGAGTGGTGATCAACTCGATGGACGAGGCCAGGGAGCTGGAGAAGGAGGAGAAGGCCCGGCAGGAGGAGCGGATCCGCTCTCGGGCCAAGGAGGAGCGCGGGGCGGCGGGGATCGGCGCGGTGCCGGGTGCGGTGCCGGCAGCGGGGGCGGGGCCGGACGCGCCGTTGCCGGCCTCCGCCGACGAGGTGCGGGAGCGGATCGCCCGGGCCCGCCGGGCGCTGGACGACCTGGAGGCGAGCCTGGCCCTGCCGGCCGGCGCAGGTGAGCGCCCGCTGGAGGCCTCCGGGCGCCTGGGCTGACGTACCCGGGCCCGTCGCGGCGGGGTGCCGGTTCGCCGGGGTGCCGGTTCGCCGCGGTGCCGCGGTCCCGGGGTGCCGGCGCACCGCGGTGCCGCAGTGCGCGGCACCCGGCCCGGCGTCAGGGGCGGGCCGCCCCCGTCGTCGTACCGCTCCCGTCGCCGGGCTCCCGCACGATCCCGGCGACGGTGGAGCGCAGCCAGCGGTGGGCGGGGTCGGCGTCCCAGCGGACGTGCCAGGCCTGGCCGAAGGCCACCGTCGGCAGGTCCAGCGGGATGTCGAGCACGGCGAGCGGCATCACCCGGGCCGCCTCCGCCGCGAAGGGTCCCGGCACCAGCGCCAGCGCGTCGGAGCGCAGGACGAAGAAGCAGGCCGCGCCGTACGTGGGCGCCGTGGCCGGCACCTCCCGGGTGAGCCCCAGTACGGCGAGCCGCTCGTCGACCACGCTCCAGGTGCGGCCCCGCCGGGTGACGGTGATCTGCGGCAGGGCGGCGAACCGCTCGGGGGTGAGCCGCTCCCCCGCGTAGGGCCCGTCGGCCCGGGTCACCGCCCGGTAGCCGTAGTGGGCCAGGGTCTCGGCGCGTACGTCGTGCGGCAGTTCGGGCAGCTGGCCGAGGTCGAGGTCGATCCGGCCGCGCAGGTCGGCGGGGTCCTCGTCGCCCTCCGGCAGCAGGCGCAGCCGGATGCCGGGCGCCTCGCGGGCGGCGCGGGCGGTGAGTTCGGGCCCGAGGAAGGCGGCGGTCGCGTCGTTGGTGCGGAGGACGAAGTCCCGCTCGACGGCGCTCAGTTCGGCCGGCTCCGGCGGGCGCAGCGCGGCGAGCGCCCCCGCGAGGGCGGCCTGGACCTGCGGCTGGAGCTCCCGGGCGCGCGGCGTGAGGGCCAGGCCGCGCCCCGACGGTACGAGGAGCTCGTCGCCGGCCACCCGGCGCAGCCGGGCCAGGGTGCGGCTCATCGCGGAGGGCGAGACGCACATCTCGGCGGCGGCCCCGGCGACGCTGCCCGCGCGGAGCAGGGCGTCGAGGGCGGGCAGCAGGTTCATGTCGGGCAGCGGTCGCACGGTCCCACTCTGCCACTCCCCACGCCCAATTGCTGCATCGGGTGCACTTCTTGATGAACCAATCGGACCTTGTGTGCAGCAGTGGGCGGCCGGAGCCTGGTCTGCATGATGGATTCCCGACAGCGCGCCACCGCGCTCCTCGTCGCGGGCTGCTTCTTCATGGAGATGCTCGACGGCACGATCGTCGCGACCGCGGCCCCGCGCATGGCGGCCGCCCTGGGCACCACCCCGGCCGCCGTGGGCCTGGTGGTCACCGCCTACCTCGTCACCCTCGCCGTGCTGATACCGCTCAGCGGCTGGCTGGCCGTCCGCTTCGGCGCCCGCCGCGTGCTGCTCTCGGCGATCGCCCTGTTCACCCTGGCCTCCGCCGCCTGCGCGGCCGCCCCCGACCTCAGCACGCTGGTCGCCCTGCGCGTCCTCCAGGGGGCGGGCGGCGCGATGATGGTCCCGGTCGGGCGGCTGCTCGTCCTGGCCAGGACGGAGAAGTCCGACCTGCCGAAGGCCATGGCCTACGTGGTGTGGCCGGGGCTGGTCGCGCCGGTCGCCGCGCCCCTGGCGGGCGGGCTGCTCACCACGTACGCCAGCTGGCACTGGATGTTCCTGATCAACGTCCCCATGGGGCTGGTGGCCTTCGCCGCCGCCTGGCGGATCGTCGGCTCCGGCCCGCAGGGGTCGCCGCCCCCGCTCGACCTCGCCGGCGTACTGCTCTGCTGCACCGGCCTGGCGGCCCTGACCTGGGCCGGCCACCTGGTGGCCGAGGACGGGAGCGGGTGGCCGGTCACCGCAGCGGTGACCGCGGTGGCGTTCGCCGCGCTCGCGGCGGCGGGGCGCCACCTGCTGCGGGCCCCGCACCCGCTGGTGAACCTGCGCACCCTCGAAGTGGCCTCGTTCCGGCAGTCCGTGACGGGCGGTTCGCTGGTCTGGATGGTCATCACGGCCGTCCCCTTCCTGCTCCCGCTGCTGTTCCAGGAGGTCTTCGGCTGGAGCGCGGTCGCCTCGGGGGCGGTCGTGCTGTTCGTCTTCGTCGGCAACATCGCGGTGAAGCCGGCGACGACGTTCCTGCTGAACCGGTTCGGCTTCCGGCGGCTGCTGATCGTCTCCACGGGGGCGCTGGCGGTGACCGTGGCCGGCTGTGCCTTCCTCACCGCGGCCACGCCCGTCGCGGTGACCGCCGCCCTGGTCCTGGCCGGCGGTGCGGCCCGCTCGGTGGGGCTCACCGGCTACTCCACGATGGCGTTCAGCGAGGTGGGGCAGGAACGGCTGCGGGACGCCAACACCCTTTCGGCCACCGCCCAGCAGCTCTCCGCGGGCCTGGGCGTGGCGGTGGCCGTGATCGCGCTGCGGATCGGCCAGGTCCTGGCATCGGCGCCGGGTGCCGCGTACCAGATCGCCTTCCTCCTGCTGGGCGCGCTGTGCCTGCCCGCGGTCCTGGGCGCGGTACGCCTCCACCCGACGGCGGGCGACGCGGCGCGCACGGTACGGGCGCCCGGCGGGGCCGCAGCGGCGCGGCAGCGGTAGCCCGTACGCGTGCCGGGCGGGCGGGGTTTTCCGGCCAACGCGGCCGTCCCGCCCCGGCCGGCCGCCCCGGACGGCAGACTGGCACGACGGACGAGGCGGCACCCGACCGGGCGGACGAGGAGCGAGCAGGCGTGGGCGTACCGATCATCATCGACTGCGATCCCGGGCACGACGACGCGCTGGCGATCATGCTGGCGGCCGGGGACCCGGCGGTCGACCTGCTCGCCATCACCACGGTGGCGGGCAACCAGACGCTGGAGAAGACCACCCTCAACGCCCGCCGGGTGTGCACGGTCGCCGGAATCACGGACGTGCCCGTCGCGGCGGGCTGCGACCGGCCGCTCGTCGCGCCCCTGCGCACCGCCGGTGACGTGCACGGGGAGTCCGGCCTGGACGGGCCCCGGTTCCCCGAACCCACCGTGGACGCGGTCCCGGAGCACGCGGTGGAGCTGATGCGCCGGCTGCTCACCGAGCACCCCGAGCCGGTCACCCTGGTGCCGACGGCACCGCTGACCAACATCGCGCTGCTGCTGACCCGCCACCCCGAAGTCCGGGGCCGGATCCGGGAGATCGTGCTGATGGGCGGCTCCACGGAGCGGGGCAACCGGACCCCGGCCGCCGAGTTCAACGTCCACGTGGACCCGGAGGCCGCGGACATCGTGTTCCGCAGCGGCGTGCCGGTGACCATGTGCGGGCTGAACGTCACCCACCAGGCCCTGGCGACGCCGGACGTACTGGCCCGGCTGGAGGGCCTGGGCACGGAACTCGGCCGCACCTGCGTCGAGCTGATGACCTTCTTCGCCGGCACGTACCGCAGGCTGTACGGCTTCACCGCCCCGCCGCTGCACGACCCGGTGGCGGTGGCCCGGGTGCTCGACCCCGCGATCGTGCACTGCGTCGAGGCGGGCGTCACGGTGGAGCTCCGCGGCGAGTACACCCGCGGTGCGACGGTGGTGGACCTCCACGGCTACCTGGGCCACCCGCCGAACGCCCGAGTGGCCCTCACCCTGGACCGGGACCTCTTCTGGGACCGCCTGATCAACGCGGTCGCCACCCTGGGCGCCCGCGCGAACCCTTAGGCACCGCGTGGGGTTCACGCTCCGTACGTGAGATCCGTGCCGCCACTGGCCTCGATCAGCCAGGACAGCGACCCGCTGCCGAACGGCCAGCCGTCGGTGGCCACTTCCACCCAGCCTCCGTCCCGTCCGTCGGTGCCGGTGTCCCACCACCACCAGCTGCGGTCGTCACCGGCTCCTTCCTCGGTCGGGTCGAAGCAGTACAGCCAGTCCAGCAGCGTCCAGGGGCCGTCGCCGGCAGCCGCCCTCTGCTCCGGCGTCATCGCCCGCCACTGCCGCAGCCATGCCTCGGCATCGAGGGCTTCCTCAGGCCCCGGCTCGGGCGCGCACCGCCGGACGAACCAGGCCGGCAGCAGCTGCGGCCATCGTTCGTCCGGAGGCCAGTCCCCCACGCGCTCGACCACGCCGGTCAGCACCGCACGCGCACGGGCAATGACCCGGGCCGGATCCTCGGCCGCGAATCGGACCCGGACGAGAAACGGCAGCAGCCCGCTGTCCTCGGCCCCCGGTCCGGCCCGAAGACGCCCCAGCTCGCCCTCAATGATCTCCACGATGCAGAAGTGTGCACCCTAGGCGGTCGGGGTGAGGAGGACGCCTCCTCTGCTCGGGGCCGGGGTGGGGGTGGGTGCGGGTGCGGGTTCAGCGATGACGGCCGTGGGGGTGGTGCCGGCCACCAGCAGCGCCAGGAGGACCGCGGCCGCCTCGCTCTGGAGGGTGCGGGCCGCCTGTTGGAGGCGCTGCGGGTCCGTGCCCGGGAGGGAGAGGGCCACGCATTCCGCGTTCGGGCCCGCCGTGATGGGGACGGCCGCGCACTGGGTGCCCAGGGCGTACTCCTGGAGGTCGAGCAGCGGGTCGTTCGGCTGCCGGGTGTCGAGCTGGTGGAAGAGCACCGTCTCGCTGGTGATGGTGTGCGAGGTCAGCCGGGCGATGCGGTGGCGCGCCAGGTGGTCCATCCGGCCGTCGTAGTCGAGCTGGGTCAGCAGGGCCTTGCCGACCGCCGAGGCGTGCGCGGCGGCGCGGAAGTCCACCCATTCCTCCACGACCGGCGCGGCCGGCCCGTCGGCGTACTGGGTGATGGCGACCTCGCCGTCGGTGTAGCGGCTGACGTACACCGCCGCGCCCACCGCGTCGCGCACCCAGGCCAGGGTCTCCTGGAGCTGCCCCATGCCGCCCGCGCCGGCCGCGCCGGTCAGCCGGAGGGCGGAGCCCGCGGCGTACGCGTCGTGGCCCAGCGGCACCGCCAGGTTCGCGCGGACCAGCTGGGTCAGCACCTGGGCCAGGGACAGCTGCGGGAGCTGCGTCTGGCGGGCGATCTGGGCGAGGTTGACGCCGCCGGAGTAGCGGTTGATGACCTCCAGGACGCGGAGCGCCCGGTGTACGGAGGTCAGCGCGGCCGGCGCCGGCCCCGGGTCCGGCACCTGCTGGGCGGCGTGGGTGAGGCCCGGTGCCCGCAGTATCCCGGGCGCCCACTCGGCGGCGTCCTCGGTCAGCCGGGCCGGGTTCAGCCGGGCGCACCGGGCGAGCGCGACGGCCAACTGCGGGCTGGGCAGCAGCACTTCGCCCAGGTCCGGGTCCTCCTCCGGGACGAGCGCAGCGATGGCGCGGCGCAGCCCGGCGGGCAGCCGGTGCCGGTCGCGCAGGGGCTGCTCGGAGGGGGCGAGGCCGGGTTCGTGCGGCAGGAAGGTGAGGTCCTGCGTGGTGATCGGCGGGGAGGTCCAGATGACGGAGGCGCCCAGCGCGTCCTCCAGGCCGTCGGGGAGCGCGGGCAGCACCGGGAGCCCGGTCTCCGGCGGGAGCGTACGGGTCTGGCTCATCCAGTGCCGGGCCGTGCTGACCTCGGCGCGGGAGAGGTGGAGCAGGTAGAGGCAGTGCGCGGCGGTGCGGGAGCCGGCCCCGGCGGCGTACTGGAACCAGAACTGGGCGCCTTCGAGGCGGCCGGCCAGGTGCAGCAGACAGCCGAAGAGCAGCGCGGAGTCCTGGCCGTGCGGCCAGGACCCGGCGTCGAGGGCGCGGGCGGTGAACTCCTCGCTCTCGACCAGGTGCCAGGCCAGTGCGTCGAGTCCGCGGGCGGCCCGGACGTGACAGGCGGCGTCGAGGACGAGGGTGTCGGGCGGGGCGGGCCGCCGCCGGCCCGGCAGTCGCCGGGAGGCGGCGTTGCGGAGAGAGGACGCGGCGGCCCGGGTGCGGTCGGCGACGACCCGGCGGGCGATCCGGCGCCGGGCGGCGTCCTCGTCGTAGCCGGCGTACTCCTCGGCGAGGACCTCGGAGTCGTGGAGTGCCACCGTCACCTCCCACAGCACGGTCGTCAGATCCCGTGTCGTGTCGCTCACTGGTCCTTCTCCTCTCCGGCGGCCCAGTCGAGCCCGAGTTTCCGGGACAGGGTGCGGCGGGCTCCGCGGATCTTGGAGCGGACCGCCGCCGAGCTGATGCCCATCATCTGGGCGACCTTGTCCTCGTGGTAGCCCCCGAGGAAGGCGAGGAGGGCGATGTCGTAGTCGCGGTCGGGGAGTTCTGCGATCGCGGCGTACAAGGCGAGTCTGGCTTCCTGGAGTTCGAGGCGTTGACGCTTGGAGCGGCGGAGGGCCGCGAACCAGGCTGTCTCGACCATGGCCGGTGTTCTGTCCAGTACGGCGAGGCGGCGCTCGACGTGTTCGCGCAGCACCGACCAGGCGAAGCCGTGCAGGCTGGACTCCTTGAGCGCCTGCGGCCACACCTTGAGCAGGAAGGTGAACGCGTCGTCCACCACCTCGACGGCGTCCTGGCGGGAGCCGAGCTGGAGGTGGGCGTAACGCAGGTAGGCGCGGTGGTGCTGCGAGTGGAATGCCGTGTACTCCACGGGCAGGACTCCCGCCAGCTCATTGGAGACCGTCTGGTCCCCGGATGGGTCGAACTCGCCTTCGCTCATGCGCACCCCCACGGCTGACCACTGTCACCGCCGGCCGACGCGGCGGCTACCTGACTAACGAACGCACGGGCCGGGGTTACGGTTATCGGCACGAGCGCTGCGTTCCCGACGAGATCCACGGTGACGCGGTCCCTTCCAGTGGTGCGTGCGGTGACCGGGCGTGCCTGCCCCCAGGTCCGGCAGCCGGAGAGTGGTACTGCTCTCACGTACTAGCCAACCGGAAACGGGGCCGTTGGTGCGGGGCGTCTTTCACAATTCTTCGGAAGCTGGCGCACCGGCTCGCGTACGCGCCCCCTTCCGCCCGCGTACGCCCCCGCTCCGCATGGTCCCGTCACGCCGGCGTGACGACTGCGCCCCCGGCGCCGATCGGGGCCGGGGGCGTGCGTGAGGGGCCTGTGACGTCCGCCCGCGTCGGAGGCGGGGTGGAGACGGCGGGCCGGCTCAGGGCCGGATGTCGTCGCAGGTGATGTTGAGGTGGCGCGGGCCGCGGAGCACGGCGTTCTGGCGGTACGGGGGCGGGTCGTCCAGCAGTCGGGGGTTGACCAGGCGGCGGGCCAGTTCCGAGAGGGCCAGCTGGGCTTCCAGGCGGGCCAGCGGGGCGCCGAAGCAGCTGTGGATGCCGCTGCCCAGACCGAGGTGCTGGATGTCGGGGCGGTCCGGGTCGAAGCGGTCCGGGTCGTCGAAGCGGCGGGGGTCGCGGTTGCCGGAGGCCAGGACCAGCCAGAGGGAGGCGCCCTTGGGGATGGTGACGCCGCGGACCTCGATGTCGGCGAGGGTGGTGCGCTGCGGCAGCAGCTGGACCGGCGGTTCGAAGCGCAGCAGTTCCTCGACGATGGGCACGGCCAGCCGCGGTTCGGCGCGCAGCCGCTCCAGGACGCCGGGGTTGCGCAGCAGGGTCAGCATGCCGTTGGTGATGAGGTTGACCGTGGTCTCGTGCCCGGCGATCAGCAGCAGGGCAGCGGTGCTCAGCAGTTCCATCGTGGTCATGGAGCCGTCGCCGCCCTTGGCCGTGGCCAGCTGGGACAGCATGTCGTCCCCGGGGTTCTTGCGGCGTTCCTCGATCAGCCCGGCCAGGTACATGCCCAGCTGCATCCGGGCGTCGTGGGCTCCCTTGCCCCGGTCGGCGGGATCGGCGTCCGGGTCGGGGTCCAGGCTGGCCGCGAGGGTGTCGGCCCACACGTGGAAGCGCGCCTCGTCCTCGCGCGGCACTCCGAGCAGCCGGCAGATCACCGTGACCGGGAAGGGGTACGAGAACTGTTCCACGAGGTCGATCCGGGCCGGGTCGCCGATGCCGTCGATCAGGCCGTCGACGATGTCCTTCAGCTCGGGGCGCATCCCGTCCACGCGGCGCGGGGAGTGCGGCGGGCCGAAGGGCCGGTTCGTCATGCGCCGCATCCGGTCGTGCTCCGGCGGGTCCAGCCGCAGGAAGCCCGGCGGCAGGGCGCTCTCCTCCGAGGCGGGCTCGGCCAGCGGGTCGGCGGCGTTGGAGGCCAGGTTGCGGGCGTCGGAGCTGATCCGGGGATCGTGCAGGAGGCCCCGGATCTCGTAGTACGTACTGATCACGAACGGCCCGTCGGCCTCGTGGTGGACCGGGTTCTTCCGCAGCTCTTCGTAGATCGGGTACGGGTTGGCCCGGTTGTCGTAGTCCAGGATCCGGTGCAGCAGGGATTGCGTCATGGCAGGTCCTCGTGGCCGAGCGGGTCAGTGCGCGGGGGTGAACGTCATCCGGCGGTCGGCCGGTGAGTATCCGCTGAGCGTCACGGTGGGGCCGTGCGTGGGTACGGACGGGTCGGGGAAGTCCGCGTCGAGCGGCCGCTGTCCGTCCGTGTGCCGGTCGACCGTGGCGAACGCGGGCGGGAACGGCGCGGTGGACTCGATCAGCTCCTGGTAGAACGGCAGCCAGCGGGCCTGGTCGAAGGCGACGGCGCCGATGACGCGCCCCTGGTACCCGTACACGCCGACGAACCGGCGGCTTTCGAGCGAGCCCTGCGCGATGAGGATCTCCGTCGCCATCGACGGCACGCCGACCGACTTGACGTTGACGCCGAACTGGGAGGACCAGAAGGCCGGCACCTCCATGTGCGGCACCCGGTCGGTGCTCCCGCTGACCATGTTGTGCGCCGCGATCTCGGCCTGGGCGACGGCGTTGCCCCAGTGCTCCAGGGACAGGAACTGGTAGCCGAACAGCGGGTGCGGGCAGCGGGCCACGTCGCCCGCCGCGTAGATGTCGTCGGTGACGATCCCGCGGATGTCGAACGCGCGGCAGCCGGCGTCGCAGGCGATTCCCCGGGGGCCGGCCCCGAGTCCGGATCCGGCGAGCCATTCGGTGTTGCGGATCGCGCCCAGCGAGACGACCACCACGTCGGTCTCCAGGGTCGAGCCGTCGGACAGGTGCGCGGCGCGCACCCGGCCCGAGGAGTCGCCCTCCAGGGCCGTCACCATCACACCGGTCCGCAGGTCGACGCCGTGTTCGCGGTGGAGCTCCGCGGCGACCGCGCCGACCACCCCGCCCAGCGCGCCGACCAGCGGCGCCGCGCCGCGCTCCGCGACGGTGACGGGGAGGCCGCGCTCGCGGCAGGCGGAGGCGATCTCCGAGCCGGTGAACCCGGCGCCGATGACGAGCACCCGCCGGGGTCCCTCGGCGAGCCGGCGGGCGAGCGCGGCCCCGTGGTCGCGGGTCCGCAGCACGAAGACGCCGTCGAGTTCGGCCTCCTCCTCCCGCGGCCAGGGGCGTGCCCGGACCCCGGTGGCGATGAGCAGGCGGTCGTACGGCACCTCGTCGCCGTCGGCCAGCCGCACGCGCCGCGCGGCCATGTCCAGGCCGCCGGCCGGGACGCCGAGCCGCCAGGTCGCGTCGATGGACCTGAGCCGGGGCAGTGCCGTGCGCTCGGCGGCCGCCTTGCCCAGCAGCACGCCCTTGGACAGCGGCGGTCGGTCGTACGGCTCGCAGGGCTCGTCGCCGATCATGGTCAGTGACCCCGCGAAGCCCTTGGCGCGCAGGGTTTCGGCGGCCCGCAGGCCGGCCAGCGAGGCGCCGACGACGACGATGCGTCCCTCGCGTTTGAGCTGGTCCAGGGATCCGTCAACGGGCACCGGACACCACCTCGGCCGACGCGTCCGCGGTGGCCACAGCGCCCCCCGTGTCCACCGCGTCGACGAGGATGGCCTGGACGGGGCAGGCCGCGGCGGCCTGCGCCACCTTCGCTCGCTGTGCCTCGTCGGCGTCCGGGTCGTACAGCAGTGCTTCGTCGCCGTGCATGACGAAGACGTCCGGTGCGAGGAACGCGCACTGCGCGTACCCCTGGCACCGGTTCAGGTCGACGGCAATCCTCACCACGGGAAGGTTCCTCTCCGATGGCCCGGCTGACCCCCTGCGGACCACTCTGGGCGGGGGGCCGGACGGCCGCGACGAGGGGCGGACCGTACGGGTGAAGGGCCCCGGCAGGCTCAGGCCCTCGCCCCGGGCGGCGCACCGGCCGGCCGCCGGCCCAGGAGGATGTTGAGGCTGAGGAGCAGCACCCAGGCGGGAAAGACCAGTTCGCACCAGGGCACGTTCGCGGCCACGACCAGCAGCGTCAGACCCGCGAGGTAGCCGATGACGACGAGCGGGCGCGGGAGGGAGCCGCGACGGCGGCCGATGGTGGAGGTCGTGAGGACGAACACCGCCGCCATCCGCATGGCGTACGTGGTGAGCAGGGCGTACGCGAACTCCTTGCCGAAGGGAGAGCCCTGCGGGTCCTCGTCGAGCACGCTGCCGGCCGCCGCCGCGGCCCCGAACAGGGTGGCGACGAAGATCAGCCCGCTGCCGAGGAACACGGTCGAGACGAACCTGTCCTCGGTGCCGTCCGCCTGTTCCCGCAGGGCGCCCATGAACCAGAGGAACGCGATCCCGGCGAAGGGGAGCAGCTCCAGCGCCGTGCGCAGCGCGTTCCGCTGTCCGGCGTCCACGACCGTGTCGTCGGCGCCGTCCGGCAGGGCGGTGCGCACGAGGGCGATCGCCGTGGCCGTCAGGACCGCGAACACCACCCCCGCGATGCCCGCGGCCCGGGCCGTCGCCAGGCGTTCGTGCTTCCGCTCCATGCTCTCTCCTGCCGTTCGCCGGCTCACCTTCGTACCGAGGACGGCGTGGGCGGCCACGGGCCCACGCCACCGGTATCACCCGGGAGGACAGCCCGGGTGCGCCGTACGGGTCAGGCACGGCACCACCGCGGCCTCAGGGGTTGGTCAGGACGACGAGCTGCCGGGTCGCGCGGGTCATCGCGACGTAGCGGTCGACGGCCCCCTCGACGCCCCCGCCGAACGCGTCGGGGTCGACCAGGACCACCAGGTCGAACTCGAGCCCCTTGGCCAGCGACGGGGTCAGCGACCGCACCCGGTCGGACTCCGGGAACGCGGGGGCGCCGATGACGCAGGCGGTCCCGTCGGCGTTCTCGGCGAGCCAGGCCTCCAGCACCGTAGGGAGGTCCGCCGCCCGGCCGTGGCCGACCGGGATGCCGCTGCTGCGCACCGAGACCGGCACGTTGGCGTCCGGGAGCGCGGCGCGGATGGCCGGCTCGGCCTCCGCCATCACCTCCTCCGGCGTGCGGTAGTTGATGCTCAGGGAGGACACGGTGATCCGGTCGAGCCCGGCCCGTTCGAGCCGGTCCCGCCAGGTCCCTGCGAAGCCGTGCCTGGCCTGGGCGCGGTCGCCGACGACCGTGAAGCTCCTGGAGGGGCAGCGGAGCAGCAGCATCTGCCACTCGGCGTCCGTCAGCTCCTGGGCCTCGTCCACGACGACGTGGGCGAACGGGCCGGTGAACGGCTCGGGTTCGGCGCCGGGCGGGGCCTGCCCGTCGACCAGGGTGTCCTGGAGGTCCCGGCCGCGCAGCATCGTCACCGCGCCCTCCCCGTCGTCGTCGGCCGCCAGCACGCTGTCGATCACGTGGGCCATGCGCTCGCGTTCCGCCGCCGCGGCGGCCTCCTGCCGGCGGGCCCGCAGCGACGCCTCCGGGTCGCCGAGCCGGTGGCGCGCGGCGTCCAGGAACGGCAGGTCGGAGACCGTCCAGGCCCCTGCTTCCGGGCGCTGGAGGCGGCGGACCTCGTCGGGGCCGAGCCAGGGGGCGCAGCGGCGCAGGTACGCGGGGACCGACCACAGGTCCCCCACCAGCTCGCCGGGGTCGAGCAGCGGCCAGGCGCGGTGCAGGGTGCCGGTCAGCTCCCGGTCCTGGAGCAGCGCCCTGCGGAGCAGGTGGGGGGCGGCCCCGCTGTCGTCCTTCTCCGTGAGGATCGTGACGAGTTCCTCCAGGATCTGGTCGCGCGCCTCGTTGTGCGGGGTGCCCGGTTCCACGGCGTCGAAGGCCGTCGCCCAGTCGTCGGCGGTCAGCCGGAGGTCGGACCAGGGGGTGGACACGGTCATGCCCGCGGCGGGCGGCTCCTCGTAGAGGCGTACGGCGGCCTCCACGGCTCCCACCAGGTCCGCGGACGACTTCAGCCGGGCCACCTCGGGGTCGGTCTCGGCCCTCGCCCGGGCGCCCTCGGGGACGAGGTCGCGCAGGGTGCAGGTGCGTACGCCCTCCTCGCCGAGGCTGGGCAGCACGTCGGCGACGTAGGCGAGGTAGGGCTGGTGCGGGCCGACGAACAGCACGCCGCCGCGCCGGTGTCCGAGGCGCGGGTCGGAGTAGAGGAGGTGGGCGGCGCGGTGCAGGGCGACGACGGTCTTGCCGGTGCCGGGCCCGCCGTCGACCACCAGGGTGCCGGCGGAGCCGGCGCGGATGACGGCGTCCTGGTCGGCCTGGATGGTGGCGAGCACGTCCCGCATCCGGGCGGACCGGCTGCCGCCGAGGCTCGCGATGAAGGCCGACTGGTCGTCGAGCACGGCGTGCCCCTCGAGGCCCTCGGCGGTGAACACCTCGTCCCAGTAGTCGCTGATCCGGCCGCCGGTCCAGCGGTACCGGCGGCGGCTCGCCAGTCCCATCGGGCCGCCGTGGGTGGCGGCGAAGAAGGGTTCGGCCGCGGGTGAGCGCCAGTCGAGGAGCAGCCTGCGCCCCGTGCTGTCGGTCAGGCCGAGGCGCCCGATGTACACGGGCTCGTGGTCGTCGGCGGGGACGATCCGGCCCAGGCAGAGGTCGCGGCCGAAGCGGCGCAGGGTGCGCAGCCGTCCGGTCAGGCGGTGGATCTCCGCGTCCCGGTCCATCGCGGCGCGGCCGGCGCCGCCGGGTGCGCGGCGTTCGGCCTCCAGGCGCTCGGACAGCTCGGCGATGGTCTGTGCCAGGCTCTCGGAGACGGCCGCGAAGTGCCGCTCGTCGGCGTCGGTCAGTGCCGGGTCCGCCTTGTGGGCGAGCCGGTCGGGCAGGTCGAACGCGCTCGTGGTGAGGGAAGAGGTCATGGCCGGCCTCACCGCCGGTCCAGGGACATGAGCCGGAACAACACACGCACGTCGTGAATCTCCACATTCGGCAGGCTCGGGGGGTAGGTCGGCGATTCTGACCCATCCCCGGGGCCTTGCCGCAAGCCCCCCGGTGCGTTATAAGTTGAGAGTGGCGAGGAGTGGGTGTACCCCTTCCTCGCCTTTGTCGTTCCCCGTGGGCGTTCCCCGTGGCAGTTCCCATGGCCGTTCCCCGTGACCGCTCCGCGTCAGGCGTCGTCGCCCGGGGCCACCAGTCCCGTCTCGTACGCGACGACGACCGCCTGCGCCCGGTCCCGCAGCGCCAGCTTGGCGAAGATGCGGGCCACGTGGGTCTTCACCGTGGCCTCGCTCAGGGTCAGCCGGGCGGCCAGTTCCGCGTTGGACAGGCCCCGGCCGACGAGGGTGAGGACCTCCCTCTCGCGCGGGGTGAGGGCGGCCAGCTCGCGGTGGACGGCGGGGGCCGGGGCGGGCGCCGGTGCGGGCGCGGCGAAGCGCTCCACCAGGCGGCGGGTGATCGAGGGGGCGAGCAGGGCGTCGCCGGTGCCGACGAGCCGCACTGCGGCGGCGAGGTGCTCGGAGGTGACGTCCTTGAGCAGGAAGCCGCTCGCCCCGGCCGACAGGGCGGCGTAGACGTACTGGTCGAGGTCGAAGGTGGTCAGCATGACGACCCGGCAGCCGGGCGTCGTGGCGAGGATCCGCCGGGCGGCCTCCAGGCCGTCCATGACCGGCATCCGGATGTCCAGCAGCACCACGTCGGGCCGCAGGCGGGCCACCAGGTCCACCGCCTCTGCACCGTCCGCGGCCTCGCCGACCACATCGATGCCGCGGGAGGTCAGGATCAGCCGGAAGCCGGTGCGGACCAGCTCCTGGTCGTCGGCGATGACGACGCGCGGGGCGGGCTCGGCCGCGGGTACGGGGGCGGGCCCGGGTTCGGCCCCGGATACGGAGTCGGGTGCGGGGCCGGGTACGGGTGCGGGCCCGGGTGCGGCCGGCGTCGTCACGGGCGGTCCAGGGGGATGCGGGCGCGGACCCGGTAGCCGCCGCCGAGGCGGCGCCGGGCGTCGAGGTCGCCGCCGTACACGGCCACCCGCTCGCGCAGGCCCAGCAGGCCGCGGCCGGCGCCGTCGGCCGTCCTGGGGCGCGGGGGGCGGTGCGGAGTGCCCGGGGCGGCTTCCGTACCGGTTCCGGACTCCGTAGTCGGTCCCGTACCCGTACCGGCCTCCGCACCCGCACCGCGCCCGGCCGTGGCCGGGTTCAGCACGCTCGGGCCCGTGTTCAGGACCTCCACCCGCAGCGAGCGGTCCGCGTAACGCACCGTCACCTCCGCCTTCCCCCCGTCCCCGTGCTTGAGCGCGTTGGTCAGCGCCTCCTGGATGATGCGGTACGCCGTCACGTCGACGCCGCCCGGCAGCGGCCGGGGCTCCCCCGAGATCCTGACCTCCACCGGCAGTCCGGCGAAGGAGATCCGGTCGACCAGCACGCCCAGCCCGGCCAGGCCCGGCTGCGGCGCGAGGTCGTCCCCGTAGGGGCGGTCCTTGCCGTCCTGGGCCGGCGCCAACAGGCCCAGGAGGTGCCGGAGTTCGGTCATCGCGCTGCGGCCCGCCGCCTCGACGGCGCCCATCGCGGCGGCCGCCTCGTCCGGCAGGGCGGTCAGCACCTCGCGGGCGGCGCCGGCCTGGACCACCATCAGGCTGACGTTGTGGCTGACGACGTCGTGCAGTTCGGCGGCGATCCGGGCCCGCTCGGCGTCGACGGCCGCCCTGGCCGCGCCCTCCCGCTCGCGTTCGAGCAGCCAGCCCCGCTCCCCCAGCGCCTCCCGGTACCGGCGCCGGGCCCGTACGAGCGCCAGCGCGAGGACCAGGGCCACGCCGCACACCGCCGCCAGCGCCACGAGCGCCCCGGCCGGCCAGTTCCCCATCCGCTCCCCCTCCCGGCCCGCGTCAAGATCGTCATCCCTCCGGTGCAGCACCGTACATCCCCGGGATGACGGCGGCCGCCGGGTACACCGACGGACCGACGCGGCGCCCGCGGCCCCACTCGTAGGTTCGGGGCATGACAATCGATCAAGACAGGTCGCCCGGCGTCGTCGTCCGGCTGGACGGCGTGCACAAGGAGTACGGCGACGCGAAGGCACTCGACGGGCTGGACCTGGAGATCAGGGCCGGGGAGGCCGTCGCCGTGATGGGCCCCTCGGGCTGCGGCAAATCCACCCTGCTGAACATGGTGGCGGGCCTCGACCGCCCGACGGCGGGGCGCGTGGAGGTGCGCGGGCAGGACCTCGGGGCGCTCGGCGAGACCGGCCTCGCGCTGTACCGCCGTCACCACATCGGGATGGTCTTCCAGTTCTTCAACCTCATCGACGACCTGCCGGCCCTGGACAACGTGGCGCTGGCGGCCCAGCTGACCGGCACCCCCGCCCGGCAGGCCCGCCGCAGGGCGCTGGAGCTGCTCGACGAGCTGGGCGTCGCCGACCGGCGCGACAGCTACCCGGCCGCGCTCAGCGGCGGTGAGCGGCAACGGGTGGCGGTGGCACGCGCGCTGATGAACCGTCCGGCCCTGCTGCTGGCCGACGAGCCGACGGGCGCCCTCGACAGCCGGTCGGGCGAGCAGGTGATGGACCTGCTGATCGACCTGAACCAGATCGGGCAGACGCTGCTGATCGTCACCCACGACCCGAAGCTGGCGACCCGCTGCGCGAGCCGGCTGGTGGAGATGGCGGACGGCCGGGTGGCTCGGCAGAGCACCCTGGACGGACCGGAGGCACCGGACGCCTCCGCCGCGGGCCCGGCCCGGCTCCGGGGAGCGGGCGCGTGAGCGCCGTGTGGCGGGCCGCGCGGGCGGCCGTGGGCCGGCGCCGGATCCAGACGGTGGTGATCGCGCTGGTCGTGCTGTGCGCCACGACCACCGTGCTGCTGGCCCTGGCGCTGGTCGGGGCGGCGTCGGCACCCTTCGAGAAGGCGTTCGCCGAACAGCGCGGGGCGCACGCGGTGGTCGCCTTCGACGCCGCCAGGGCCCCGGCGGACCGGCTGGCGGCGACCGCCCGCCGGCCGGGCGTCGAAGCGGCGGCGGGACCCTTCGGGCAGGCCACCGTGGACCTGCCGGAACCGTGGATGTACCTGGCGTCGGGCGCGCTGACGGTGGTGGGCCGGGCGGACCCGGGCGGTCCGGTGGACCGGGTGCGCGTGCTGACCGGCCGGTGGGTCCGGGGGCCCGGGGAGATCGTCGTCAACTGGGGTGTCGCCGGCACCCCGGACCGGTCGCTGCTGGGCAGCCGGCTGACCGTGCCGGGGGTTCCGCCGCTGCGGGTGGTGGGCTTCGCGACCAGCATGAGCCGGTCGGCCGGGGCGTGGGTGACCCCGGGTCAGCTGGCCGCGCTGCGCCCGGACTCGGCGCAGATGCTGTACCGGTTCGAGGACGCGGGGTCGCGTGCGGCGGTGGACCGTTCGCTGGCCGCGGCGACGCGCGGGCTGCCGGCGGATGCCGTCACGGCGCGGCAGTCGTACCAGGCCCTCGCCGAGGCCTTCTCCTCCCTGGCGGACGCGTACCTGCCCTTCGTCTCGCTCTTCGGCGTGCTGGGCCTGCTGGTCTCGGTGCTGATCGTGGGCAACGTGGTCAGCGGCGCGGTGGTCTCGGGGCACCGGCACATCGGGGTGCTGAAGGCGGTGGGGTTCACGCCGAACCAGGTGGTCGCCGTCTACCTGCTGATGGTGGCGGTGCCGGCGGCGCTCGGCTGCCTGCTCGGCACCCTGGCCGGCGGGGCGCTCGCCCGGCCCTTCGTACGGATCGCCTTCTCCGGGATCGACACCGGCCTGGCCCCGATGGACGTGGGCCCCTGGCCCGCGGTCGCCTGTCTGGCCGGGATGCCGCTGCTGGTGCTGGCCGCCGCGCTCGTCCCGGCGCTGCGCGCACACCGGCTGCCCGCGGCGCGGGCGATCACGGCGGGCAGCGCGCCGGCCACCGGGCGCGGGCTGCGCGTGCAGCGGTTCCTCGGCGGTACACGGCTCCCGCGCGCGGTGAGCCTGGGGCTGGGGCTGCCCTTCGCCCGGCCCGGCCGGTCCCTGCTGACGCTGGCCGCGATCACGCTGGGCGTGACGACGGTGACCGTGACCACGGGCCTGACCGGCACGATGCTGGCGTTCGCGAACCTGGGCGGGGGCGCGGGCGGGCCCGGCGTGCACGTCGACGCGGACCCCTCGGCCTCCGGGCGTCCGGCGCAGGTGCTCGGCGACCGCGAGACGGAGGCGCGGCTCCGGGCGCTCGGGGCGGAGCAGGTGCTGGCGCGGGCGTTCACCCAGGTGCGCCTGGCGGGGCAGCCCGGGACGTACTTCGCCGACTTCTACCGCGGGGACACCGGGGTGCTGGCCGACGCGGTCGTCGAGGGACGCTGGCCGGCGCGGGCCGGTGAGGTCGCGGCGGGCCCGGCCTTCCTCACGCAGCGGGGGCTGTCGGTCGGGGACCGGACCGCGCTCCAGGTGCGCGGGCGGACGGTGCCGGTCACCGTGGTCGGCCGGGTCATCGAGGGCAACGCGAAGTCCCTGGCCGCGGACTGGCGGACGCTGGAGGCGCTGGCGCCGGGGACCCGGGCGACCGAGTACCGGGCGCGGCTGGCGCCGGGGGCGGACGCGGCGGCCTACGCGAGGGCCGTCCGTGCGGCCGACCCCGGGCTGGCGGCGGAGCCGTCGGGCGCCGGGAACACGGCGACGGCGACGGTGGTCGGCTTCTCCTCGGTGTTCTCGGTGCTGCTGGGCGCGGTGGCGGCGCTCGGGGTGTTCAACACGGTGCTGCTGACCACGCGGGAGCGGCGCCGGGACCTCGGGATGCTGAAGTCCGTCGGCATGACCCCGCGTCAGGTGGTGCTGATGACGGTCACCTCGGTGGCGGGGCCGGGGCTGGTGGGCGGGGTCCTGGGGATCCCGCTGGGGATGGCGGCGCACCGGCTGCTGGTGGACAACGTGGGGATCGTGGACTTCCCCGGGTGGATGAAGGACGTCTGGCACGCGCCGCAGCTGGCGGGCCTGGTGTGCGCGGGCGTGGGGATCGCGGTGCTGGGGGCGCTGGTGCCGGCCCGGTCGGCGGCCCGGCTGTCCATCGCCTCGGTGCTGCACAACGAGTAGCCGTACGCCTTCCGGGGGAACTGTGTGGTTTGGCCGAATATGGCGTGGGCCGGATAGGTGCCTGAGGCATGTAATGGGCGGGGCCGGGCCGTGGGGCTGATCCTCCGCGAACCGGCCAGGCCAGACGGACCCGTGTTTGTGAGGTTGCGCGATGACGACCGAGACGACCACCGAGACGACCGAGACCGTTGCCTTCCCCCAGGACCGCACCTGCCCCTTCCACCCGCCCGCCGGATACCGGCCGTTGACCGAAGGACCGCCGCTGTCGCGGGTGAGCCTGTACGACGGGCGCTCGGTGTGGGTGGTCACCGGGCACGCCGAGGCCCGCGCCCTGCTGTCGGACGGACGGCTGTCCTCCGACCGGCAGAACGCGGCCTTCCCCGTCCCCTCGGCGCGCTTCGCGGGCGTGGCGCGCACGCAGCGGGCGGCCCTGCTGGGCATGGACGACCCGGAGCACCAGGCCCAGCGGCGGATGCTGATCCCCAGCTTCACCCTGAAGCGCACCGCGGAGCTCCGGCCGCGGATCCAGGAGACCGTGGACCGGCTGATCGACGCGATGACGGCGGGCGGCGCACGCGAGGCGGAGCTGGTGGGGGCGTTCGCGCTGCCGGTGCCGTCGATGGTGATCTGTGCGCTGCTCGGAGTGCCGTACGAGGACCACGAGTTCTTCGAGGCCCAGTCGCGGCGGCTGCTGCGCGGGCCCGGTCCCGCGGACGTCGAGGACGCGCGGGACCGGATCAACGCGTACCTGCGGGAGCTGATCGGACGCAAGCGCGTGACGCCCGGCGAGGGGCTGCTGGACGAGCTGATCGCGGAGCGGCTGGAGACCGGGCGGACGGACGTGGAGGAGCTGGTCTCCATCGCGGCGATCCTGCTGATCGCCGGGCACGAGACCACCGCCAACATGATCTCCCTGGGTACGTACACGCTGCTGCGGCACCCGGAGCAGCTGGCCGAACTGCGGTCCGATCCCTCGCTGTTGTCGGGGGCGGTGGAGGAGCTGATGCGGTTCCTGTCCATCGCGGACGGGATGCTGCGGGTGGCGACGGAGCCGGTCGGGATCGGCGGGGTGGTGATCCGGCCGGACGACGGGGTGGTCTTCGCCACGTCGGTGATCAACCGCGACGCGGCCGTGTACCCGGACCCCGATGTCCTGGACTGGCACCGGCCGGCCCGCCACCATGTGGCCTTCGGCTTCGGCATCCACCAGTGCCTGGGCCAGAACCTGGCCAGGGCCGAGATGGAGATCGCGCTCGGCACGCTCTTCGCCCGGCTGCCGGGGCTGCGGCCGGCGGTGGCGCCCGAGGAGATCGCCTTCAAGCCCGGCGACACGATCCAGGGGATGCTCGAACTCCCCGTGACCTGGTGAGGTCCCATGCACATTTCGATCGACTCGGGGCGGTGCATCGGCGCAGGCCAGTGCGCGCTGACGGCGCCCGGGGTGTTCACGCAGGACGACGAGGGGGTCAGCGCCCTGCTGCCGGGCCGTGAGGACGGTGCCGGGAGTCCCCTGGTCCGGGAGGCCGCCCGCGCCTGCCCGGTGGGGGCCATCGCCGTACGGGAGGCCTGACCGGCCGGCGGGAAGACGGCGCCGCGCCGTCCCGGGTGGGGTCCGGGGCGGCGCGGCGGGTGGGGGGTACGGGGTCCCGCGGGTCAGGAGCCGCTGGACCACCGCTGGGCGGCGCTGTTGTCACAGACCGAGCGGGTGAGTTTGCTGCCGTTGGCCGAGCCGGAGGCGGCCAGGCACTGGCCGGCGTTGCGGATGCTGCCCTGCGGGCCGAGCCCCCAGCTCTGGCCGGCGCTGCCGTCGCAGGTCTGGATGGTGATCCGGGCGGCGGCGGCCCCGTCGAGGCAGACGCCGTTCAGACCGGTGAGCCGGCCGTCCTGGTGCAGGGTCCAGCGCTGGTTCTGGCCGCCGTGGCAGCCGTACAGGGTGGGTTCCGTGCCGGGGGTGGTCGCGCTGTACGGCAGGTCGACGCAGGTGCCGGAGGCGGCGTTGACCAGGGTGGCGTCGACCGGGAGGGGGACGGCGCGGCCGGTGGCGGTGATCTCGGCGGCGCTGGTCCAGGGGCCGCGGCCGCCGGCCTCGGTGAGGGCCCTGAGCCTGAGGTACCGGCCCGTCTTGGCCGCCAGGGGTACGTTCTTCAGGGCCGCGGTGTCGGCGAAGGTGCCGGTGGCCACGGGGGTGCCCCAGGCGGAGGTCGTGTCGGAGACGTAGACCTCGTACTGGCCGATCCGGCCGTTCACCCCGCCGTCCTGCCGGGGCAGGTAGCCGAGGCCGTCGACGGCGTAGCGGGCGCCCAGGTCGATCTGGATCTCGTGCGGCAGGGCGGCGGCCTTGCCGGAGGACCAGGCGGTGTGCCAGAGGGTGCCGGCGTTCCCGTCGATGGCGTTGGCGGCCGCGCCGTTCTCGGCGGCGGTCTCCTGGCTGTCGGCGTGGGCCACGGACCAGCCGGAGTTCGGGATCGGCTGCGAGCCGGGGACCGCGTCCGCGGCGGGGATCCGGGTGCCGGTGGCGGTGACCGTGAAGGCGCCGGCCTTGCCGCCGGTCTTCACCCACAGGATCCCGGAGCGGTCGGCGGGGTCGAAGTACCAGCCGGTGGCCGCGGCATCGTAGGCGCTCTTCGAGGTCAGCGCCGGGAGCGCGGACCCGTCTGCGGTGACGGCCGAGGGGGCGGCCGCGACGTGCAGGCTCAGCTCGTAGCCGCGGGAGGCGGGCTTGCCGGCGTACGAGCCGTTGGCGGCACCGACCGCGACGGTGACGTCTCCGGTGCCGGCGGCGGGCGCGGTGACGTCCACCTTCTGGCGGGCGTACGCGCCGGTGAGGTGGGCGCGGGTCAGGCCGTCGTCCTCGTAGAGGGTGAAGGTGGAGGCGCCGCGGGGGTGGATGTCGTAGGTGAGGGTGGAGACGGGCTTCTCACCGGCGTGGTTCATCTTCGGCCACATCGGGACGATGGCGCCGCCCTTGACGAAGAGCGGGAGCCGGTCGAGCGGCGCGCTGTAGCCGTTGAGCCAGCCGGGGCCGGCGTACGTCCTGCCGGTCCAGTAGTCGGTCCAGGCGCCCGCCGGGAGGTAGATGCCGTCGCGGGTGGTGGTGTCGGAGACCACGGGCGCGACGAGGAAGGAGTCGCCGGCCAGGAACTGGCCGCTGGTCAGGTTCCCGCGGGCGACCGGGTCGTCGGGGTACTCCAGGACCATGGCGCGGGTGCTGGGGACGCCGGTCTCGTGGGCGGTGCGGCTCATCGTGTAGAGGTACGGCGTCAGCCGCATCTTCAGCTGGAGGTACGTACGGTTGATGGACAGGTAGGGCTCGGCGAACCGCCAGGGCTGCTTGTCCTGGTAGCCGGCGGACGGGTTGACGGCACCCCAGCCGGACATGGTCATGAAGGCGGGGGTGAAGGCCTTCCACTGGAGGTCGCGGACGTACGTCTTGGGGCTGCCGCCGAAGATGCCGTCGACGTCGCCGGCCGCGTAGTTGAGCGCGGAGAGGCCGGCGCCGGTGATGGCGGGGACGTGCCAGCGCATGTCGTCCCAGGTGCCGTACGTGTCGCCGGTCCAGACGACGGCGTTGCGCTGGGTGCCGGCCCAGCCGTCGACGGTCCAGACGAAGCGGCGGGCGTCGGAGTTCTTCTCGATGCCGTCCACGGCCTGCTTCACGCCGTCGAAGGCGTACTTGTAGCCGCTGCCGATCCACGCGACGTCGGTCTTGACGCCCCGGGTGCCGGCGGTGCCGACCTCGTCGGCGATGCCGGAGAGTCCGGTGGAGGTCCACAGGCCGGTCTGGAAGCCCTTGGCCTTGAGGGCGTCGACGGTGGACTTGAGCGGCTGGGTGTAGCCGCAGCCGTAGCCGTCGTTGGGCAGGAACCAGCCGGACGGCATGTCCGCGGCGCGGGCGTCGGCGGCGTAGCCGACCACGTCGGGGGTGGTCTGGTGGCGGAGCCGGTTGTGGTCGCCCTGGTAGTCGGGGTTGGAGGCGTTGAAGCAGTCGGCGTTGCCGAGTTCGAAGCCCCAGACCGGCGCCATGAAGGGCTTGCCGCTGACGTCGGTGTAGGCGTCGAGGACGCCCTTGAGGGAGTCGCCGGTGAAGTACCAGGCGTCGAACCGGGTCTCGTCGTGGGTGAAGGCACCGGGCGCGGTGAAGGCGTACGAGCCGGGTGCCCAGGTGTTGCGCATCACGCCGTAGCCGTTGGTGGACATGTAGAAGGGCGCGGGGCTGGCGTTGTTGTTCTCGCGCCAGCGGTTGTCGACGGCCACCGGGACGGTCTTGCCGCGCAGCGCCCATTCACCCAGGCGCAGGCCGGTTCCGTAGAACTGCTCGTCCGGGCCCTGGGCGAGGTACTGGGTGGTCTTGCCGCCGGACCAGGTGGTGGCCTGGGTCTCCTGCCAGACGGGGGTGGTGTTGTCGGCGCGGTAGACGGAGAAGCGGAGCGGCGACTTGTTGACGCGGATGGTGAGGGACGGGGTGTTGATGCGGTAGTAGCCGCCGGCGTCCGCGGAGCTGGTGACCACGGAACCGAAGTCGGTGGTGACCGCGAGGTCGGTGCCCGCGGGGTCGTTGGTGAAGGCGCCGTCGGGCGAGAGCCAGATGCGGAAGATGTCGGCGCGGGCGACGACCACGCGGGCCTTGGCGGCACTGGAGGTGGTCACGGTGAAGGTGTTGCCGGACTGGGTGATGCCGGTGGCGTTTCCCGCCGAGGCGGCGGCCGCCGGGGCCGCGGGGCCCACGGTGACCAGGGCCGTCGCGGCGAGGGCCGCGGCGAGCGCGGTGCCGAGGACGCGGCGCAGGCGGCCGGGGCGGGGGGTGGACGGGGTCCTGGTGGCGGACGGGGTCCTGGTGGCGGACGGGGTCCTGGTGGAGCGGGTCCGGAGGGTGAAGCGGGTGCGCGGGGTGGGGGTGCCGGGGCGCGGACGGCCCCTTCGTGCCAGGCGTTGACCGAGTCCCATGGGGGCAGCTCCTCATGCGGTCCGGGGCCGGGGGAAGGCGCGGCGCGGCGGTCGTGGGCACGGCGGAGCGAGCCCTTCCGCACCACGGCTGTGCGATTGGCATGCGCCTGGCAACATAGCGCGCGAGGGCCGCACTGTGTAAGAAGTTGTTCGAAGCGCCTTTGAAACGCGCAACTTCAAGCACGCCGAGCGGGCCCGAAGCCACTGGTGGCAGCTCAGGACTCGACGGCGGACCCTTCCTCCACTCCGGCCAGCAGCTTGCGCAGCAGGAGGTCGAGCACCACACGCTCCTCGCCGGCCAGGGGCGCCAGCAGCGCGCCCTCGTTGGCGGAGTGGGCCGCGACGACGGCCTCCGTCAGCTCCCGCCCGGCCTCGGTCAGGGCCACCCTGACGCTCCGGCGGTCCTCGGGGTCGATGCGGCGCCGGACCAGACCGGCCGATTCCAGCCGGTCGATGCGGCTGGTGATGCCGGCCCGGGTCATCAGCAGGGCGTCGGCGAGGGCGGACGGGATCAGCTCGTACGGGGCACCGGACCGGCGCAGGGTCGCCAGCACGTCGAACTCGCCCCTGCGCAGGCCGTGCGCGGCGAAGGTCGCCTCGACCCGCCGTTCCGCGAGCAGCACGAAGCGGCCGAGCCGGGCCGCGATCCCCATGGCCTCCAGGTCGAGCCCGAGCCCCGGGCATTCGCGCTCCCACTGGCCGACCATCGTGTCGACCTGGTCCTTTTGCGTCATGTGAGCCAGTCTATTCGGAAGCTGATAGTTAGATGACTTACTATCAGAGGACGAATCACCCTGGATCCGAAGAGGGAAAGGGGACGGCGATGACGCTGCCCGGACCTGATGCCGTAGTCGTACGCGACGCCGAGGCGGAGGTGGTGCGGATGCTCGGCGGGCAGGGCCGCCTGCTGGCCGACGCGGACGCCACCGAGGGCGCGCTGAGCACCATGCGGGTGACCCTGGAACGAGGTGCCGACGGAGCGACCCCGCACTACCACGGGGGCTCCTCCGAGCTGTTCTTCGTCATCTCGGGGCGGGCCCAGGTGCTGACGGGCGAGCGGGTGGTGACGGCCGGCCCGGGCGACCTGGTGGTGGTGCCGCCCCACCTGCCGCACGCGTTCGCCGCGGCACCCGGCTCACCGGTGGACCTGCTGATCGTCATCGCGCCGGGCGTGGAGCGCTTCGAGTACTTCCGGCTGCTGGAGCGGGTGGGCCGCGGCGAGGCGTCGGTCGAGGACGTACTGGCCGCGCAGGACCGCTTCGACAACCACTTCCTCGACTCCACCGCCTGGCAGGCCGCCCGCGCGGCGGCCCGGAAGGAGGCCGGGTGCGAGGTGCGGGACGGGTCCGGGAAGGCGGCCCCGGGCGACGCCGGGGCCGCGGCCGGGGACGCCCCGGCCCGGGACACCCCGGCCGGCTGAACCGGCACCGGGCGCGCGGGGCGTCGTACGCGGGCCAGCGCGGCGGCGTCCCGGCTCAGCGGCCCCGGCGCCGGAGCAGGAGCCGGGCCACCGTGTGGCTCGCGGTGGTGGCCGCGGCGGCGAGGGCCAGGCCCTGCACCGCGTCGCGGGGACGCGTGGGGCGCAGTACGCCGGCCTCGCGGAGGCGGCCGCGGGCCCAGAGGCCGAACGGCACCACCAGCAGCGGGGAGGTCACCACGCCCGGGGTGTAACCGCGGACGACCGCGGCCTGGGCCAGGTGCACCAGCCCGTGCAGGCCGAAGCCGTTGACCGCTCCCTGGTAGAAGGCGGACCGGCCGCCGGTCCGGTGCCCCGCCGCGGCGGCGGCCGTGACCACCAGGGCCATGCCGGCGACCGCGGCCGCGAACTCCCGGCCGTCGGCGGGCGCCGGCTGCCGCCAGACCCGCTCCGGCACGCGCGGGAAGCGCCGCTCCAGCTCGGGCAGCCGGTCGCGGGACCAGCCCGGCACGGTGAGCAGTTCCTCCAGGTCGTGCACGGCCCAGGCCGCCAGCAGGCCGAAGGTGACGGCCGGGCCGACCGTGCCCGGGGTCTCGTCGGTGTTCATGTCCGTACGACCGCCCGTGGGTTGGAGCGGCCGGGCACGCGTGGGCGTGCCCGGCCGGGATGAACGCTGTGGACCGCGACCGTCTAGAACGCGGGGAACGGCTGCGGCTTCGGCAGCGGCGCGTCCACGCGGGCGCCGCCGTCACCGGCCGTGCGGCAGGTGAGGTCGCGCGCCGGGAGCTTGCCGGTCACCAGGTAGGAGGTGACCGGGGCGTTGGCGCAGGAGGCGCGGTCGACGAGGTAGACGCCGTGTCCGACGCCCCCCTCGGCGAGGATCATGCGGGATCCCCTGAGGGCGCGGTGCAGGCCCTTGCCGCTGGCCAGCGGGGTCTGCGAGTCCCACTCGTTCTGCACGGTGAGGACCGGGGCCTTGACCGTCATGGGCGTGGCGGCCTCCACGGGCTTCTTCCAGAAGGCGCACGGCATGATGTTGGAGGCGAAGTCGCCGTACAGCGGGTAGCGCGCCTTGTCGCGGACGGCGTCCCGGCGGTACTGCTCCGGGTCGCGCGGCCAGGCGGCCGTGTCGCCGCACAGCACGCTCCAGAAGGCCGCGGTGCCGTTGTCGTCCGGCACGCCCGCGGCGGGGCGGTCGGCCGCGGACTGCTGCTCCGGGAGGACGCCCGCGGGCAGCCGGACCTGCCGGGAGCCGTCGGCGGCCTGCTTCAGGGCGGAGACGAACTCGGCCGCCTCCCTGACGCTGAAGAACACCGCGCGGGCCGAGCGGATGTCGTCGCCCGTCAGCTTCGTGCCGTCGATCTCGATCGGGGTGCGGTCGGCGCGTGCGACCAGCCCGTAGAAGGTCTTGCGGACGGCGGCCGGCGTGCCGCCCAGCTTGTACTGGCTGCTGCGCTGCGCCGTCCACTTGGTCCAGCGGGTGAACGCCGGCTCCGCGCCCGAGGCCCAGACCTGGATCATGCCGCGCCAGGCGCGCGCCGGGTCCACGCCGCTGTCCAGGACGAAGCGGTCGGTGCGGGACGGGAACATCTGGCTGTACACGGCGCCCAAGTAGGTGCCGTACGAGTAGCCGACGTAACTGATCTTCTTCTCGCCCAGCAGCACGCGGATCGTGTCCATGTCGCGGGCGGTGTTGCGGGTGGTGATGTGGGGCAGCAGGTCGCCCGCCCTGGCACGGCACTTGGCCGCCACCGACTTGGACCGGGCGACGTCGGCGGCGAAGGTCTCGCGCTTGTACGGGCGCAGCCAGTTCTGCTCGGCGTCGGTCAGGCCGCAGGTGACCGGGGTGCTGAGGCCGACGCCGCGGGGGTCGAAGCCGATGAGGTCGTACTTCTCGGCGACCTTCTTCGGCAGCTCGGCCCGCATCATCAGCGGCAGGTCGAGGCCCGGGCCGCCGGGGCCGCCGGGGTTGAGCAGCAGCACGCCGTGGCGCTTGGCGGGGGTGGAGGTCTTCAGCCGCGAGATGGCCAGGTCGATCTTGCGGCCCTCGGGGTGCCGGTAGTCGAGCGGCACCTTGACGGTCGCGCACTGGAAGGCGGCGGGCTGTGAGGAGTCGCAGCGGTGCCAGGCGGGCTTCTGCCGGAGGTACTCGGGCGTGGTGGCGGCCGAGGCCTGCGCGGGGGCGAGCGCGGGGATCGTCGTGGCGAAGAGGCCCGCGGCGAGCAGCGGTGCGAATCGTCGCATGCGCACGAAAGCCGTTCCTTTCGGAGATGTGTGGACGAGACCACCCTGTGTCATGAACCGGGCAGCGCGAATCATCCCGAGGGGTCGGGCCGTGTACTCCTCACGGTGGAGCGAGGTTTCGGCCAACCGCCCCGATCCAGCCGAATCCTGACGTGTGGACAGGAACCGCGCACCCACCCGTGACCCCACCGCCCCCGCCTCGTTGATCCGGCTGGTCAGCGAAGTGCGGAAAGGCCCCGCCCCCCGTCATCCGGGGACGGGGTCTTTTCGTGTGCCGGCGCCGCCCCTGCGCGCGTGACGAGCAACACCACTCCACGCAGGCCGCATTGGGAGGCTTCGGGGCCCACCGGGCATGCCGTCGGCCGCATGAGCGACATGAGCGAGTTCCACATACGGTCCCTCGCCGCGCCCCGCATGGGGCGGCGCGACCCCGCCGAGCTCGCCGACCCCGCCGAACTCGCCCACGTACTGGGGCGCGTCGCACGTCTGTGCAGCCGAGGCGGCACGCCCGCACCCCGCTCCCGGCGCCGCTATCGTGATCCACCGCAAGGCACCAGGACACGGCCCGGGGGTGTGCGATGCGGGGCGCCGGAAAGACCACGACGCTGGCGGTCCTGGGCGCGGTGCTGGCCGTGCTCGCCTCCCTGGCCGCCAACGCCGCGACGTCCGCGGACCGTTGGCCCGGCCCCCTGGACCTGCTGCGCCGGCACTCCTGGACCTCGGTGGGCGCGCTGGCCCTGCTCGCCGTCGTCGTCGCGGTCGTGACGGCCGTACGCGGGGACGGCGGCGCGGCACCCGCCGGCGACCCGCCCCCGCCCGCGCCCCCGTCCGTACCCGAATGGGTGGTGGACCGCAGGGAGGGCGCCCGGGCGGTCGCGGCGGTCTGCCGCCCGCCCCGCCGGGGCGCGCGCGGCCGGGGGCGGGCCGGCCGCCGCACGGTCGGCATCACCACCTCCCTCGACGGCGCGGGCGGCTTCGGCAAGACCACCCTGGCCACCGTGGTCCGCGCCAGCGGCCGGGTGCGCCGGCACTTCCGGGGCCGGGTCTACACGGTGACCATCGGCCGGGACGTGCGCGGGCGGGCGGCCGTGGCGGCGAAGGTCGCCGAGGTCACCCGCTTCATCACCGGCGACACGACCGCCTTCGACGACCCGGCGCTGGCCGGCGCCCACCTGGGCCGGCTGCTCGACCAGCGGCCGCGCACCCTGCTGGTCCTGGACGACGTGTGGGAGCCGGAGCAGCTCGAACCGTTCCTGCTCGGCGGCGCCCCGTGCGTCCGTCTGGTCACCACCCGCGTGCCGGCCGTGCTGCCGCCGGGTACGCAGCGCGTGCGGGTGGACGAGATGTCCCCCGCGCAGGCCCGTGCGGTGCTGACCCACGGACTGCCGCCGCTGCCCCCGGACACCGTGACGGGCCTGCTGCACGCCACCGGCCGCTGGGCGCTGCTGCTGCGGCTGACCAACCGGCTGGTCGCCCGCCGGATCGCGACCGGGGGCGAACCGGCCGATGTGGCCCGGGCCGTGCTGCGGGCCCTGCGCGACCGTGGGCCGGCCGCGGTGGACGGTCCCCCCGCCCCGCGCGACACGCCGCTCGACCTCGACGACCCGGCCCGCCGGGCCCAGGCGGTACGGGCCACCGTGGAGGCCGCTACGACCCTGCTGTCCGCGGGCGGCGCCCGGCGACTGGCCGAGCTGGCCGTGTTCGCCGAGGACGAGGCCGTACCCGTGCCACTGGTCGCCCGGCTCTGGGCAGCCACCGGCGGGCTGGACGAGGAGGCCGTACGGGCGCTGTGCGCGCAGCTGGACGCCCTGTCGCTGGTGGCCCTCAACCCGGAGCGCGGGGGCCGGATCTCCCTCCACGACGTGCTGCGGGACTACCTGCGGAGCGAGCTGGGGGCGTCCGAACTCCGCGCGCTGCACGGGCTGCTGGTCGACACGGCTCGGGACGGTCTGGCGGGGTCGGACGCGGACGGCGTGCTCGCCGGCGCGCCCGGAGCCGCGGTCTCCCGTGAGGCGGCAGGGACCGCGCCCGCCCGGGAACCGGCCGGCCCCGCTCGGGACCGGCCGCGCCCCGCCCCCTGGGACCTGCCCGACGGCTACCTGCACGACCACCTGGTCGAGCACCTGCTGGGGGCCGGCCGGACCGCCGGCGCGGAGGCGCTCGCCGGGGACCTGCGGTGGGTCGAGTCCCGGCTCCTCCGCCGGGGGCCCACCGCGCCCTGGGCCGACCTGGACCGGATCCCCACCGCGTCCGCCGCCGCGCTGGCCCGTGACATCACCCGGGTCGCCCACCTGCTGACACCGACGGAGCCGGCCGGGGCGCTGGTCCAGGTGCTGCACAGCCGGCTCGCGCCGCTCCCGCACTGGGGTCCGCAGGTCGCGGCCCGCGAACCCCTGGTGCCCCGGCCGCGGCTCGGCAACCGGTGGGACCCGCCGGACCTCCCCGAACCCGCCCTGCGGCGCACGCTGCTGGGCCACGACGGCGGTGTGACGGGCCTGGCCGCGTCCCCCGACGGGGAGTGGCTGGCGTCGGTGGGCCTCGACGGCACCGTACGCCGCTGGGACGCGCGCAGCGGCCGCGAGCTGGACCGGCGCGACCACGAGCACCCGCTCACCGCGCTCGCGGTGGCCCCGGACGGCACCTGGCTGGCGGCCGGCGACGCGCACGGGGCGGTGCTGCTCTGGTACGTGGAGCGGGGCGGGCCACTGGTGCGGGGCGTGCGGCCGGTGCCGGGCGGCGGTCCGGTACGGACCCTCGCGGCGGTGCCGCGGAGCAACGGCGTCGTGTGGCTGGCCGTGCTCGACGCCGCCCAGCGGGTGGTGACGCTGTGGGACCCGGCCACCTGCAGGAACACGGGCCGTCTGGAGGCGGAGGAGGACGTGGCCGGGTTCGCCGCCGCCCCCGACGGGAGCCTGCTGGCCACCACGCACCTGGGGGGCAGGACACGGCGGTGGGACGGCGGGACGCTGAGCGAGGTGGGGCCTCGGTCCGGGGGCGGCACCACCACCTGGACCAGGGTGGCGGTCGTGCCCGGCGGCGAGCGGACGGAACGGGTGGCGCGGGTCCCGGCGGCATCCGGCCCGGCGGCCGGCGCGCCGCCGATGCTGCTCGTGGGAGCGGAGAGCGGAAGCACGGCGCTCGACGGCTGCGACCACGCCGGGCGTGAGCGGCACCCGGGTGGCCACGAGGGGCCCGTCCTCGCCCTGGCCGCCGGGCCGCACGGCCGCTGGCTGGCCTCCGGTGGCCAGGACGGCACGGTCCGCTTCTGGACGCGGCACGACGGCGTGGGAGCGGCGGACGGCACGCGGGACGGCGCAGCAGCAGCCGGCCGTACGCGGAACGGAGGCGTCCGCACCGAACTGCGCGCCCACGCCGGGCAGGTGGACGCCCTGGCCGTGGCGCCGGACGGCGAGTGGCTCGCCAGCGCGGGCAGCGACGGGGCGGTGCGGATCTGGGACGCGCCGGTCACCGGCGGGGCCGGTGCGCCGCGGGCCGAGGGGCCGGCGGCACACCCGGAGCGTCGGACCGACGGCCGGGCGGCGCACCCGGAGCGACAGACCGACGGCCGGGCGGCGCACCCGGAGCGACGGACCGACGGCCGGGTGCCATACCCGGAGCGACGGGTCGAGGGCCCGGGCGCGCCCCGGCAGCAGGGAACGGGGCGGGCCGCCGCCGGCCGGCACCCCGGCGCCGGGCGGTCGGAGCCGCTGGCGCTCGTGGCCGTGGAGGCCGACGGGGCGCGCTTCCTCACAGCCGACCGGCACCGCGGCACGGTGCGCATCTGGCACCTGGTCAGAGGCGGCTCCGAGTACCACCCCAGGCACGACAGCAGCGAGCGCTGGCTGGCGGTCACACCCGGCGGGGCCCCGGTCTCGCTGGACTCGTACGGCATCGTGTCGGTGGCGGGATCCCTCCTGGAACAGCCGCGCCCCGTGTCGGCCTGTGCCCTGTCGGGAGACGGCCACTGGCTCGCGGCGGCGGACGACCGGGGCACCGTACGGCTCTTCGACCTCCGGACCGGCACCGGCCTGCGTGACTACCGGCCCGGGCCGCCCGACGGCGTCACGGGTGGCTCCCGCGACCGCAGTGCCGTCGTGCGCACCCACGAACCCCGGCGCCCTGCGCCGGCGTTCGCCGCCGCCTTCGCGCGGGACGGCGGCCGGTACGCCACGGCCGACGCCGACGGCGTGGTGCGGGTGCGGGACCGGGAGACCGGCCGGTGCGCGGAGTACCGCGGCTTCGACCACCGGCCGGGGCCGCTGGCCCTCGCGCCCGACGGGTCGTGGCTCGCGTGCGGCGACGGGCCTGACGTACGGCTGTGGCGCGACGGTGCGGGCGTTCTGCTGTGCGGCCACACCGGGACGGTGCTTTCGCTGGCCGCGTCCCCCGACGGGGCCTGGCTCGCGAGCACCGCCGACGACGGCGCGCTGCGGATCTGGGACGCGGTGTCCGGCCGGGCGGTGGCCCTGCTGCGCACGGAGGGGCCGCTCCCCGGCTGCGACTGGACACCGGACAGCCGGACCGTCGTCGCGGTCGGCCAATGGGGCCCGCACGTCTACGCCTTCGAGCCGCCGGATGCCGGGGCGGTGGTCGGCGCGGGCCCGTGTGGGCCTGTCGGGTGAGGGCGGAGCGATTCTGCGACGGACGGACGAGGGTCGGCGCCCCGGGGGCCGGGAGCCACGGGATATCCAGGGATCTCTCCCCCCACACACAGACAGAGGTCGCCATGAGACTCCCCCGTCCGCTCCTTCTGGCCGCCGTCGCACTGCTCGCCGTCGGCGGGACGGCCGCCGCGACGCCGCAGCCCGCTCCGGCTCCGGCGCGCGTCGCCCCCGCGGCGGTCGCGGAGACGCTCACGTACGTCACCGGCGCACGCGTGCCGATCCCGATCGAGTACCCCAGTGAGCTGCGCAGGGCGACGGTCTCCTGTCCGGCCGGCCAAGTGCCGGCCAGCGGCGGCCTGGTCGGCTACCCCGACCGGTTCCAGTTCACCGTCACCAGCTCCTACGCGGAGGGGCGGAACTGGGTCATCACCGGGCGGAACGAATCGGCCCTGGACACCGGGGAGATCGCGGCGACGGTCGTCTGCTCGTCGGCCCCGCACCACCAGGTCTTCGGCGCCCGCGTCGACCTGGCCAAGCTCGACACGAAGATCATCCGGCAGCCGTGCCCCGCGGGCGAGGTGCCCACGGGCGGCGGCGGCCGCGGCTCGGGGCCGGGGGTGATGCTGAAGACCTCGATGCCCAACCTCAACACCTGGGAGGCGTGGTACTACAACCACACCGGGGCCACGCAGTATGTCGAGCCCTTCACCGTCTGTTCCGCCGCGCCCCACCACGTGGTCGTCGGGCGGGCCGGCAACGTCACGAAGTGGGGAGGCACCGGAACCTCCGTCGTCCAGTGCCAGGCCGGCTCCCGGGTGAAGGGCGGCGGCGGGAACAGCACCTCCACCGTGCTCATCCACTCGTCGTTCGAGGGCAACGGCTGGCGCGTCCACAGCAGGAACCTGACGGCCGAGACCCAGCAGGTCACCGCCCTGGCGGTCTGCGCCGACTGAACCTCCCGCGGCGGACTGTGCGGGCACCCGTCCGGCGCCCGCACAGTCCGCAGTCCGCAGTCCGCAGTCCCAGGCCCGCAGCCGGCGGGCACCCGTCCCCCGAAATCCGGTTGCGCCGGAGCCCCGCGCGGGGTGAGGCTCCCGGGCATGTCCCAAGCTTCGGCACGCCCCGCAGACCCCGTACCTCCGTCCGGGGAAGGGGGCTTCGCCTGGTCCAACATGTTCGTCCGGCCCGAGGACGACCCGCGTACCGACGGCGCCGGCCCCGGGGCCACCGAGCGGCAGGTGCTGGTCACGTACCTGCGCGACCAGCGGCTGACCCTGGAGCTGAAGTGCGCGGGCCTGGACGCGGAGGGGCTCGCCCGGCGTTCGGTGCCGCCCTCGAACCTGTCGCTGCTGGGGCTGGTGCGGCACCTGGCCGGGGTGGAGCAGTACTGGTTCCGGCAGGTGATGGCCGGCGAGGAGGTCGCCGGGCGGCACTTCCGGCCGACCGGCGAGCTGGGCTCGGAGTTCGAGGGCGTGACCGCCGACCCCGCGGCCGTGGCGGAGGCCTGGGAGACCTGGCGGGCCGAGGTCGCCTTCGCGGAGCGGCTCGTCGAGGAGGCCCCGGACCTGGCACTGCCGGCCAGGGGCGGCGACGAGCCGGTCAGCCTGCGGGAGGTGCTGGTGCACATGATCGAGGAGTACGCCCGGCACAACGGCCACGCCGACTTCCTGCGGGAACTGATCGACGGACGGGTGGGGCAGTAGCGGCGGACCTGGAACGGGTCAGCCCGTCACCTCCGCGGCGACGCGCGGCTGCGGCCGGCTCCGTACGCCCCAGCGCGCCAGGGCCGGGCCGGCAGCCCCCAGCGCCGCGAAGAACGCCGCCAGCAGCAGCCAGCCCGCCGTGCCGAGGCCCAGGACCACCGTGGTGAGGATCGCGGGAGCCAGGGCCTGGCCCGCGCCGAAGCCGAGGCCGAGGACGCCCTGGTACTGACCCTGGGCGTGGTCGGGGGCCAGCCCGAAGCCCAGGGCGAAGCCCGCCGAGGACTCCCAGACCTCGCCCAGGCTGTGGACGAAGACCGCCACAAGGACCAGTCCCGCGGCCGCCCAGACCGGGGTGTGCGCAGCCAGCGCCATCATCGGGCAGCTGACGAGGAAGAGCAGCCCCGCGGTGCGGAACGCCCGGCCGCCGTCGTGCGGGCTTTCGATGCGCGAGCCGATCCGGGTCTGCATCAGCACGCAGAAGGCGGAGTTGACGGCGAACAGCGCGGCCACGGTCCAGCGCGGCGCCTCGGTGTGCTCGGAGATCCAGATCGGCAACAGCAGGGAGACCACCGGGTACTGGAGTCCCATGGCCCCGTACAGGGCCGTGAACGTGAGGAACGGACGGTCCCTGAAGGCGATCCAGCGCTGCTGCTGCGGCGGCGCCGCCCGCACCGGATGGCGGGGCAGCAGGAGCAGCAGCGCCGCACACAGGGCGAAGCTCGCCGCGTTGCCCAGGACCAGCGCGACGTAGGCGCCGCGGGTGTCCGCCGCCAGGGCGAGCCCGGCTCCCACGGTGCCGAGGATCACGCCCAGGTTGACGAAGGTGCGGAGTTTCGCGCGGAACGCGGCCGGACGGTCGCCCCCGACCCGGACCACCAGGGCGCCCCAGGCCGCACCGCCGACCGCCGCGGCGATCTGGTCGACCGTCGCGATCACCGTGAACGCGACCCAGCTCTCGACAAGGACGAGGGCCGCCATCGCCACCGCCTGGACCGCGAGGGCGGACATCATGACCATCCGCGCGCCGCGCCGGTCGGCGAGGTGCCCGCCGGGTATCCCCGCGCCCAGACCGATCAGGCCGGCGATGGTCAGTGCGGCGCCGACCTGCACCGCGGGCAGGCCCACGACCAGGGTGAAGTAGAGGGCCGACGCCGCGTTGAAGAGGCCGTTACCGACCCGGTTGACGAAGCTGGCCGCGACCAGCACGCGCTCCGGCCCGCTGTCCCCCGCCATCCGGCCGATCCGGCCCGTCCAGCCCGCCGCGCTGCCCTTGATCATGGACGGCAGGCTAACAAGGGCCACGGAGCCTGCCGCGGCCGCACCGGCCGATGGCATGATCATCGTCATGTCCGACGAAGACCACCCCCTCGCTCCGCCCGCCGCCCCCGCCCGGTACGTCCTCTTCGACGTGGACGGCACGCTCGTCGACGCCCTGGACAACCAGCGGCGGGTCTGGCACACCTGGGCCGCCGGCCACGGCCTGGACCCCGACGCCGTGTACCGGACCGCGCTGCGGACGCGGCCCCTGGAGACCTTCGCGGAGGTCGCGCCGGACCTGGACCCGGGGGCGTGCCTGGCCGAGCTGCACGCCCTGGAGGACGAGGACGTGCGCACCGGGGAGTACGGGGCGTACGAGGGTGCCGCCGGCCTGCTGCGTGCCCTGCCCGCCGGGTCGTGGGCGCTGGTGACCTCCAACTACGAGCACCGGGTGCGCGGGCGGTTCGCGCGTACCGGGCTGCCCGCCCCCGGGCTGGTGGTGGACGCCGCCGCGGTCGAGGAGGGCAAGCCCTCCCCCGTGCCCTACCTGCGGGCGGCGTCACTTCTGGGCACCGAGCCCGCGCACTGTCTGGTGGTCGAGGACGCGCCGTCCGGCATCACGGCGGGCCTGCGGGCCGGGATGACGGTGTGGGCTGTCAACACCCCCGAGCCGCCGGAGGGCGGCGCCCACCGGCACTACCGCACGCTGGGTGAGGCCGCGCCCGCCATCGCCGCGTTCATCGCCGGCGGCACGCCCCGCTGAGCCCGGGGCGCCCGCCCCGCCGAGCCCGGCCCGCACACCCCGCCGAGCCCGGGGCCGGGCGCCTGGCGTCTGGCGTCGGCCCGGCATGCACCGGTACGGGCGGCACGCCGGCCTGCGCCACGGACGGTACGGGCCCCGCCCGGGCCGGCACCTCCGGCGCGCGCCCAGGCGCCGGCGGCACCGCCCCGGTGGCATCCGGGGCCCCGTGGCGCAAGCTCGCAAGGCGGGTGTGGGGCAGCAGCGCCGTCAGGACCCCGCCGCCCACGAGGACCAGCAGCCCCTCCAGGAAGTGCCGGCAGGGTCTACGCTGTGCCCCGGCCGGCACACGGTGTTCAAGGGTCCGCACGACCCCCGACGGCTCCCGCTCCGGCCGGGTGCAGGGCGGTGCCGAACACCCTGCTCCAGCCCGACGGCCCCGACTCACGAAGTGAACGCATGGACAGCGAGCCCCTGCAGATCCCGCTCGACCGGCTTCGGCAGGCCTTCGACCTGGCACTGCAGCACATCGAAGCGTCAGCCGGCAGCACGGTTGCACTCCAACACGACTACTTCTGGTCCGTCCCGGGCGACGAAGCCTACGACGTCCTCGACGAACCGGGAACGATCACGATCGGCCTGCTCTCCGAGTCGTGGCAGCACCTTGAGGACCTGCTCGCCGATCCGGACCGGGTCGTGGGCCACCACCTGGTCTGGCTCGCCGATGTCCTCCGCGCGATCGGGCAGGACACCGCCCGGTAGCCACCGCGCGAGCCGGACGCGACGCGGCACGACGACGTCCGCACCGGAGCACTAGGGCGCGACGGGCTCGTCGCGGTCCAGCGGGGGGTGGGCCTCGGGGTGGGCGTCCCACCAGGCGCGGTGGAAGGCGTTGTTGTCGACGTTGGCGAGGTACGCGCGGGCCGCCGCGCGGTAGAGCAGGTCGGCCTGGGCCGCGGAGACGGCCGAGCGGTTCCAGGCCAGCCGGATGCGGCCGGTGACCGGAGCCCCGACGAGCGGGAGCATCACCGTGCCCTCGGCCGTGGGGGCGGACGGCTGGCTCAGGGAGACCGCCCGGCCCGCCGCGATCAGGTCGTAGTGCATCTTGCGGTCGGTGATCCGGTACCGCAGCGACGGCGTGAAGCCAGCCTTCGCGCACGCGGCGACCAGCGCCTCCGGTCCGCCGTCGTCGTCCTCGACCAGCGTCATCCACGACTCCCCCGCCAGGTCGGCGAGTTCGACGCTGTCCCGGGCGGCGAGGCGGTGTCCGGCGGACATCCGTACGCAGAACGGCTCGCGGGAGACCAGCGTCCTGGCCAGTACGCCCTCCGGCAGCGGCACTTCGTGGTCGTTGACCTCGCCGTACAGGATCGCGTCGTACCGCCCGGCGCCCAGCAGCCGGGCGAGGGCGGTCACCGAGTCCTCCAGGTCGACGGTGATCTCCTGGCCCGCCAGGGCCAGGTCGATCTCCTCCAGCAGCCCGTCGAGCAGGACGAGCAGGATGCACCCCAGGCGCAGCGGGGTGCCGGGGGCGGCGGCACGGGCACCCGCGGCGAGTTCGTCCATCTCGTTGAGCACCCGGCGGGCCTTGTCCAGGACGAACTGGCCCAGTGCGGTGGGTTCCACGCCGTGCCGGCCGCGCACGAACAGGTCGCCGCCGGCCACCCGCTCGATCCGGCGCAACTGGGCCGAGAGCGCGGGCTGGGAGACCCCGAGCCGGGCGGCCGCACCCAGACTGCCCGCTTCCGCTATCCGGCAGACGGCCTGAAGATGCCTCAATTCCAGCTGCATTTCAGCAGCGTACGCAGCACGCGGGCGGCACACCATAACTCCGGTGTTATGCCGTGCGGGATGTCCCTATCCGGTCATGTCCACGCCCATACTCGGCGGCGACCGCAGACTCCCCCCACGAACGGAGTGGACGTTGCACCGCACCAGACTGACGGCGGCCGTCGCCGCGATGGCGCTTTCCGCGAGCCTCGCGGGCGCCCTCACCGGCACGGCGTCAGCCACGCCCAGGCAGCAGCCCGTGCCTCCCCAGCACGGCAAGTCGCTCGCCCTCGCCGCCGCCGACCGCGCCGCGGACAGCGGCCTGGACGCCCTGCGCCACGGTGCCGACGAGGAACTCGTCCGCACCTCCGTGACCCCCTGGGCCAACGGCCTGTACTTCGCCGGGTACCAGCGGACCTACCGCGGCCTGCCGGTGGTCGGCGGCGACGCCGTGGTCCTCACCGACAGCACCGGCAAGGTACGGAACGTCGCCGCCGCCCCGGCGCCCGTCATCAGGACGGGCACCAGGGCCACCGTGTCCGCCGCGGCGGCCACCGCCACCGCCCGCAAGCAGCTGGCCCGGGCCGAATCGGCCACCAAGCCCGAGCTGACCGTCCTCCTCAAGGACGGCAAGGCGCTGCTGACCTGGCACACCCGGGTCTCCGGCCGGACCGCGAAGAACGCCCCGAGCGTGCTCGACACGTACGTCGACGCGCGCACCGGCGCCGTCGCCCGCGCCACCGAGAAGGTCTCGCACGCCGACGGCCGCGGGTACCACAACGGCAACGTCACCATCGACACCGCCGCCTCCTCGATGACCGACCCCAACCGCTCGGGCTTCCGGTGCGGCGGTCAGAACGGCAGCGCGTACACCGGCTCCTCCCCCTGGGGCAACGGCGGCGCGAACGACCTGGTGACCGCCTGCGTCGACATCATGTACGCGGCCCAGCGCGAGTCCGACATGCTCAAGCAGTGGTTCGGCTACAACGGCATCAACGGCCAGGGCGGCATGGTCCCGGCCCGCGCCGGCCTGACCGAGGTCAACGCCTACTACGACGGCAGCAAGACCACGTACGGCCGCAACCAGAACGGCACCAACCAGCTCACCGGCATCGACGTGGTCGCCCACGAGTACGGCCACGAGATCTTCGACAAGACCCCGGGCAGCGCCGGCAACAGCAACGAGAACGGCGGCCTCAACGAGTCCACCGGCGACATCTTCGGCGCGCTGACCGAGCACTTCGCCAACAACCCGAACGACACTCCGGACTACACGGTCGGCGAGAAGCTCAACTTCCTCGGCGACAACAAGCCGATCCGGTACATGTACAACCCGTCGCTGCACAACAACGACCCCAACTGCTACAACCAGCTGACCTCGAACACCGAGGTGCACGCGGCGGCCGGCCCGCAGAACCACTGGTTCTACCTGCTGGCCGAGGGCTCCAACCCGGGCGGCGGCAAGCCCGCCAGCCCCATATGTTCCGGCGGCCCCTCCTCCGTGACGGGCATCGGCATCCAGAAGGCCGGCAAGATCTTCATGGGCGCCCTGCTGAGCAAGACCTCGTCCTGGAACCACCTGGCCGCCCGCAAGGCGACCCTCGCCAGCGCCAAGAACACCTACGGCAGCACCGAGTGCCTGGCGGTCAAGGCCGCCTGGGACGCGATCCGGGTGCCGGCCCAGTCGGGTGAGACGGACTGCGGCGGCACCCAGAACCCGGACTTCTCGCTGGCCCTGAACCCGGCGAGCGGCTCGGTCCAGCCCGGTGCCTCGGCGACCTCCACGGTCTCCACCACCACGACCGGGGGCAGCGCGCAGACCGTGCAGCTCTCCGCGAGCGGCGCGCCGTCCGGCGTGACCGTGTCCTTCAGCCCGTCGTCCGTGACCTCGGGCAACTCCTCCACCATGACGGTGGCGGTCGCCGCAGGGACCGCCAACGGCACGTACCCGGTCACGGTCAAGGGCACCGGCTCCACCGAGCACACCGTGACCTACACCCTGACCGTCGGCAGCACCCCGCAGCCGGGGGGCTGCGAGGACACCGAGTACACCTACCAGGGCACGCTGAGCCCGGGCCAGGCCCAGGCCCAGCCCAACGGCTCCTACTACTACTCGGCCACCTCGGGCAGCCACGTGGGCTGCCTGCGCGGGCCGGCCGGCACGGACTTCGACCTCTACCTCCAGAAGTGGAACGGGTCGGGCTGGGCCGACGTGGCGGTCTCCGGCAGTGAGGGCGCCGACGAGGACATCACCTACACCGGCACGGCGGGCTACTACCGGTACGTGGTCCACGCGTACAGCGGTTCCGGCTCGTACACGCTGGGTCTGAGCGCGCCGTAACGACCGGACGGCGCTTGCAAGGGGGAGGGGCGCTCCCGGCCGGGATCCGGCCGGGGGCGCCCCGCCGTGCGCGGCACGGTCGCCCTGCCGCACGGGCGGGGCCGCCCGGTCGGACGGGCGGGGCGTCGATTACGGTGAGGGGCCCAATACGCCGTCGGAGAGGACGAGGATCGTGCGCAGCTGGCGCGGCACCATGGACGACGCCGGGCTCGCCGGCCCGGCGGTGCGGGCCGACTACACCGCCGCCGCGCGCCGGGTGGTGCGGCGCGAGCAGGCCCCGTACCTGGCCCTGCGGCTGCTCGCGGAGCCCGCGCTGGTGCCGTACCTGACGGCCGGGCTGGCCTTCATGAACCTGGTCGACGACACCGCCGAGAGCGGTTCCGCCGAGGCCCTCAAGGACCTGACCGGGCGCACGCGCGAGGTACTGGACTCGGGCCGCTCGGCGGACCCGGTACTGCGGGCCTACGCACACGCGGTCGCCGAACGGGGACTGCCGGCGGAGTGGGTGGAACGGTTCCTCGCGGGGGCCGCGAGCGCCGAGGCGGGGTTCACCGGATTCGCCGGCGAAGCGGACTTCCAGGCGTACCTGGACGACTACGGCTTCCCGGGGATCGTCGTGTTCACCGGCGTGCAGTACCTGGGCGGACCGGACGCGGAACAGGCAGCCGCCTGGCGCCGGTTCGTGGACGCCGCCCAGCGGGTGGACTTCCTGGCCGACCTGGCCGGCGACCTGAAGGAGGGCCGGCTCTGCCTGCCGGCGGACCGGGTCGCGGCGCACGGCCTGGACCGGGCCGCGCTGGCCCGGGGCGCGGACGGTCCCGCCGTACGGGCGCTGCTGGCGGACGAGTGCGCGCGGGCCAGGACCGCGCTGGCCGCCTCGGCGGACGTCGTGGACCTGGCGGTACCGGGGCTGCGCCGCGTGGGGCGCGCGATGCGGGAACTGATGGCCCACCAGCTCACGGCCGTGGAGCAGGCGGGGCCGGGCGCGCTGCGCCGCGACGTGGGGTACGGGGTGGTGGCCCCGCTGCGCATCCTGCTGCGGGCGCGGCGTACGTCCTGAACCCGGCCGGGGCCGGGGCGGGCCCGCGCGGGGACGACGCCGTCAGGGGGACAGCGCGACACCCAGGGCGTCCGCGGCCAGGAACCTCGGGGCGGCCTCCTCGTAGAAGAAGTCCACCTCGCGGATGGTGAAGCCGGCGGCGGTGAGGAGCGGCACGGTCCGGCGGGTGAGGTGGCAGCCGCCCAGGAGCCGCTTGTTGACCGGTTCGAGGCGGCGCTGCCAGCGGCGCACGTCCTCGTCGGGGGCCAGGCCGTGCTCGACGAAGTGGAGGCTCGCGCCCGGCCGCAGCACCCGGCGCAGTTCGGCCAGTGCCGCCCCGGGGTCCGGGACGGTGCACAGGGTCCAGGTGGACAGGGCGGCGTCGAAGCGGTCGTCCTCGTACGGCAGCACCTGCGCGTCGCGGCCGCCCCGGCGGACCGGCACGGACGAGGCCCTGATCCGGTCGGCGGCCAGACGCCAGCCGGTGTCGGAGGGCTCCACGGCGTCGACCGAGGTGACCTCGGGCGGGTAGAAGGGGACGTTGTGGCCCGTGCCGAAGCCGATCTCCACCACTTCGCCGGCCAGGCCCGCGCAGACCCGGCGGCGCAGCGGTGGTGCGGTCTTCGCGCCGCAGGCGACGTCGATGATCCGCGGCACCACGTGGTCGCCGTACCAGCCCATCGCGGCCTCCCGGTCCCCCCGGGCCTCTGCCTCCTCCCAGCATGGCACCGGGGAATGGGGCACGCGCGGGGGCCGGGGGCGTCGTCCCTGCCGCCCCCGGCCCCGTCGTGCGGACGCTCCCTCCCCGGTCAGTGACCGGCGTCCTCCGGGAGGCTGACCAGCCAGCGCGAGTCCTGGCGCGGGCGGAGGTAGAGCGCCCAGTAGAGGGTGGCCGCGGCGGTGATGCCGCCCGTCCAGAGCAGGTACTCGGTGTCCTGCTGGACCAGGACGTAGCCGAGCACGGCGATGAGCACCACGGGCACGGCGGGCCAGAGCGGCATCCGCCAGGCGCGGGTCCCGCCGTGCGCGCCGCGGCGGCTGAACAGGGCGGCGACCGCGACGAGGAGGTACATGCCGGTGACGGAGACGCCGGTCACGCCGTAGAGGGTGTCGAGGTTGACGAAGCAGAGGGCCGCGCCGGGGACGCCGACGACGAGGGTGGCGACCCACGGGGAGCCGAACCGGCCGAGGCGGGAGAGGGCGTTGTTGACGGGGTCGGGCCAGGCCTTGTCACGGGCGGAGGCGAAGAGCACGCGGGAGTTCTGGATGACCATCACGATGCCCGCGTTGACGATGGCCAGGGCCACGCACAGGCTGACGAAGGTGCCGACCGCGGAGTTGGACCAGGCGGTCACCATGCCGCTGATGTCGCCGCTGGTCAGGGTCTCCAGGTCGGGGGCGCCGACGGTGATCGCGACGACCGGGACCAGGATCACGGCGGTGGAGATGGCGAGGGTGGCGAGCACGGTGCGTGCCACGTTGCGGCGGGGGTTCTCCAGTTCCTCGGAGAGGTAGACGGCGGTGGAGAAGCCCTGGGTGATGAAGAGGGCGATGGCCAGGCCGGAGATCACGAGGCCCGCGGTGACGGCGGAGTGGCCGCCGCCCCCGGTGGCCACCTGGCCGTGGGCGAGGGCGTCCATGCCGCGCTCGGAGTGCGCGAAGCCGAGTACGGCGACCACGGCGGCGGCCACCACCTCCAGCACCAGGAAGACGCCGGTGATCCAGGCGTTGGCGCGCAGGTCGAGGAGGCCCGCGAGGGTGGCGAGCAGCATGACGCCGGCGCCGGCGAGCGGGGCCGGGACGTGCACGACCGGGGCGAGGTAGTCGGCGGTGCCCATGGCGATCACGGGTGGCACGATCATCACCACGAGCAGGGAGAGCACGAAGACCAGCCAGCCCGCGAGGCGGCCGGCGAGGGTCGACACCATGGCGTACTCGCCGCCCGCGCTGGGGATGAGCGTGCCCAGCTCGGAGTAGCAGAAGGCCACGCCGATACAGAGCAGCGAGCCGATGGCGATGGTGAGGGCGGTGAAGGTGCCCAGGCCGGAGAACAGGTCCGGGACGACGACGAAGAGGGTCGAGGCGGGCGTCACGCACGAGAGCGTGAGCAGCGTGCCGCCCACGACGCCGATGGAACGCTTGAGCTTCTGCGGGGTGGGGCCGGTGGCGGGGGCCAGCGCGTGCGGGGCGCTGAGGGTGTCGGTCATCAGGCGGTTCCGATCGGCTTGCGGTGTCTCTGGGGCGGGAGCGGTATCGCCTCCGGGGCGGCTGGTGATGGGGGGTGCCGGTGCTCCCGGGGAGGAATGGAAGCCTCCGGGTGGGCGCCGGTCAATGGCGGGAAGGCTGCGGATTCCGTCGTGCGAGCCGGGGGCGGGCGCATGGATCCGCGTCAAGGACGTGTCAAGGCAACGAAAACTCCGGGTGCGGGAAGCGCAGGAGGGTAGTCAGGAATTTCCCCGGCCTTTACCGGCGGTAGGCCCCCGGGCTTCCGGGGCCGCCCGGGCGGAGATCCGCGGGGCGGCGGCGCGCCGCGGCGGGCGCGGGGGGCGGTACGCGGCGTAGTGGGCGGTATGACCCTTCACCGGCGGCGGCTGCTGGCCGCGTCCCTGTTCGCCTCCTTCGCCGTGCCGGGCCGGGCGGAGGCCGCCGCCGGGCGCCGGAAGCCCGACGGCCCGCCCCACGGGCCCGGCGGCCGCCGGAGTGCCGGGGGCGCCGCGCGCCGGGACGCCGGCCTCGCCGCGCTTGCCCGGGGGCTCGACGGGCGGCTGGTCCTGCCCGGGGACCCGGACTTCCCCGCCGCGAAGCGCCTGTACCAGCCGCGCCACGACGGGACCGCCCCGGCCGCCGTGGCGTACCCGGCGCACGAGGCCGATGTGGCGGCGTGCCTGGAGTTCGTGCGCCACCAGGGCCTGCCCGTGGTGCCCCGGAGCGGCGGGCACAGCTACCCCGGCTGGTCGACCGGACCCGGCCTGGTGGTCGACGTGGGGGCGCTGGCGCAGGTCACACCGGGGGCCGGCAGTGCGCGGATCGGCGCCGGGGCCCGGCTGGCCGACGTACACGCGGGCCTGGGGGCGGTCGGGGCGGGGCTCCCCACCGGGCTGTGCCCGTCCGTCGGGATCGCCGGACTCACCCTCGGCGGCGGGCTGGGCGTGTCCGGCCGGGCGTACGGGGCGACCTGCGACCGGCTCACCGGGGCGCGGATCGTGACCCCCGACGGGGTGGTGCGGGACGTGGACGCCGGTCACGAGCCGGACCTGTTCTGGGCCCTGCGCGGCGGGGGCGGCGGGAACTTCGGCGTGGTCACCGAGTTCCGCTTCCGCACCCACGCCGTCGCCGACTGCGCCTTCGCGGAGCTGAACTGGGCGTGGCGGGACGCGAAGGCGCTGGTCCTGGGCTGGCGGCGGTGGCTGGCGGAGCTGCCGGACCCGTACTGGAGCCAGGTGGAGCTGTACGGAGCCGGGCCTGACGGGAGTACGCCGGGGCCGGCCGTGCGCGTGGTGTGCCTGGACGGCGCGGGCGGGACGGAGCGCCTGCTGGACCGGCTGGAGGCGCTCGCCGGGGCCGAGCCGCTGGACCGCCACCTCGTGGTCCGGGGGTACGGGGAGACGATGCGGGTCATGGCGGGGTGCGGGGAGCGCACGGTGCCGCAGTGCCACCTGCCCGGCGGGCTGCCGGGGCAGGACCCGCGCGGGAGCCTGGAACGCGAGACGTACGCGGCGCGCTCGGACTTCTGGCGCGCGGGCGGGCTGTCGGAGGCCGCGGTGGACGTGCTGCTCGACGCGGTCGCCGGCTACCCGGCGGCGGTGCCGCCCGGCGGGCGGGGCGTCGTCCAGTTGGACGGGGTGTGCGGCGGGGCGCTGAACCGGGTGGCCGTCGGCGACACCGCCTTCGTGCACCGGGGCGAGGAGCTGCTGGCCCAGTACCTGGCCCTGTGGCCCGGCACCGCCACGCCCGCCGAGGCGGCCCGGCACGAGGGGTGGCTGCGGGACCTGTGGTCGCGGCTGCGGCCCTGGGCGAGCGGGCGGGCGTACCAGAACTACGCCGACCCGTGGCTGCCGGACTGGCGCGCGGCCTACTACGGGCCGGCGCTGCCCCGCCTGGAGGAGGTCAGGCGGCGCTACGACCCGGACCGGATGTTCCGGTTCCCGCACGCGGTCTGACGTACCGGCCCGTCCCCGGCCGGAGGGGCGGGGACGGGCCGGGGACGGGCCGGGAGGGCGGCCGCCCGTGTTGTCGGCGGGATGGGCCATCCTGAGGGGATGAAGATGCCGCGTGTCCAGTGCCCCGCCTGCGGGCGGAACGTCGCCGCGATGCCGGTCGGCGTCGGGCAGTGGAAGGCCGCCCGTCACGACCACCCCGGGATGCAGCGCGACGCCACGGGCGCGCTGGTGAGCTGCAGCGCCTCGCTGCGCGCGGTGGAACCGGACCGGCTGCTGCACCAGTTGCCGCTGCCGGGCACCGACGCCCCCGCGGAGCCGGACCCGGAGCCGCTCCCGGGGTTCTGAGCGGGGCGCGGCTCCGGGAGCGGCCCCGTGGCCCGCGGCGGTGCGGGCCCGGGCCTACGCGGGCCCGGGGGTGAAGGTGACCGGGAGCCGGTCCAGGCGGTGCACGATGAAGTTCTGCTTCCAGGTGAGGGATTCGGCCGGTTCCGCGAGGCCGAGGCCGGGCAGCCGGCGCAGCACCTCGCGGAGCGCGATCTCGCCTTCCAGCCGGGCCAGCGGGGCGCCGAGGCAGAAGTGGATGCCGTGGCTGAAGGCGAGGTGGCCGTTGGTCCGGCGGGTGATGTCCAACCGGCCGGGGTCGGTGAACCTGGCCGGGTCGTGGTTGGCGGCGGCGATGGAGACCGCGACGTGGTCGCCGGGCCGGATCTCGGCCCCGCCGATGGTGAGCGGTTCGGCCGCGAAGCGGTAGGTGACCGTGGAGACCGGGCTGTCGAAGCGCATCAGCTCCTCGACGGCGCCGGGCAGCAGGCCCTCGTCCGCGCGGAGCCGCTCCAGGGCCTCGGGGTGGCGGAGCAGGGCGAGGACGCCGTTGGCGATGAGGTTCACGGAGGTCTCGAAGCCGCCGACCAGCAGGATGAACACGTTGGAGCGCATCTCCAGGTCGGAGAGCGTGTCGCCGTGCCGCTGGGCCTCGAGCATGCCGGAGATCATGTCGTCGCCGGGCTCGGTGCGGCGGCTGGCGATCAGCTCGCTGAGGTACGTGTTGAACCACTGTCCGGCGGCGGCGAGTTCACCGGGCCCCGAGGAGGCGTTCATGCCGGTGATGACCTCGGCGTAGCGGCCGAACTCGTCGCGGTCGCCGAACGGGACGCCGAGCATCTCGCAGATCACCGCGATCGGCAGGGGGAGTGCCAGGTCCTCCACGAGGTCGGCCCGGCCGGCCGGCAGGACGGCGTCGAGCAGCCCGTCGGTGATCTCCTGGACGCGGGGGCGCAGCAATTCGACCCGGCGCGGGGTGAAGGCCTTGGCGACCACCTTGCGCATGCGGGTGTGGTCCGGCGGGTCGCTCAGCATCATGTGCTTGGTGAGCACGAACTCGTCGCTGTACATGCCGAGGTACTGCCTGAGTTCGGGCGCGGCGGCGTGCGCGCCGCGGACGAGGCGGGGGTCCGAGAGGGCTTCCCGCACCTCCCGGTGGCCGGTCACCAGCCAGGCGGGCATGCCGTCCGGCAGGGCGACGCGGTGGACCGGGCCCCGCCCGCCGAGCGTGCCGAACAGGGCCTCGGGGTCACCGAAGAGCTCCGTGGTCAGGGCGACTTGTCCATCGAGGTCGATCACGTGGTTCCTCATCCGGTCGGCGCGACATCACGCCCCGGGCCACGGCGGAGCGGGGGTGCGACGCCGGGGCCGGGGGCCACTTCCGGCCAGCTTCGGCAGCCCGGGGCCCGCGCTCAACGCTCCCGGCCGCCGTCTGTCAGGTACACGCGGAGCCGGCAGGGCGCACGGCCGGAGGCGCCCGCGGAATCGCACGCACGGAATCGCACCCGCGAACGCGGCCGGGACCGGCGGCCGTGGCCGCCGGTCCCGGTGTCGCACACCCGCGAGGGATCAGTAGGCGCCGAAGACGTTGTCGATGGAGCCGTAGCGCGCGGCGGCGTAGTTGCACGCGGCGGTGATGTTCGCGACCGGGTCGTACGAGTCCGTCGAGGTGCCGGGCACGTGGTAGGCGCGGAACGTCGGGTCGATCACCTGGAGGAGGCCCTTGGAGGGGATGCCCGCGGCGGCGTTGGAGTCCCAGTTGTTGATGGCCAGCGGGTTGCCCGAGGACTCCCGCATGACGTTGCGGTAGATGCCGTTGTAGGTACCGGGGATCCCGTGCTTGGCCATGACGTCCAGGGATTCGCGGATCCACCCGTCGAGGTTGTCGGCGTAGCTCTTCGCCTTGGGGGCAGCGGCCTTGAGGGTGGTGGTGCGGGTGGAACGGTCGGCCCGCGCGGGCGCGGCCTTCCTGGCCGGCGCGGCCTTCTTGGCGGCCGCCCCGACGGAAAGCTTCAGGCCCGGACGAATGAGTGACGGGTCGTCACCGATGATCGTCTTGTTGTCCTGGTAGAGCTTCTTCCAGCCGCCGGCGAGGGAATGCTTTTCGGCGATCTTCACGAGGGAATCGCCGGCCTTGACGGAATAGGTCACGGGGGCCTTCTGCGCCGCGGCCGGGGCGGCGGCGACGGCCTGCGGGGCGACGGTCCCGGCCGCGGCGGGCGCCGCGGCACTGGCCGTGGTGGCGCCCAGCACGGGCAGGGCCAGGGCGGCACCACCCGTGCCGACGGCGACGAAGCCGCGGGTCAGACGGGTGTTCTTGGGGCGGCGGTGCTTGCCTTTTCCGGGCATGGCGCATTCCTCTCCGTCGCCTGCGAGGTGAGCTGTCGGGTTCGGACTGGAGTTGTCCGGCCACACGCGGTGACTTCACCCCTAGCCGTTCCGCGAAAGATCGCGGAACGGCGGCTTACCTGGTTCCCCCGCTCCTGCCGTACGTGAATTGAATGGGGACGGTGCGGTCCGGGCGGCGGCAGGATTCGGCGTTCCACCCGGAATGAGCGTGACCGTAGGCGAGAGCCGCGGGACGGAACAAGTCCCGAATTCGCTAAAGGAAAGCGAACGGGGGAATTCGGGCCGGAAAAGGACAAGATCGATTTTTCGGCACACCCCAACCCTCCAGTCGCGGCAACGCTTTCGGGGCCCTCGCGACCCGTCGCACGAAAGCCGCGCGTGACACATATCACCGGGCATCACAAGGAGTGCGAAATACCGGCGCGGCACGGAAAAACGGGATGCGCCGGAAGCGCTCATCTATGTCCGTTTTAGTCCGTTCTGGTGAGGGTGGTTCGAGGGGGGCCGCGGCCGCCCGGGTGAGTTCGCCCACGGCACGGCCCCGGCACCCGTCCGCCGCTCCCCCGCTGTGCTGGGCTCGTGGTCACACCCCCCCGCACTGGAGGCAGCGGACCATGACTGTTGACCCCGGACCCGCGGCGGTCCCCGAAGCGGCCCGCATGCCGGTCCCCGACGAGGTGCGCCAGCCGGTGCGTCTGCTGGTCTTCGGCGCGTCGCTGCGCGCCGGGTCGCTGAACACGCGGCTGGCCGCCCTGGTGGCCCGGCTGGCCGCCGAGGCGGGCGCGGCCGTCGACCTGGCCCGGATGGCCGACTTCCCGATGCCGGTCTACGACGGCGACGCCGAAGCCGAGACGGGGCTGCCGGAGGGCGCGCTGGCCCTGCGGGAGCGGATCGCCTCCTGCGACGGCTTCGTGATCTCCTCCCCCGAGTACAACGCCTCCGTGCCCGGGGTGCTCAAGAACGCCGTCGACTGGGTGTCCCGGGTCCGGCCGCAGCCCTTCAAGGACAAGCACGCGCTGCTCGTCTCCGCCTCGCCCTCCATGGTCGGCGGCAACCGCGGCCTCTGGGCCCTGCGCGTCCCCCTGGAGCACCTGGGCTGCCGCGTCTACCCGGACATGTTCAGCCTGGCCAAGGCGCACGAGGGCTTCACCGGCAGCGGCGACCTCGCCGACGGCGGCCTCCAGGGCCGGCTGGCCGACGCCGTCGGCGCCTTCCTCCGGCTCGTGGAGGCGGACACCCGGTACGTGTGCCTCCAGCGCCGCTGGTACGAGTTCCTCGGCGACCGCACCGACGCCCCCGTCACCGAACGCTCCGAGGACTGACCGGCGCGGCCCCGCCGCCCCCTCAGGGCACCACGTCGAGGCCGGTCAGCAGCAACGCGGTGACGATCGAGGCGGCGGCCAGCACCGTCATCGCCGCGCGCAGCACCAACGGGGCGCGCGGACAGGGCGGTTCGGCGGCGGGCGGCACGGGCGCCGGGGCGTCCGTGCGCAGTGCGGCGCACCGCCCGCAGTCCTCGCCCTCGTGCGCGGACGGGGAGTCGAGCCAGTAGGCACCCTGGAGCGCGGCGAGCGGCCCGGGCGTCGATGTCGTCTTCACGTCCTCTCAACCGGGCCTGGCCGAAGGGGAAACGGCGCCCCCGCCCACCGGTATGGAACCGTTGCCTACAGCGTCTCCGGAGCGGCCTGCCGGCCCCCGCGGCGGCCGTGGTCCTCGGCGAAGGCCTCGAAGACCCGGTCGGGCGGCCGCCCGGTCCTGAGGAACTGCTCGTCCAGCACGGCCGCGAGGTCGTCCAGGGCCGCCCTCAGCGCTCCGCCGGCCATCCGCACGTCCGGGTCCCGGGCGCGTCCGGCGGCCGCGGCCAGCCGGGCGGCGTACGGGACCTGGCGGGCCAGCGTGGTGTGCGGGGCGCCGTCGGAGAAGTAGTACGACTCCGCGTACTGGAGGAAGTCCACGCTGGTCACACAGAACCCGGCGGCGAGGCCGTCCAGCAGCGCCGCGCCGGACGGGGAGTCGAACCCCTCGCCCGTGGGCCGGGTGCGCGCCAGGTGCGACAGGCGCAGCGCCAGCGCGCGCCGCCTGGCCAGGGCCGGGTAGATGCCGAGCACCCAGGAGACGGTCGCGGTGAGCAGCGCGAAGCCGACCAAGGCCTCGACGGGCGCCAGGACCCGCAGCCAGCCGTCGATGGGAGCGATGTCGCCCAGGCCGAGGGTGGCGACGGTGACCAGGGAGACGTACAGCGCGTCCAGCGGTCCGGCGTGCTCGGCCGGTTCGAGGCCGGAGCTGTACGAGAACGCGTCCGGCATGTGCGGCCAGTAGATCAGCGCCCAGCCCACCCCGACGACCGCGGCCCAGAGCGCGACGACGGTGACCATGCCGAGCGGGCCGGCCAGTCCCGCGGCCGTCCTGCGGCGGAGGTTGAGGGTCCGGTTGAACCGCCAGAACGCGGTCATCACCAGCCTGCTGAGCCCGCCGTGCCGGGTGGGGTGCCAGAGGGTGTGGAAGACGTCGCGCAGGATGGCCGCCACGAGCACCGCGCCCACGGCCGTGACGACCCAGTCCATCCGGTGTGTCCTTCCGTAGCCCGCGCCGGCCGCCCGGCCCCGGTGTTCCGGGCTCCGCGGCGCCCCGCCTCCGGGCATCGTCGTCGTACGGGGGCCCGCGCGGCGGCGGCGCCGCGCGGGGCACGGCGGCATTCACGAGGACGGGCCCCGGCGGGGTTGGGGTGATCGTCCAAGCGGGTGGGTTGGTGGACCGCCCGAAACTCGGCGCGGACGGGGTCCGGCGGCCCGGAGCGGGCATACGTTGGGGGCTGACCTGGGAAGACCGGGCGGAGTCGAGAAGGGCGGCGTGTGATGCGCGAGCTGGTGGAGACGGCGCGGCAGTGGGTGGCCGAGGGCCGGGGGGCGTTCCTGGCCCGGCCGGTGGCCGAGCAGGGCTTCGGGCCCCGGGACCCCGCGGGTGCACTGCTCGTCGATCCGCGCGGAGCGTGTGCGGGGAGCCTGTACCGCGGGGTGTTCGACGAGCAGCTCGTCGCGGAGGCCGCCGCGATCGAGCAGGGCGGGGCCCGGGTGTGCCGGGTGTCGGTGCACGGCTCCGAGGCCACGGGTGCGGGGCTGACCTGCGGCGGCCAGGCGGAGATCCTGGTCCAGCCGCTGGCGTCGGTGCCGGACGAGTGGTGGGAGTCCCTGGCGCTGGGCGAGAGCGCGGCGCTGGTGACCCGGCTGGCGGAGGACGGCACGCGGGTGGCGAGCACCGTCGTGCGCGCGGGCGACGAGGACGGCACGGAGGCCGGTCGGGACGCGCGGGAGCTGCTGGCCCGGCACCGCGCCGGGCACGAGGCCCGGTACGACGACGAGGGCCTGGTACTGATCGAGGTCTTCCCGGCCGATCCGTACCTGGTGATCGGCGGTGGCGGCGAGCTCGCGGAGCTGATCGGCCGTCAGGCCGGGCTGCTGGGCTGGGAGTGGACCACCACGGAGAGCGGCCCCGAGGCGGAGAAGCTGCTGACGGACCGGCGCGGCTCCGCCTGCCTGGCGATGCTGAGCCACGACCCGTCCTTCGACGTGCCGACGCTCGCGCACGCGCTGCGGACCGGCATCCCGTACGTGGGGGCCCTCGGCTCCCGCCGTACGCAGGCCCGGCGCCGCGAGGAGCTGCTGGCCGGCGGCACCGGCGAAGCCGAACTCTCCCGCGTCCACGGCCCGATCGGCCTCGACCTGGGCGCCCGTACGCCCGCCGAGACGGCCCTGGCGATCTGCGCGGAGATCCTCAGCACCCTGACGGCGCCGTCGGCGCGGTAGGCCCCGTGGGTGGGGGGCGGCCGGGGGCCCGCCCCCCCCCCCCCGGGCCCCCCCCCGCGGGCCGCCCCTGGGGGACAAGTTACGAGTATACCACCACGCGCCGGGTTTTCAAGAGGTGGAGGACCCCCGGCGGGC
>NZ_JBIVZG010000020.1:0-27170 GCF_044759445.1 Streptomyces sp. NPDC101118 | reverse complement strand
CCGGGGGGGGGCGGGGGGGGCGGGGGCCCCACCCCCCCCCCCGGGGGGGGGGGGGGGGGGGGGGGGGGGGGGGGGGGGGGGGGGGGGGGGGGCCCCCCCCCCCCCCCCGCCGTGCCCGCCGCCGGCGGCCGTCAGGTGGCGAACATGTACCTGCTGACCACGGACTCGCTCGTGTTCCAGTAGGTGACGCCCGGCGTCGGGCCCACGTCCACGAAGGTGGGCTCGGGCAGCGGCACGTCCAGCGGCGTGCCGACCTCGCCGTCCCGGTCCACGAAGCCGACGGTCATCTTCCTCTTCAGGTCGACCTGCTCGCCGGCGCGGAAGAGCCGCAGGCCCACGTAGGCCTTGCCGCCGGGACGGATCGTGGCCACCGCGTGCCAGTCCGACTCCAGCGGGCCGATCGGGTCCCGGGCGCCGTCGCCGAACCGCACGAAGGGGTAGCGGTACAGCGTGCAGGGCGTCTTCCCGGTGTTCGTGGCGGTGAGCAGCATGTGCCGGCCCGAGTCCTGCCGGTAGAACGTCGTGGCGACGGAGATGTCCGCGGAGGTGCAGGCGGCCTTGCCGTCCCTGCCCCCGCCCGGCCCGCCGCTCCCGCCGGGCCGGGGGGAGCCGGCCGGAGTGGTGGGGCTCCCCGGGCCGCCGGACGCGGACAGGCCCGGGCCCCCCGGGGCTGCGGGCGGAGCGGAGGTCCGGCCCCCGGACCCGGCGGGTGCGGTCGGGCTCTGGGTCGCGGGCCGGGTGCCGGGGCGCGCGTCGTCCTTCGCGCCGTCCGTGCAGGCGGTGGCGGAAAGGAGCGCGGCCACGGCCACGGCTCCGAGGGCGAGGTTCCTCCCGCCCCTGCGGGTGCTGCGCATGATGGTCCCCCGTGATGGCTTCAGGTGCTCCGCTTCGTGCGGCTGACCAGGTGGTTATGCTCCGCGCCACGCTGCGTACGCCCCTCCGCCCCCGACCGTTACGGAGCGCGCATAGAGCAGCCCGCGTTCCGCTTCCGGCCGCCGCCCGCTTCCCCGGCCCGCCCGGTTTCCGCCCGCCGCACCCTGCCTGGCGGCGGGTCAGAACACCGACAGCAGGCGCTTGACGGCGGCCGGGACGCGGCCGCCACGGTCCTCGCGGGCCTCCACCGCGCGGAGTGCGGGGAGGACCAGGCGGGAGCCCGGGTAGCGGAGGGGTTCCGGCGGGAACCAGCCGGCCGGCGGGCGGGTGAAGGCGGACCGCGACCACTCGTCGTCCGTGCCGAGCACGAAGGAGGCCAGCACCCGGGCCATCAGCCGGGACGGGCCGACGCCGTCGCCGGAGTACCCGGTGGCGTAGCAGACCCCGGGCACGGACTTCAGCCAGCCGGCGAAGGGCAGCGAGGTCACCGAGTACTCCACCGGCGCGGTCCAGCTCATGTCGACCGGGGCGGCGGCGAGTTCGGGGAAGAGGCGGCCGAGGTGGGCACGGAGTTCGGCCGGGCGCAGCGCCTCGCCCCAGAGGGTGCTGGGGCCGAGGCCGCCGAAGGCGACGCCGGAGCCGCCCTTGCCGAAGAGGAGCCGGCCGTCGGGGGTGGTGCGGTAGTAGTTCAGCCGGCGCCGGGAGTCGCAGACGGAGGTCTCGCCGTCCCAGCCCAGGGCCTTCAGCTCCGCCGGCACCGGCTGGGTGAGCAGGGTGTCGCTGGCCACGGTCACCATGCGCCGGCCGAGGTCCTCCAGCTGTCCGGCCCAGGCGTTGATCGCGAGCACCACCCGGTCCGCGTGCACGCTGCCGTACGGGGTGTGGGCGCGCACGGTACGGCCCTCGGCGGCCCGCAGCGCGGTCAGCGGGGTGCGCTCGTGGATGCGGACGCCGGCGTCGAGGCTGGCCCGGCGCAGGCCCCGGGTCAGTTTGGCGGGCTGGAGGGTGGCGCAGCCGGGGTCGAGCACGGCGCCGTGGTGGGCGCGGGTGCCGACGGCGGCGCGGGCCTCGGCCGCGGTGATCTGCCGCAGGGGCTCGATGCCGGCGCGGTGCAGGTCGTCCAGGGTCTGCTGCCAGGCGCCCCGCTGGCCGGGCGAGGAGGCGGCCCACATCCAGGGGCCGCGGCGGTGCTCGATGTCGATGGCGTGGGCGTCGGCGAAGTCGAGGATCTCGTCGACGGCCGCGGCGGAGGCCTCGCCGGTACGGCGGGCCTCCTCCGGGCCCCCGATGGCGACGAGGCTGCTGAACCGGGCCCACATGGGCATCAGGTAGCCGGCGTTGGCGCCGCTGGCGCCGCCGCCGCACACGTCCGCCTCGATCAGCACGATGTCGGTGCCGGGGGCGCGGCGCAGGATCTCCAGGGCGGTCCAGAGGCCGGTGAAGCCGCCGCCCACCACGCACACGTCGGCGCGCAGCTCCCCGGCCAGCGGCGGGGTGCGGCCGTCCTCGGGCTCGGCGGCGAGGGCGTCGCGCAGCCAGGGCGTGCGGCGGGCGGGGGGCGGGGTGTCGAGGTGGGGCCAGGTCGGGGGCAGGCGCAGTTCGGTCACGGTGCGGGGTCTCCAGAGGACGGGGTGTCGGGCGCGGGGCGCTGTGGGGGCCGGGCGGGGATGTGGGCCCGGAGCCGTGGGGGCCGGGCCGGGGTGTGGGCGGTGCCGCGAAGCCGGGTGGGCGGTGCAGCGAAGCCGGGTGGGGGGGTGGCCGTGCGGCGGCTGGCGGGCCGGTGCTGTGGGATCCCGGGCGGGGACGTCCGATCCCGTGGGGCGCGGCGCCGGCGGGTCAGTTGCAGCGGGCGGCCTGGAGCAGGTCGATGCGCGAGCTCACCCCGTAGATCTTGAAGAGCTTGCGGAGGTGGTAGTTGACGGTGTGCGGGGACAGCGCGAGGCGGCGGGCGATCTGCTGGTTCGTCAGGCCCTCCGCGACCAGCGCGACCAGCGCGTGCTGCTGCTCGCTCAGCCGGCCGCCGCGCGCCGGGCAGTCGGCCGTGAGCGGGCCCGGCTGCACCGGCACGCCTCGGCGCTGCCCCCGGCGCACCGAGCGCAGCGCGGCGGCCTCCTGCTCCAGGGCCGTCCGTACCGAGGCGGGCACCGATTCGGCGATCAGCCGGCGCAGCAGCGGGCCCTGGAAGACGGCTCGGGTGTCCTCGTTGCGGACCACCCCGGTGGCGCAGACCTCCTCCAGGGTGGGCAGCAGCGCGGACACGGAGGTGCGCATCATCAGGGCGAGTTCCTCGTAGACCACCTCGTCGCCGAGGACCGCCGCGACGCGCAGCAGCTGGCGGCAGGCGACCGAGTACCGCTCCAGGGTGGCCCGTACGCGGGCGGACAGGCGGGCCGGCAGGCCCTCGGCCAGCAGCTCCGCCTCGCCGCCGGACAGCCTGACGCCGCCCTCCTCCTGGAGGCCGGTGAGCAGTTCGATCAGCAGCCGCGGGTGGCCCGCGGCGTCCCCGATGAGCCGCCGCAGGGCCGGGTCGGGCGGGGCGCCCAGCAGGTCGTGCGCGAGGTCGGCGGTGGCGGCGGGGCCCAGGGGGCCGAGGACCAGCCGTTCGGTCCGGGCCGCCGGGTCGGCGAGCAGCGGTCCGGTGAGCGGCGGGGCCTCGCCGGGCCGGTGGGCGATCAGCCAGACGGCCCGGCCGGCGCCGGAACGTTCCCGGAGGCCGGCGGCGCGGGTCCGGTGCGGGGCGCGGTCGGGTGCCCCGCGGAGGTCGTCGACGATCACCAGGTGCGGGCCGGAGGGCTGGTCGCAGCGGCCGTAGCCGTCACCGGTCCGGCCGCCGGTGAGCGTGGCCGAGGCCCGGCCGGCCCTGCCCTCGCGCCCGTGGGGGCGGCGCGGGGGCAGGTAGCCGAGGGCCCGGGCGAGGGCGGCGGCCTCGGTCAGCAGCCGGGTCTTGCCGATGCCCGGCATGCCCTCGACGGCCAGGACGGCACCCCCCTCGCGACGGCCGTGCTCCAGCACGTCGCGGATCAGGGCGAGTTCGCGTTCCCGGCCGCGGAGCGGCACCTCGGCGGCCAGGACGGTGTTCACGCGGCACCGCCGTAGCGCCGTACCACCACCGTGCGGAAACGATCCGCCACGAAGGCGCCGTCGGTGAGGACGGCGTTGCCCGAAGGGTTCATGCCGGTGCCGTGCAGGTCGGAGTAGACGGCCGACTGGGAGATGTACCAGTCCCCCATCAGGTTCATCGAGAGCATCACCCCGGCCTCGGCGCAGGCGGCCTCCATCGCCGTCTCCACCTCGCCGGAGACCGAGTACAGGCCGGCCGAGAGCGCCCCGCACTCCCGCGTGGTCTCCGCGAGCAGCTCCAGCGCGGAGGGGACGGAGTCCACGGCCACCGCGAAGCAGACCGGGCCGAGCCATTCGGAGAGCAGGGTGGCCCGGTCCCCGCCGCGCTCGGCGTCGAGCTTCACGACGACCGGCGTACGCACCACCGCGCCGGGGTGTCCGGGGTGCCGCACCGTCCGCGAGGCCACACCGACCGGGCCGAGGGCGCCGGACATCGCGAGGTCCACCCGGGAGCGGACCTCGGGGCCGAGCAGGGCCCCGAGGACCGCGCAGGCGTCCGCGTCGTCGCCCAGCAGCGCGTGCAGCGCGCCGCCCAGGTCGGCGACCACCTCGTCGTAGCCCTTGTGGCCCTCGTCGGTGGCGATGCCGGTGCGCGGGATCAGCAGGTTCTGCGGGCTGGTGCACAGCTGGCCGCTGTAGAGGGAGACGGAGAAGGCCAGGTTGGCGAGCATGTCGCGGTAGTCGTGGGTGGATTCGACGAGGACGGTGTTGACCGCGGAGGTGGCGGTGAACACCCGGGCCTGGCGGGCGTTGGCGGTGAGCCAGTCCGCGAAGGCGGTGCGGCCCGTGTAGTCGACCAGGCGCACCTCGGGGGCGGTGGCCAGGCGGCGGGCGAGCCGCTCGCCGGGGTACTCGGGGGCCAGGCACACGAGGTCGGGGGCGAAGCCGGCCTCGGCCAGCACCTCGCGGGCCTGGGCGACGGTCAGCGCGAGCGGGAGGACGGCGGCGGGGTGCGGCTTGACCAGGACGGGGTTGCCGGTGGCCAGGGAGGCGAACAGGCCGGGGTAGCCGTTCCAGGCGGGGAAGACGCTGCCGGCCACGAGGAGGGAGACGCCCCGGGGGACCACGGCGTACCGCTTGCTGAGGTTGACGGCCCGGTCGGGGCCCTGGGGCTTGCGCCAGCGGGCTCCCGCGGGCAGCCGGCTCTGCTCGAAGTAGGCGTAGGCGACGGCCTCCAGGCCGCGGTCCTGGGCGTGCACGGCTCCGGCGTGGAAGGCCATCACCGGGTTGTGGCCGCTGGTGTGCGCGGCGGCGGCCGCGAACTCGGGGCTGCGGGCGTTGATCCGGTCCAGGATCTCCAGGCAGACCGCGGCGCGCGCCTCGGGCCCGGCGTCCCGCCAGGCGGGCAGGGCGGCGGTCATGGCCGGGAGCAGGACCGCGGGGTCGTGGTGGGGGTAGGAGATGCCGAGTTCCATGCCGTACGGGGAGCGCTCGCCGCCCTGGTCGGGCGCCGGGCCGACCGTTCCGTCCCGGCCGGGCTGGCCGAGGTCCAGGGGGCGGCCGAGCAGGGCCCGTAAGGCGGCCTCGCCGTCGGCCGCCGCGTCCGGCCCGTAGGCTCCGGTCTCCTCGGGGTACGGGGACCAGTGCTCGCGGGTGTGGATGACCTCCAGGGCCCGGTCGAGGGTGGTCCGGTGCCGCGTGATCAGCCGTGCCAGGGAGCCGCCCGCGCCGGCGGGAGCGGGCTGAGTGCTTCGTGCCATGATCTTCATCCTTGTCGTGCGGGGTCACGGGTTCCACAGCAAACTCGGTCACTGCGGCGACGTGACGGTCCGTTCGCGTCCGCCGTGTCGCGCACCGCGGGCCCGCCGCACGCCGCGGGGCGTGGGAGGTGCTCAAATCTCGTGGGACCAGGGGCCCTTGCAGGGCCGTGGGGTGGCCGCAGCGGGCCCGCCCGGCATACCCGGGGTATGGAGAACGAAAGCCACATCACGCCCGGAGCGAAGAATTCCGGTCACGATCATGGCGCGTTCCCTTCGGGAGCGGTGCCGGGCGGGCCCGCCGACTGGCCTGTTTCATACCGGTCGGTCGACCCGAATGCCGGTTCCTACCGGGTGATCGGGCGCAGGTACCGGTCGAGTGCGGCGTCCGGCAGCGCCCGGGCCAGCACGCTCACGGTGCGGGCGTCCGCGCCCACCCGGTAGCGCGACCGGGGCCGCCGGGCGGTGAGCGCCTGCCCGACGGTGCGGGCGAAGTCCTCGGGACGGGTCCTGCTGTCCCGGGCCTGGCGCTCGTTGGCGTGCAGGAAGCGGTGGAACGGGATGCGGTACAGGTCCGCGACGTGCTCGGGCACGCCGTCCATGGCGGCCCGCGCGGTCTCGGTGACCTTCCCCCAGATCGGGGTCATGATCGCCCCGGGCTGGACCACGCTCACCTCCACGCCGTGCGGGCGCAGCTCGCGCCGCAGCACGTCGGTCAGCGCCTCCTTGGCGAACTGTGCCGACGCGTACGCTCCCAGGTACGGGATGGCCACGCTGCCCAGACCCGAGGTCACGTTGACGACGCGGCCGCGGGCGCGGCGCAGCTGGGGCAGGAAGGCCTGGGTGACGGCGAGCTGGCCGACCACGTTGATGTCCAGCTGGCGGCGCAGCTGTTCGGGCGCGACGCACTCCAGCGGCGCCGAGACGCAGATGCCTGCGTTGTTCACCAGGCCCCACAGGCCCCGGTCCGCGACCGCCTCGGCGACCGTCCCGGCCGCCTCGGCGATGCTCTTCTCCTCGGTCACGTCGACCCGGACGGGGGTGATGCGCCCGTACGCGGCCTCCTGGGCCAGGGCCTCGCCGTCGGCCGCGTTGCGCACGCCCGCGAACACCCGGAAGCCCGAGCGCTCCAGTTCGAGCGCGCAGACCCGGCCGAGCCCCGAGGAGGCCCCGGTGACCAGCACGGACCTGCCGTGCGGCGCGAGCGCGCCGAGAGGGGATGACATGTCGTTCTCTCCTGAGTCGTTCGGTCGTGAGTCGTTCGGTCCTGAGTGGCGCGGTGCGGGCTAGGCCGTCTCTTTCGGATCTTGCCGGTTAAGCCCGCGTCGTCCGGTGCCGTGCATCGCAAGGCGGAGAGGCGCCCGTGTACTGGACGTACTTGGGCGCCTCGACAACGCGGCGAGGCGCGGTGCCGGGCGGCGCGGGTCAGGCATGATCCGGAAGAGACGGCCTAGGCGGCGGCCGGGGTAGCGGCGCCCGGGCCGGCGAGGGGGAAGGTGAGCGAGTCCTCCAGGGTGCGGACCAGCTTGCGCTCCGGCATGAAGCGGAAGTACGCGTCCCGGACGGGCCGGCGCACCGGGTCCTCGGACTGCTCGAAGGTGCTGATGCCGCGGGAGGCGGCCACCATGGCCCGGGTCCGCTCCCGGCGTTCGTCCTCGTAGCGGCGCAGGGCGCGCGGCAGGTCGGCCGCCCCCTTGAGGGCCCGGCCGAGCACCACCGCGTCCTCGATGGCCATGCCGGAGCCCTGGCCGAGGCTGGTGAGCATCGGGTGCGCGGCGTCCCCGAGGAGGGTGACCGGGCCCCGGCCCCAGCGCTCCAGGAAGGCGCGGTCCCGGGAGGGCACGGCGATGACGGACTCCTCGGGGGTGGCCCGGATCGCCTCCTGCACCTCGTCGGCCCAGCCCGCGTACGCGGCGAGGATCTCGGACTTGTCCCCGCGCCAGTCGGCGGAGCGCTCGGCGGGCATGTTCTTCGTGCCCCACCAGTAGAGCCGCCCGCCGCCCATGTCGACCATGCCGAAGCGCTTGCCGCTGCCCCAGTAGTGGGTGACCGAGCCGGGCGCGAACCGCGGGTGCGAGAAGGGGACCACGGCCAGCCAGCAGACGTACCCGCTGTCCCGGGAGTCCTCGGGGCCGACCAGCTGCCTGCGGACCACGGAGTTGAAGCCGTCGGCGCCGATCAGCACGTCGCCGTGCGCCTCGGAGCCGTCCTCGAACCGCACCCGCACCCCGTCGCGCGGGTCCGCGCCGGTCTCGAAGCCGGTGGCGGCGGCGCCGAGGGTGAGCGGGATGCCGTCCGCGGCCTCCAGCAGCGCGGCCTGGAGGTCGGCACGGGTGATCAGGACGCTGGGCACCCCGAGCCGTCCGATGATCTCCGGGAAGGGGAACTCCCTGATCAGCCGCCCGCGGGCGGTCCTGACGTGGTAGGACTCCAGGGCCGTGCCGCGCCGTGCCAGGTCGATGCCCGCGCCGAGGGAGTCCAGGGCGCCGATGGCGTTGCTCATCACCGACAGTCCCGAGCCGGCCGCGCGCAGCTCGCCGGCCCGCTCGTACACCTCGACGTCGAGCCCCGCCCCGCGCAGGGCGATCGCGGCGGTGAGCCCGCCGATGCCCGCGCCGAGGACGATGGCCTTGGCCGTCCCGCCGTTCCGCTCCATGCCGCTGCCCGTGCTCTTTCCTGGTCCGTGGTGCTGGTCGGGTGTGTCGTGGGGGATGTCGTCCCGGTGGTCGTCCGGGATGTGAGTGGCGCTCATGTCAGTCGCCGATCAGCTCGTCGACGACCTTGACCATGTGGCCCACGTGCGGCTCCTCCATGATCGTGAGGTGGTCGCCGGGTACGTCGACCACGTCGAGGCGGCCGCTGGTCCGCTCGCGCCAGCCGTTCGTGGGGTCCTTGTGCATGCTCTCGATGGCGGTGTGCATCGAGTTGAGGACCTCGGGCAGCGGCTCCGAGGCGTGGATGAGGACCATGTCCTGGTCGACCACCTCGGGCCGGTAGGCGAAGGCCGCCTTCCAGTTGGCCTCGTAGACGTGGAACAGCCGGCGGACCACCGCGCCGGTGCTGCCCGCGGGCAGCACCCCCTCGTCGACGGCGAGCTGGGCGATGAAGTCGAACTTCTCCTCAAGCGTGCCGAGTCCGGCCGGGATCAGCTCCAGCGGCGAGTCCCCGCCGCGGCGCAGCCAGAGCAGTTCCCAGAAGAACCAGCCGAGCAGGGCCTCGTCCCCGGTGTTGAGCCGCCGTCCGGGGTTGAGGGCGGTGGTGTCCAGCAGCACCAGGCGCCGGATCTCCTCCCCCGCCGCCCGCAGCTGACGGGCCATCTCGAAGGCGACGAAGCCTCCGAAGGACCAGCCGCCGATCACGTAGGGGCCGGCGGGCTGGACCCGGCGGATGGCCTCGACGTAGCCGGCGGCGATCTCCTCGACGCTGCGCAGCGCCTCCGTGCCCGGGTCGGCGCCGGCCGCCTGGAGGGCGTAGAAGGGCTGGTCGTCGGGGAGGTGCCGGGCGTAGCGGACGTAGCAGAGCACGTTGCCGCCCATGGGGTGGACGAAGAACATCGGGCGGCGGTCCCCGTCGGTCCGGATGGGCACCAGCGGGTCGAAGGCGGTACGGGCCGCCCCGGAGCGGAGCCGGGCGGCGAGGGCCGCGGCCGTGGGGGCGGCGACGAACTCCGAGAGCGGGATGTTCGTCCCGTACCGCTGCTCGATCTGGACCACCAGGCGCATCGCGGTGAGCGAGGTGCCGCCGAGGTCGAAGATGTTCTGGTGCGGGCCCACGGCGGGCAGCTGAAGGAGGTCGGCCAGCATCTCCGTCAGCGTCCGCTCGTACGCGTCGAGCGGCCCGGCCGCGTCGTCGGCCGTGCCGGCGGTCAGCCCGGCCCGGCGCAGTGCCGCGTCGTCCCGCTTGCCGCTCGGGGTGAGCGGGAGGGCGGTCAGCCACTCGAAGTGCGAGGGCATCATGTAGTCCGGCAGCACGGTGCGCAGTTGCTTGCGCAGCAGCGCCAGGTCGGCGCCGTCGGGGTCGCCGGTCAGGAAGGCGGCCAGGAAGGAGTCGTTGCCCTCGCGCCGTCGGGCGACGACGGCGGCCTCCTGGATGCCGGGGTGGCCGGCCGCGAACCGGGTGATGGCCAGCTCCACCTCGGCCGGCTCCACGCGGTAGCCGCGCACCTTGACCTGCGCGTCCGCGCGCCCCAGGCAGACGATGTCGCCGCCGGGCAGTTCCAGGCCCAGGTCACCGCTGCGGTAGAGCCGCTCCCCCGTGACCGGGTGGGTGACGAACCGCTCCGCGGTCAGGTCGGGCCGGCCCACGTACCCCTCGGCGAGGCAGTCGCCGGCGAGGTACAGCTCGCCCTTGACGCCGCGCGGCACCGGGCGCATCCGCGCGTCGAGCACCCGGACCGCCGAGTTGTCGACGGGCCGGCCGACGGGCGGCAGGGCGGGGAAGCCGGCCGGGTCGCCCTGCATGGTGTACGCGGTGACCACGTGGGACTCGGTGGGCCCGTACTGGTTCTCCAGGATCACGCCGGGGACGGCCGCGCACAGCCGGCGTATCTCGTCGGTGACGCGGAGCTGTTCGCCGGAGGAGAGCAGCGCCTTCAGGCTCCGCGGGGCGAGGTCCAGGGCGGCGGCCGCCTCGGCGAGCTGCTGGAGGGCGACGTACGGCAGGTACAGGCGCTCGACGCCCTCGCGGTCCAGCAGCCGCAGCAGGCCGGGCATGTCGCGCCGCTCGTCCTCGGAGAGCAGGAGCAGGGTGCCGCCCCCGCAGAGCGTCGAGAAGATCTCCTGGAAGGAGACGTCGAAGCTCAGCGGGGCGTACTGGGCGGTGGTGCCGCCGACGACGCCGCTCGGGACCGCGTTCTGCCAGGCCACCAGGTTGGCGAGGGAGCGGTGCGGCATGGCCACGCCCTTGGGCGCGCCGGTCGAGCCGGAGGTGAAGAGGACGTACGCGATGTCCTCGGGGGCGACCGCCGGCGGGGTGAGCGGGGTGTCCGGGCCGGTCCCGGCGGCCGGGTCCCCGAAGAGCTCCTCCGCAGGCAGTACGGGGGCCAGCTCGCCCAGCGGTCCGGCGTGCTCGGCGTCCGCGACGATCCGGAACGGCCGGGCCTGCTCGACCATGGAGGTCAGCCGCTCGGCCGGGTAGCCGACGTCCAGGGGCACGGTCGCGGCGCCGGCCCTCATCACGCCGAGGATCACCGCGACGGTCTCCGGGGAGCGGGGCATCGCGATGCCGACCCGGTCGCCGGGGCGGGAGCCGAGGGCCAGCAGCCGGGCGGCCACCCGGTCGGCGGCGCGGCCGAGTTCGGCGTACGTCCACCGGCGGGCTCCGAAGGCCACGGCCACGGCGTCGGGGGTGAGCGCGGTCCGCTCGGCCACGGCGCGGGCCACGTCGGTGAAGGGGCGGGCCGGGGACGCGGCGGGGGCCTGGGCGGGTGCCTGGGCGGCGGCGGTCCGGTCGGTACCGGGTGCGTCGGCCCGTGCCGCGGTGAGGAAGCCGAGGTCCGGGGCCTCGCCGGGGTGCCGGACGATCCGGTCGAGCACGGCGGTGTAGGTGCCGGCGTACAGCTCCGCCTGGGCGGGGGTGAAGGTCTGGCCGTGGAAGTCCATGCGCAGCCGCACGGTGCCCTCGACCGGGTCGGTCATCGCGTTGACCAGCAGCTGGAAGTTGGTCTCCTCCCAGGTCCTGAAGTCGAGCAGGCGCACGCCCGGCAGCTCGAAGACGGCCGCGAGCTGCCGGAAGTGGATGTAGTTGAAGGCCGTTTCGAGGACGGCCGCCCCTCGGTCCTCCTGGATGGCGCTCAGCGGGTGGCGCCGGTGGTCGTGGCTGAGGCGCTCCTCGTCGAAGGCCGCCCGGACCACGCCGGCCCAGTCGGCTGCGGCGCCGGTGTCGAGGCGCACGGGCATGGTGTTGAGGAAGAGGCCCGCGGTGCGGTCGGCGCCCTCGATCTCGGGGCGGCCGTGCGTGACCAGGCCGGTGGTGACGTCCGCCGAGCCGGAGTACAGACTCAGGGTGAGGACGTGGGCGGCGAACAGCACCGACTTCATCGGCAGCGCGCGGTCGGCGGCGAACTCGCGGGCCGCGTCGGTCAGTTCCCTCGGCAGGTCGACGAGCCGGGTGAGCTGCTCCGCGCCGCGCGGCGCCTCGTGCGGCCGGAAGGCCTCCAGCCGCAGCAGCGGCGCGTCCGCCAGCTTCTCCTGCCAGAACCGCCGGGTGTCCGCGGACTCCAGGGCCCGGCGCTCGGCCAGCACGTGGTGGGCGCCGGAGGGCAGGGCGGTGTCCGGCACGGCCCCGATCGGGTGGCCGAGGGTGTGCAGGTAGTCCTGGAGCAGCTCGCGGATCAGGGTGGCGACGCTGCCGCCGTCGAGGATGGCGTGGTGGAAGCTGAGCACCAGCTCGACGGTGTCGTCGAGGACGTGGGCGCGGAAGAGGTAGAGCGGGGCGCGCTCGAACTCGTAGCGGTGGAAGCGGCGTTCCTCGATGTGTGCGGTGATCTCGGCACGGGCCGCGGCGTCCGGGAGGCCGCGCAGGTCCACGGTCTCCAGGCCGCCCTCGACGGTGTGGTCGACGATCTGGAGCGGCTCGGAGAAGGATCCCAGGTCGAAGGAGGAGCGCAGGACGGGGTGGCGGGCGGCGAGCCGCGCGAAGGCCTCCCGGAAGCGGTCCTCGTCCCAGTCGAGGACCAGGCTGTACTGGAAGACGTCGTGGTAGACGGCCGAGTGCTCCTCGGCCCGGCTGTGGTAGAGCAGGCCGAGCTGGAGGCGCGTGAGGGGGTGGGCGTCGGCCCGGCCTTCGAGCCGGGCCCGGTCCACCTGGGAGACCAGCGCGAAGGGCGCGAGTTCCGCCGGCGCTCCGGCCGCGGTGCCGGTGGTGGCGCGGGCGGCGAGCTGGGCGACGGTGGGGTGGTTCATCAGGTCGGTCAGCGAGAAGCGGATGCCGGCCCTCTCGGCCTGCGCGTGGATGCGCAGCATGGTGATGGAGTCGCCGCCGAGGGCGTAGTAGTCGTCGTGGATGCCGAGGCGGTCCGGCTCGGTCTCCAGGACCCGCGCCCAGATGCCGTGGAGGGTCTCCTCGGTGGCGTTCCGGGGCGGTTCGGCGGCACCGGCGGCACTGGCGGCCGGTGCGGGCAGGGCCCGCCGGTCGGCCTTGCCGTTCGGTGTCAGGGGCACCCGGTCGATCCGCGTGAAGTACGAGGGGATCATGAACTCGGGCAGCTGGGTGGCGAGTTCGGCGCGGAGGGCGGCCGGGTCGCGCTCGGCGTCGGCGACGTAGTAGCTGACCAGGACGGTGCCCCGGGCGGCCGTGTCGCGGTCGACGACGACGGCGTCGCGGATCCCGTCCAGGGAGGCGAGCCGGTTCTGGACCTCGCCCAGCTCGACGCGGTTGCCGCGGATCTTGACCTGGCCGTCGATCCGGCCGAGGTACTCGACGGAGCCGTCGGCCAGCCGCCGCGCGAGGTCGCCGGTGCGGTAGATGCGGCCCTCGGGGGTGAAGGGCTCCCCGTCGGGCAGGTGACGGCCGGGGAAGGGGTCCGCCGTGAACTTCTCGGCGGTCAGCTCCGGCCGGTCCAGGTAGCCGCGGGCCACGTTGACGCCGCCGATGCACAGCTCGCCGGGGACGCCGGCCGGCTGCAGCCCGCCGTGCGCGTCCACCACGTACAGCACGGTGTTGTCGATCGGACGGCCGATGGGCACCCGCCGGACCGGCTCGCCGGTGCCGCCGGGGCACTCGTGGTACGACACGTCGACGGTGGCCTCGGTGGGCCCGTACAGGTTGACCAGGCGCGGGCCGCCGGGGCCGGCGCCGAAGACGCGGTCGAACTGCTCGACGCGCGCGGCGGGCAGCGCCTCGCCGCTGCAGAAGACGGTGCGCAGCGAGCCGGCCCGGGCGCGCAGTTCCGGGGAGACCTCCAGGAGGTCGAGGAAGGGCCCGAGCATGGACGGCACGAAGTGCAGCACCGTGACCCGGCGGGCGTCGATCGCGGCGAGGATCTCGCGGGGGTCCTTCTGGCCGCCGACGGGCAGCAGGGCCAGGCCCGCACCCTCGATCGCCCACCAGAACAGCTCCCAGACGGACACGTCGAAGGAGATCGGGGTCTTCTGCAGGATGACGTCGTCCGCACCGACCGGGTAGGCCCGCTGCATCCAGGCCAGCCGGTTCACGACGGAGTGGTGCTCGACCATGACGCCCTTGGGGCGGCCGGTGGAGCCCGAGGTGTAGATGACGTACGCGAGGTCGCGCGGCCCGGCGTGCGGGCCGACGGGGCCGTCCGGGCCGGTGAGGAGCTCCTGGACGGTCAGCGGGCGGAGGGCGCCCGCCTCTTCCGGCAGCTCGGTGCCGGGGTCGGCGAGCACGGCCGCGGCGCGGCTGTCCTCCAGTAACAGGCCGATGCGCTCGGCCGGGTAGCCGGGGTCGACGGGCACGTACGCGGCGCCGGCCTTCAGCACGCCGAGCAGGGCGACGAGGAGCTGCGGGGAGCGCTCCATCAGCACGGCGACGCGGTCGCCGGTGGCGACGCCCCGCTCGCGCAGGGAGCGGGCCAGCTGGTTGGAGCGGGCGTCGAGCTCGGCGTGGGTGAGGGTGTCGGTGCCGTCCGCTCCGGTCACGGCGGTGCGGCCGGGGGTACGGGCGGCCTGCTCGGCGATCAGCGCGTGGACGGTGGTGCCGTCGGCGTACGGGACGCGGGGGCCTCGGGAGTCGCGTACGAGCGCGGCGTAGCCGGCCCCGTCGAGCAGCGGCAGGGTGACGGCGGGCCGTTCTGGCTCGTCCAGGCCGGCCCGGATGAGGGTGAGCAGGTGGCCGGCGACGGAGGCGATGGGCAGGTCGTCGTCGAAGACGTCGAGGGCGTAGTCGAGGTCGATGCGGAGGTCGGCGTCGTCGTCGAAGGCGTGCACCATCACCGACAGCGCGTCCCGGGCGTGCACGGGCGCCTTGACCACGGTCTCGGTCTCGACGCCGGGCAGGGTGGCGGGGCGGGGGAAGCGGAGGTAGGAGAGCGTGACGTCGAAGAGGCGGCGGGAACCGGCCCCGGTGGCGGGGAGTTCGCGCACGGCGTCCCCGAGGGCGAGCCGCTCGTGGCCGCGCAGGGTGTCCGTGCCGGCGCGGACGCGGGCGGCCAGCTCGGGGAGGGTGGCGGCGGCGTCGACGGCCACGCGGAGCGGGAGGCTGTTGGCGACCTGGCCGACGGCGGCCTTCTCGGCCTCGGAACGGCGGTTGAGGAAGGGGACGCCGAGGACGGCCTCGTCGGCGTTGTGCACGCGGGCGAGGTAGGTGGCGAAGGCGGCGGCCACGAAGGCGAAGGGGGAGCTGCCGCCCTCCCGGATGCGGCGGACCAGCGCGCCGTCCACGGTGAGGGTGTGGCGGCCGCGCAGCACGGGGGTGTCCCCGGCGGCGACGGTCCGGGGGAAGAGGGCGGGGGTGATGCCCGCGAGGGCCTCCCGGTGGTGGGCCCGGTCCTCGTCGTACGCGGCGGAGTCGCGGTACGCGGCCTCGGCGTCCAGCAGCGTGGTCACGGAGGGCACGAGGGCGGGGGCGCCCGTCGCGTCGGGGGTGACGGAGCCGGCCCGGACGGCGGTGCCGGTGCGGCGGGCGTACTCGTCGTGGACCCGGCGGAGAACGAGGTTGAGCGCCCAGGCGTCGGCGATCAGGTGGTGGACGTTGAGGTGCAGGTGCACCACCCGCTCGCTCTCGCGCAGCACCGCGGCCGTGAACAGACGCGAACGGCGCAGCGTGAACGGGCGGTTGAAGGAGTCGCGCTGCCACTGCGCACAGGCCGCGGCGGGCGCCGGCGCGCCGGAGTGGTCGACGTACTCCACCTCGGGTCCGCCGTCCTCGGGCGCGAGCCACTGGAAGGGGACGCCGTCCCGGTGGTCGAAGCGGAGGGAGAACGCGTCGTTGGTCTCCAGGACGTGCCGGAGGGCGTCCCGCAGTGCGTCGGTGTCTATGTCGCCGTCCAGCCGTTCGTGGATGACCACGTTGAACTGGGGGTCGGCGACGGTGGCTGATTCGGCAGCCCAGATATCGCGCTGATAGGCGGACAGCGGGAGCTGACGTGAAGCGAGCATCGGCCTTCCTTCGATAATTCGGGCGCAGGGAATTTTCACTGCCCGATGCTCGTGAGCCTACGTTTCACGCCAACCGGTCCACCACTACCTGAGTGAGTAGCCGGAGACCACTCGATCAAGTAGTCATCGGCAGGAATGGCGCGATGTGGATGGGGAACCCAAAGAAATGGCCGGACGTTTCGCTAGCATCTCCGCCATGACCTCTTCACTTCCTTCCGCGTTATCCCGTTCGGTGTGGGGCAGCGGCCCTGGACTGCTGCTCGCGCATGGTGCGGGCAGCGACGTGCGGGACAGTTTCGGCCCCGTCATCGAATCCCTCGCCCAATCCAGGACGGTGGTCGGCGCCGATTTTCCCGGCTCTGGTTCCACCCCTCTCGCGGACGGTCCGCTGAGTCTTGACGCGCTGGCCGACGGCATTGTGGAAAGCGCAGTGCAATCCGGCCTCAACACTTTCGCCATTTCCGGTTTCTCCATGGGCACGACGGTCGCCGTGCGGGCCGCTGTCCGCCATCCCGATCGGGTGACCGCGCTGGTCCTTTCCGCCGGCTTCGCCCGCCCGAGCCCGCGGCTCCTGCTGGCCGTCGAGACCTGGCGGGCGCTGGGGCGGCGGGACCCGCGGGGCCGGGAGCTGGCCGCGTACCTCTCGCTGCTGGTCGGCGGCCCCGAGTGGCTGGAGGCGCGGTCCGGCGCCGAGATCGAGGAGCAGCTCGGGCTGTTCGCCGCGGGCATGCCGGCCGGCACCGACGCACAGCTGGCCCTCTTCGACCATCTCGACGTGCGGGCCGACCTGGCCCGGGTGAAGGTGCCCGCCCTGGTCGTGTCACCGACCGGGGACCTGCTGACCACGCCCGTTCACTCCCGCGAACTGGCGGAGGGCATTCCGGGCGCCCGGCTGGCGGTCCTCGACTGCGGGCACGCCATCGCGGCCGAGCGGCCGACCGAATGGGCGGCGCTGATCCGGGAGTTCCTCGACGGCGTCGGCGGCTGAGCGGGCGCGACGGGCCGAGCGGTCGACGGCTGAGCGGGGCGACGGCCGAGCAGGGCGACGGCCGAGCAGGGCGACGGCCGAGCAGGGCGACGGCCGAGCAGGGCGACGGCTGAGCGGGGCGGGGCCGGTGGGCCGGCGGCCCGCGGTCGGGCCGGCCGTCTCCCGCTGCCGGGCCCGCTGGAGCGCGTACCGCCGGCCACCGGTGGCGGCGCTCCGGGGGCGGGGGCTTGCCCCGGAGCGCCGTTCCACCGCCGCCCCCCGTCAGGGGCGGGTCTGGGGGTTCCGCCAGGTCCGGCCCCGAGTGCGCCGGGGCCGGACTAGCCTCGGGCGGCTCCGGCGGGGGCGCGGCCCAGGGCCGTCACCGCCAGGGCGCCGGCGGCGAGGGCCGCACCGAGCCACATGACGGCCTCGATGCCGGAGCCGTCCGCGGCCAGCCCGCCGACGAAGGCGCCCAGCGCGATGGCCCCGTTGAACACGCCGACGAACAGCGCGGAGGCCGCCTCGCGGGCTTCCGGGGCCGAGCCCAGCAGCCAGGTCTGGGTGGAGACCGACACCCCGCCGTACGACAGGCCCCAGACGGCCAGCAGCACCGCCGCCGTCATCACCGAACCGCCGACCAGCGGCAGCACGCCGACCGTCGCCGCCAGCACCAGGCTGATCACCAGCAGCGTGCCGCGCGGGGAGCGGGCGGCACCGGCGCCCGCGGCGAAGTTGCCGAGCACGCCCGCGATTCCGTACACGAGCAGCAGCGTGCCGATCATGGAGGCGCTCGCCCCCGAGATCTCCTCCAGGGCGGGGCGTACGTACGTGTAGGCGGCGAAGTGGCCGGTGACCAGCAGCGCCACGACGGCCAGCCCGGTCGCGACCCGCGGACTGCCGACCAGCCGCAGCACGCCGCCCAGCCGGATCTCCTGCTCCGCGGGAAGTTTCGGCAGCAGCACCGCCAGGGCGATCAGCACGACCAGCGCGAGCCCGGCCATGGTGACGAACGCGGTCCGCCAGTCGGCGAGTTCGCCGATGTACGTGCCGGCCGGGACGCCGAGCACGGAGGCCACCGCGATCCCGCTGAAGACGAGTGAGGTGGCCGGTCCGACGGAGCCGCCCGGCACCAGCCGTACCGCGAGTCCGGCCGCGATCGCCCAGACGCCGCCCATGCCGATGCCGACGAGCACGCGGGCGGCCACCATGACCGCGAAGTTCGGGGACCAGGCCGCGAGGAGGTTCCCCGCGACCAGGACCGCCATCAGACCGCACAGCACCAGGCGGCGGTCGAAGCGGCCGAGCGCCGGGGTGAGCAGCGGCGCGGACACCGCCCCGACGAGGCCGGTGATGGTCAGCGTGAGCCCGGCCGTGCCCTCGGTCACCCGCAACGCGTCGCCGATGGGCGTCAGCAGGCCCACCGGCAGCATCTCGGACGTGACCACGGTGAACGTCGCGCCGGCCACGGCCGCCACGGCGGGCCAGCCGCCGCGGGGGCCGGGTGCCTGCGACGTCACCCCTGCGATTTCCTCTGTCTGTGCCATGAGTTCAGCCAACCCGCGATGACCTGCGGGAACAACGGCCAATCCCTCATGCTTCGATGAGCTGGGCTACTTGATCGACTGCCCGGGCGCGGCTGGCGGGCGCGGGGCGCCGCCCGGTAGACAGCGGGGGTACGGCGGAGGTGCAGCGGGGGTCGGCACCCGGGGTAGAAAGGTGACCCATGAGCAGTCTGGAGTTCCGCGAGCTGGAGGCGTTCCTCGTGCTCGCCGAGGAGTTGCACTTCGGCCGGGCGGGCGAGCGGCTGTACGTGTCGCAGAGCCGGGTCAGCCAGCTGCTCCGGTCCCTGGAGGGCCGGATCGGCGCCCCGCTGGTGGAGCGTACGAGCCGCCGCGTCGGCCTGACGCCGCTCGGCGAGTCGTTCCTCGCGTCGCTGCGTCCGGCGTACGAGGCGCTGCGCGCGACGGTGGACGAGGCGCGGGCGGCCGCCCGCGGCTTCGGCGGGGTGCTGCGGATCGGCTTCCAGGGCACGGTGGACGACTACCTGGCGCAGGCCATCGCGCTGTTCGAGGACCGGTACCCGGAGTGCGCCATCGAGGTGGCGGAGATCGCCCTGTCGGACCCGTTCGGGCCGGTGCGCCGCAAGGAGGTGGACTGCGCGGTGGTGCTGCTGCCGGTGGCGGAGGAGGACCTGGTGCTGGGCCCGGTGTTCTCGCGGCAGCCGCAGACCCTGGCGGTGTCCGCCCGGCACCCCCTCGCCGGGCGCGAGTCGGTGTCGGCGGAGGAGCTGGCCGGCTGCCGGCTGATCGGCATCCACGGCTCGGCGCCCGAGTACTGGCGCCGGGCGCAGGCCCCCGGGGAGACCCCGGGCGGCCTGCCCGTGCCGGCGGGGCCGCTGGTGAACACCCTCCAGGAGGGCCTGTCGCTGACGGCCGCGGACCGGGGCGCGATGCTGCTGTGCCGGTCGACCGCGGAGTACCACGGCCGGCGCAGCTCCATCGCCTTCGTGCCGGTCGAGGGGCTGCCGGACTCGCTCCTGGGCCTGGTCAGGCACCGGGAGCACGCCACCCCCCAGGCCCAGGCCTTCGCGCAGGCGGTCGGCGAGACGCTGGGACGGGAGGCGGCGTAGCGCCCGTATCCCTAGGGGCCGTTGGGGACCCTGGGGGCTGCTCGGGACCCTGGGGGCTGCTCGGGACCCTAGGAGCTGCTCGGGACCCTAGGAGCTGTTCGGAACCCTAGGGGCGGACGTAAGGGCGGGTCATGATCTCCATGTTGTGGCCGTCCGGGTCCTCGAAGTACGCGCCGCGGCCGCCGAAGAGGCGGTTGATCTGCCCGGATTCGGTGTGGTTGGGGTCGGCGTAGTACGTGACCCCGGCCGCCGTCAGCCGGTCGATCGTGCCGTCGAACGCGTCCTCGGCGACCAGGAAGGCGTAGTGCTGGGACTGGATCGGCTCGTCGGTCAGCGCGTAGTAGTCGAGGGTCACGCCGTTGCCGAGGTCGACGGGGAGGAACGGGCCGAACGGCGCCGACACCTCCAGTCCGAGGACCGAGGCGAGGAATTCGGCCGACCGGCTCCGGTCGCTGGCGTACACGACGGTGTGGTCGAGCCGGGCGACGGCGGTGGGCTGGTGGGTGGCGTGCGGGTGCTGGGCATGCGTCATGGGGTGAATGTTCTCCGGGTCTTCGGGGCTTCTGGATGTGAAGTGAACGGACGCCTCAGTGGGCGCCGGAGCGAAGACGCGGAGGAATGGCGGGGCTCGTGCCCGCCTCGTGCTCACGCCGAGGCCGGGAACCCGTTTCGTGTGTGGCCCGAAGAGGCCGACCCGGCAGTCACCCGACTGATCCTACATACCGTCACGGACCGGCGCGAAGGGGAATTCCGGCGTCCAGGACGTCCCAGGCGTCTCCGGCGCACCCGGCGCGCCCGGCGCACCCGGCGCCCATCCGGCCGGCCCGCGCGTGCCGGGTCCGTCGTGGCGGTGGCCGGGGCGCTGCCGCTGCAGGGCGACGAGGAGGTTCGGGTCCGGGTCGGTGGGGTCGAGGAAGCCGGCGCTGTTGATGTACACCTTGTGGCCGCGCACGGCCAGGGAGGTGGGGCTGGACAGGCCGGCCTGCTCGGTGAGCACGATGGTGTGCGTGCCGTCGGGCCGGACCAGCGCGATCTCGTTGGCGACGACCATGGCGGCGAGGACGGTCTCGCCCTTGCCGGTGAAGGCGAAGTCGTCGACGAGCGTCAGGCCGGTGGCCCGGGTGGCGATGGGGCCCGCGCCGCCGTCCTTGCGCACGGGGATGCGCAGCAGGGTGCCCTTGTCGGTGTTGGTCACCCAGACGGCGCCGTGCCGGAACTTGAGGCCGTTGGCTCCGACGAGCGTGGTGCGTGCGAGTTCCGTGCCGGTGGCCCAGGTCGTGACGGCTCCGTCGTCGAGGGAGACCCGCCACACCTTGGCGAGCACGGAGTCGGCCGTGTACAGCACGCCGTGCTCCTCGTCGAGGGCCATGCCGTTGGGGAAGGCAGTGCCGGGCAGTGCGGCGAGACGGGACAGCACGCCGTCGGGGGTCAGCCGCCAGACGCCGGTCAGGGCGTCGGTGCCGGTGGCGTAGTTGACGTAGAGGGTGCCGTCCTTGGCGCGGGCGATGCCGGTGACGACCGCCGAGCCGGTGACCGGGGTCTGGGGACCCGCCTCGGGCGGGAGGGTGGCGAGGACCTCCTTCTCGCCCTTGAGGGAGACCCGGACGACCTGGTGGGCGCCGGCGAGGGTGATGTCGGCGGAGCCGTCCGGTTCGAGCGCGATGTTCTCGGCCAGCCCACCCGCGGCCAGGTCGAAGTGCGTGATGATCCGAGGATGGGAGAGGACGGGCGCGGGCTGGGGCCCGGGCGGCGTCCCGGCCGCGGCGGTGGTGGCGGGGGCGAGCAGCGTCAGGGCGAGCGCGGCAGCACCGAGCCCGACGACGTGCGTCCGGCGGACGGTACGGGAGCGGGGGCGGGGGTGGGTACGGGTGCGGGTACGGGACACAGGGAACTCTCCTTCCGGGCCGCGCGCAGCGACGGCACGGCCCCGGGCCCAGGAGAACATGACGATGCGTCAGGTCAGCCCGTTTGCAGTGAGGCGGGCCGATGGCATCGCCCGAGCGGCGGGCGGGCATGGACCGGGTGGCCGCGCGGGCATGGGCCGGGGAGGGCAGAGCGGGCGTCGCCCGGCGAGAGCAGAGCTCCCGGCACCGGGCTCGGGCTCGGGGCTCGGGCCCGGGGCTCGGGGCTCGGGCTCCCGGCACCGGCACCGGCACCGGTGGCAGGATCGGGGCATGGCTGATGATCAGTTGCTGGGTCGTGCCCGCGGGCTGTGGGAGGCGCTGGCCGACGTTCCCGTGTCCTTCACGTCCTCCGGAGGGCCGGCAGTGGTGGTCGCGCCGGATTCCGCGTTCTGCCCGCCCTCCTGGTGCGGGGTCGTGGCGCTGGGTGACTCGGCCGTCGTCACCGCGCCCGGCGCCGGCGCCGCTCGGAGCGTGAGCCGGGCCCTGGCCGGGGTGACTGCCGCGGAACTCACCCGGCCCGAGACGGTGCGGGCGCTGCTGCCGGTGTCCGAGCTGCTGGGACCGGCCTCGCTGGCGTACGCCTCCGGGGATGGGTTCAGACCCGCGCACGGCCACGATGCCGTCGAGAGCCTGGCCCCGGGCCACCCCGACCTGCTGGCGCTGGTGCGGGCCGTGGACCGGGCGGATGCGGACGAGAGCGGAATGGAGGAGATCGCCTCTCCCGCGTTCGTGGTGCGGGACGGCGGAGACGTGGTGGCAGCAGCGGGCTACGAAACCTGGCCGGGCGGGGCCGCGCACGTCTGCGTGCTGACCGCCCCGCAGGCGCGGGGCCGCCGGCTGGCGCGGACGACGGCGTCGGCCGCGGTGGCGCACGCCTTCGCCGCGGGCCTCCTCCCGCAATGGCGCGCCCGCCCGCCGGCCTCGCGCCGGGTGGCGCACGCCCTCGGCTTCCGGGAGCTGGGCCGGCAGTTGAGCTTCCGCCTGGTGTCGGAGGGGTCCGCGGCCACGCGGTGACGCCGGTTCGGCCGTCCCGGCCGGTGACGTTGCGCCGAAGTACGCCGCGCCGGGCCCCGGTCACCCGGCGCCGCCCGCCCCTCTCGGCCGGCCCACCCGGAAGTGGCGCCCTGCCCCTCGCGACCCGGTCACCCGATGACGTCCGCCCCCTCCTGTCCCGGGGACCGGCCAGTCACGCCCTGCCCGGTCCCGGCCGGGCCACCCATCCGGTGGCGTCCTGCCCGCGGTGGCCCGGGTGGCCGGCCCTCGCCCGACCCGGTCACACCGTGCGGCGCGCGCGTGCCGGTCCCGCTACCAGGCGATGGGGCGGTTCGGGGTGGGCGGGGTGATGGGCGGGACTCCCCCGAAGCCGCGGAACTCGATCCTGATCCGGGTGGGGGTGGGGCCCCGCTTCGTACGGAGGTCCGCATCCAGGCGCCGCAGCCGGCCGTCGTCGTCGATCCAGGCGTCGATGCCGATCTCGTGCACGGTCTTGTCCTGGAACTGCTCTTCGTACGTGAGCTCTTCGGTCATGCCCGGCGCCCAAGGGATGTCCGCGCTCAGCCGCCTGGCCGCCTCGAAGGGCACCACCGCGGTGTAGTGCCTGGCGGAGCGGCCGAGTACGGTCCCGCTGCCCGCCGGCCGCACGTCACGCGCAGCCGAGAGCGCCTTGAGGAAGAAGGGGACGATGATCCTGGCCGGCTTGCTGGACGAGGGCTCGGCGCCCGGCTTGTCCTGCCATTCGTACTCCATCCCGGGCTCGAAGGGCTCCTCATCGCGGGGCGGGCCGTAGACCCGGTTCGTGATGCGCCACCTGCGCGCGGAGGGGAGGGCCATCGCCTCCCGGCCGCCGGCCCATTCGGCGCGGCCCGCGAGGAGCACGTCGCCCGGCCTGGCGACGAGGCCTACCGCGACGTCGGCCGAGCCCGCCTCCAGGGCGTGTTCCGCGGCCCCTGCCACGACTCCCCCGGGCGTGCCCGCCTCGTACGCGCGCCAGCCGAAGAAGCCCCCGGCCGCGATGACCAGCACGAGCGTGAGCACCCTGCCCGCCACGAGCGCCGACCGTCCGCGCGGCCGCTCACGCCACCCCTGCATGCATGCCCCCGCCTCTGCCCCGCGCCGTCGAGTTCAAGATCGAATGCTAGGTCAGGGGCGGGGCAGGGGCAGGGGCAGGTGCAGGGGCAGGGGCAGGGGCCCATGGCACCGGACGCACCGTGGCTCCCCGCACCGCACCGCACGTCAGGGGATGTCCGTGTCCGAGGGCTCCGTGTCGTAGACGTGCGGTTCGGCGCCGACCCAGTCGATCAGCCCGGAGTCGCCGAGCACGAGCTCGTCGGGGTCGGGGACGCCGGCACGGCGGAGGAACTCGATCACGTCCCCGTCGTTCCTGGCGAGGCCGAGGATGTCCTCGTGGCCCTCGACGCGCAGCGTCACCCGGCGTCCGCCCGAGGGCGACAGCCGGTGCACGACGATCGGCGCGTGATGCATGGCTCCAGCGTGGGGTGCGGGGGGCGGGTCCGCATCCGGGGAGGCGGCGGTGGGACGGGGTTGACCTTGACCCTCGGGGCAGGGTTTAGGTTGCCGGTCGGGAGGTCCGCATGAAGATCGGTGAGCTGGCCCGTCGCGCGGGAGCGACGGTCAAAGCAGTGCGCTACTACGAGGCGATGGGCCTGGTCAGCCCGGCGAGGCTGGCCAACGGCTACCGCGACTACGGCGAGCACGACGTACGCCTGGTCCGCGAGATCCGCACGCTCGGCGCACTCGGCATCCCCGTCGACCGCACCCGGCCGTTCCTCGACTGCCTGGCAGCCGGCGGCACGCACGGCGACGACTGCCCCGCCGCCCTCGCCGGCTACCGCGAGGCCATCGACGACCTGACGGCCCGCATCGAGGCGCTCACCGAGCGCCGGGCCGTGCTCAGCGCCCACCTCCGCGAGGCGGCGTACCGCAACAGCACCGCTGCGCGGGAGGGCGCTCCCGTGGAGGAGGAAGCCGTCCACGACCTGACCGTCCTGCCCGCCGGGCTGCCCGTGCCCGAGGACGACGGCGCCGCCGCCCACCTGCCCGGACGGCCCATGCCCGCGCTGGAGACGGCCGCCACGTCCGGCGGTTCGGTGCGCCTCGACGCCCTGGGACCGGGCCGGACCGTGCTGTACGTGTACCCGCTGACCGGACGGCCCGACGCGGACCTCCCGGAGGGCTGGGACGCCATCCCGGGCGCCCGCGGCTGTACGAGCCAGGCCTGCGGCTTCCGGGACCACCACCAGGAGCTGGCCGAAGCCGGCGCCGCCCGGGTCTTCGGCCTGTCCAGCCAGGACACTCCGTACCAGCGCGAGGTCACGGAGCGGCTGCGGCTCCCCTTCGCGATGCTCTCCGACCCCTCGCTGTCGCTTGCCTCGACCCTGGGCCTGCCGGTCTTCGGGTTCGAGGGCCGGACCCTCTTCAAGAGGATCACGCTGGTCGTCAGGGAGGGCCGGATCGAGCACGTCTTCTATCCGGTCTTCCCGCCCGACGGGCACGCCCGGCAGGTGGTGGAATGGCTGCGGGAGAACCCGGTGCGCGACTGCGAGACCGTGCACGACCCCGTGTAGCGCCGCAGCGCCCGGCCGCTTCCCCGCACCCGGCCGAGCGCGCTGCGCCCGCAGGTGCGCCAGTGTGCGGGGGTGATCCGGGGGCGGTGCGCCCCCGTGGTGATCAGGGCGTTCACCGGCGTCAGCGGGTCGGCGGCCAGCGCCTTGGCCGCCAGGACGCCCACGACGAGCGGCAGGAGGGCGGTGGCGAGGGCGGAGCCGGTGAGGGTGACCTGCCGGAGTGCGGCGGGCCGGCGCGGGGCGTCGGTGTTCATGAGCCCATTCGACCGCGCGGGGTGGGGTGCGGGAATCGGGCCTGATACTCAGGTCGTTCGGCCTCACGTACTCAGAACGGGGATGGGCGCGGGTGGGGTGGTGGTCCAGTGGTGGTCCACTGGTGGCCTATGAGGTCCGGGCGCGGGAGGCAGGGATGACTGGGGCGGGTGGTGGCGCGGGTTCGGGCGCGGGTTCGGGTTCGGGCGCGGGTTCGGGTGGTGGCGCAGGTTCGGGCGCGGGCGCGGGTTCCGGTCCGGGCGCAGGTTCGGGTGCAGGCGCAGGTGCTTTCGAGCCGGCTACGGGTGACGGGCCGCCCGTGCCGCCGGAGCGGGTGCGGGCCCGGGCCGCCGAGGTGCGGACCGCGTACGAGGGGCTGCGCCAGATCCGCCGGCTCGTCAACGCGGCGGACGACGGGCGGCCGGGGGAGCCCGCGGAGCGCCCGGCGCCCTGGGAGCGGGAGCGGCCGCTGCGGGCGGTGTCCCTGGCCCTGGAGGCGGCCGGGGTTCCGGCTTCCGCGGTCGATGTGGCCGGGCGGCGGACGGAGACCGGGTACGTGGTCCGCGTCGGCGAGGAGCGCGGCACCGTACGGGTGAGCTGGCTCGGGCCGCCCGGCGGCCGGGCTGCCGAGGAGGAGGCCGCCCGGCTGGCGGAGTGCCGCACGGTGCTGGAGCGGGCGGGCTGGGACGCCCTGTTGTACCGGGGGCCGCGGCACCGCCGTTATGTGGAGGTGGCTGCGCCGCGCTGATTCCGTCGGGGCGAGGGCGGCGCAGGTGGCGACGCAGGGGCGACGCCTCGTCAGCGCCCCGCGCGCAGGCGGCGGGTGACCTCGCCCAGGCCGTCGGCCAGGGCGCCGATCTGGTCGGGCGTCAGTACGTCGATCAGGTGCCGGCGCACCGCCGCGACGTGGCCCGGGGCCGCCTGTTCGAGCCGCTCCCGGCCCTGCTCGGTGAGGACGGCGTAGATCCCCCGCACATCGGACGGGCAGCTGCGCCGCCGTACCAGGCCCGCCTTCTCCAGCTGCGTGACCTGGTAGGTCAGCCCGCTCTTGGAGTTGATCAGCCCGTCCGCCAGCTCCGTCATGCGCAGCTCGCCGCCGGGGGCGGCCGAGAGCCGGACGAGGATCTCGTACTGCGGGTGCGAGAGGCCGGAGTCGTCCTTGAGCTGCTGGTCCAGGCGCCGGTTCAGCAGCGCCGAAGCGGCCAGGAAGCCGCTCCACGCCCGCATCTCGTCGTCATTCAGCCATCGCGTGTCACCCATGGGGCCAGCGTACGGCAGTTGTTCCAATTTGAACGACCGGCTATGGTCGGGCTGCACGTCAAGTTCAAATTCGAAATATTTTTGCCTCCCCAACGAGAGGGACCCCCTCATGGCCTCCCCGTCCGCGACCCTGCGCACTGCCGAGACCTCCGCCGGCCGCCACGCCGGCGGCGCCGCCCGTGACGCCGGACTGCTGGTGCTGCGGCTCGTCCTCGGCCTGACCATGGCCGCCCACGGCTCCCAGAAGCTCTTCGGCTGGTTCGGAGGCGGGGGTGTCGAGGGCACCGGCCAGTTCTTCGGCATGAGCGGCTACCCGGCGCCCGAGGCAATGGCCGTCCTGGCCGGCCTCACCGAGACCTTCGGCGGCCTGGCCCTCGTGCTGGGCCTGCTCACCCCGCTGGCCGGCGCGGCCGTGACCGGCACCATGATCAACGCGGTGGCCGTGGTCTGGAGCGGGTCCTTCTTCGCCCCCAAGGGCGTCGAGTACGAGCTGCTGCTCGCCGCCGCCGCGGCCGCGCTCACCCTGACCGGGCCCGGCCGGTACGCGGTCGACGCGCTCGTTCCCGTGCTCCGCGGCATCGGGAGCCGCCCGCGGGCCCTGGCTCTGGCCCTCGGCGTGGTCGCGGCCGCGGTACTGCTACTGGTCCGGGCCTGATCCGGGGCAGCTTCGAGGGGCCCGGCGGAGCTCCGTCGGGCCCTTCAAAGCTGCCCTCGCCACGGGGCCCGCGCCTAGATGTGTCGTCCTGGGACGTTGGTGACACGCGTGCTGGGTTCTTGAATGGGTGAGGGCCTCCGGGTTCGGTGTGGATTGCGACATCTGCACCGAGAT
>NZ_JBIVZG010000019.1:0-170977 GCF_044759445.1 Streptomyces sp. NPDC101118 | reverse complement strand
CCTGGCCTTCGGCCACCCCAGGCCCGGGCCTGCCTCCGGACCAGCCTGCCACGACGCGTCAAGCACCTTCCCCACACACCACACGACCCACCAGGCCCTGCCAAGGGGGAGTGGCCTGGAGTGGGATACAGGCCCACGGGGTATCGCCTGGGCCCCTGGGCGAGGACCGGTCACCGACGTGGCCCCTCCGAGGTGACCGGCGTGCGCCCCCGGCGTGCTTCGGGAGACGGCCTTCCGGTCGGGCCACCCGCGGGCGTAGCGGGCGGGCAGCGCGCGCATACTGAAACCGACCCCTTTCCTGGAGAGCCACGTGATCACCCCCGCGTCGACCGTTCAGCTGCCCCGAGCCTCCGTCGGTGCCGGAGTCACCGTCGCCGTCGACATCGGCGGCACGAAGATCGCCGGGGCGTTGGTGCTGCCCGACGGCACGATGGCGGCGGCCACCCGGCGGCCCACCCCGCGCGGGGTGGACGGCGACGGGGTCATGGCGGCCGTCGAGGAGGTCGTCGCCGAGCTGGCCGGCGACCCGGCCTGGGCCGACGTACGACGTTGCGGCATCGGCAGTGCGGGTCCGGTGGACGCCTCGCGCGGCACCGTCAGCCCCGTCAACATCGGCGCCTGGCGCGACTATCCGGTCCTGGACAGGACCGGTGCCGCCCTGGCCGCGCACGGGGCCGAGGTGCCGGCCGTACTCGTCGGTGACGGCGTGGCGATGACCGCGGCCGAGCACTGGCTCGGCGCGGCCCGGGACCATGACAACGCGCTGTGCATGGTCGTCTCCACCGGCGTGGGCGGCGGTCTGGTGCTGGACGGGCGGCTGCATCCGGGTCCCACCGGCAACGCCGGTCACATCGGGCACATCTCCGTGGCCTTCGACGGCGAGCCGTGCGTCTGCGGCGCGCGTGGTTGTGTCGAGGCCATCGCTTCCGGCACCTCCATCGCCCGCTGGGCGCTGGCCCAGGGCTGGGATCCGGGTGCGGGGGACCGTACCGCCGCCGGGGTCGCCGCGGCGGCGCGCGGCGGCGACGAGGTGGCCCTCGCGGCCTTCGACCGTGCGGGACGCGCCCTGGCCGCGGCCATCGCGGCGACCGCGACCCTGGTCGAGGTGGACGTCGCGGTCATCGGCGGTGGGGTCGCCGCGTCCGGCGACACCCTGTTCGGCCCGCTGCGGGCGCACCTGTCCTCGTACGCCACGCTGTCGTTCGTGCAGTCCCTCACCGTCGTCCCCGCGGCCCTGGGCACCGACGCGGGCCTCATCGGCGCCGCCGCGGCCGCCACGGAGCTCCTCCCCGCCTGACCCGCCGCCCTCGTCTTCGGGCCCACGGCGCGGTGCCTCGCCCTGTGGCCGGGCGGCCGACCGTAGACGGCACTGCGAGGTGCCGCGCCGCTAAGTGGTGGCGGAGCCGCCCCCGGAGGGTTACGGCTTGGCCGAGCGGTAGTAGTGCGCCGCGCCCTCGTGGAGGTCCAGGGGGGAGGTGAAGATGGCCGTGCGGAGATCCACCAGCTGGGCCGCGTGGACCTCGCCGCCGATGCGGTCGCGGCTGTCGATCACCGTGCGGGTCAGGGCCTCGGTCAGGGCCGGGTCCGTGCGCTCCGTGGTCACCAGCAGGTTCGGCACGGCCAGCGTCGCCACCGCCGAGGTGTTCCGCGCCAGCTTGTACGCGTCCAGCTGGATCACCGCCGCCCGGTAGTAGCGCGAGGGGCTGCCCGCCCGCTGGAGTTCCCGTACCAGGTCGCCCAGCGGCACCAGGCGGATCTGGAACCGCTCCGACAGCTCCTTCACGGCCGTCGTCGGCAGGCCGCCCGACCAGAAGAAGGCGTCGATCCGCTTCGCCTCCAGCTCGGCCGGCATGGTGTCGATCCCTATCGACACGGGCTTGATGTCCAGCACCGGATCCAGCTGCGCCGCCGCCAGCAGCCGCTCCGACAGCAGCCGTACGCCCGAGCCCGGCTGGCCGATCGCCACCCGCTTGCCCCGCAGGTCGGCGGCCGACCGGACCGGGGAGTCCGCCGGCACGACCAGCTGCACGTAGTCGTCGTAGAGCCGCGCGCAGCCGCGCAGCAGGTCCGCGCCCGGCTTCCGGTCCAGCTGGTACTTCGCCACCGCGTCGGCCGTCGCCAGGGTGAAGTCCGCCTCGCCCGTCGCGACCCGCTGGAGGTTCTGCTGCGAGCCCTCGCTGTTCACCAGCTTCACGTCGACCTTCGGCAGGTCGCGACCCAGCTCCGCGCGCAGCAGCTGGCCGTACTTCTGGTAGACGCCCGACCGCACGCCCGTGCTGAAGGTCAGCCGCCCTTCCGGCTCCGGCCGGCCCAGCGGCAGCAGCCACCACAGCAGGGCCCCGGCCACGGCGAGCAGCGCCACCGCGCCCAGCAGGGCGCGGCGCCTGCTGATCCGGGAGAGCACGACGGGCATGCCCGCGATCCTGCCACCCCGCCTCCGCCCTGTCACGGCCGGCCCGTCCCGGCCGGCCTGCGGGCGGGAGGGCGCGCCGACCCCAAGCCTTACCCTTGTCGGGTGAGTGCTGAGGGCGAGGCTGCTGTGAAGACGTACCAGGTGCGCACCTACGGGTGCCAGATGAATGTGCACGACTCCGAGCGGCTGTCCGGCCTGCTGGAGGACGCGGGCTACGTCCGCGCGCCCGAGGGCATCGGCGAGGGCGAGGCGGACGTCGTCGTCTTCAACACCTGCGCCGTCCGTGAGAACGCCGACAACAAGCTGTACGGCAACCTCGGCCGGCTCGCCCCCATGAAGGCCGCCCGTCCCGGCATGCAGATCGCCGTCGGCGGCTGCCTGGCGCAGAAGGACCGCGAGACCATCGTCTCGAAGGCCCCCTGGGTCGACGTGGTGTTCGGCACCCACAACATCGGCAAGCTGCCCGTGCTGCTGGAGCGCGCCCGCATCGCGGAGGAGGCGCAGGTCGAGATCGCGGAGTCCCTGGAGGCCTTCCCGTCGACGCTGCCGACCCGCCGCGAGTCCGCGTACGCCGCCTGGGTCTCGATCTCCGTCGGGTGCAACAACACCTGCACCTTCTGCATCGTCCCCGCCCTGCGCGGCAAGGAGGAGGACCGCCGCCCCGGCGACATCCTCGCCGAGATCGAGGCGCTGGTCGCCGAGGGCGTCTCCGAGATCACCCTGCTCGGCCAGAACGTCAACGCCTACGGCTCCGACCTGGGCGACCGCGAGGCCTTCAGCAAGCTGCTGCGCGCCTGCGGCACCATCGAGGGCCTGGAGCGCGTCCGCTTCACCTCGCCGCACCCGCGCGACTTCACCGACGACGTGATCGCCGCCATGGCCGAGACCCCGAACGTCATGCCGCAGCTCCACATGCCGCTGCAGTCCGGCTCGGACACGATCCTGAAGGCGATGCGCCGCTCGTACCGCCAGGAGCGCTTCCTCGGGATCATCGAGAAGGTGCGCGCCGCGATCCCGCACGCCGCCATCTCGACCGACATCATCGTGGGCTTCCCCGGCGAGACCGAGGAGGACTTCGAGCAGACCCTGCACACGGTCCGCGAGGCCCGCTTCACGAACGCCTTCACCTTCCAGTACTCCAAGCGCCCCGGGACCCCGGCCGCCGACATGGACGGGCAGATCCCCAAGGAGGTCGTGCAGGAGCGGTACATGCGCCTGGTCGCCCTCCAGGAGGAGATCTCCTGGGAGGAGAACAAGAAGCAGGTCGGCCGCACGCTCGAGGTCATGGTCGCCGAGGGCGAGGGCCGCAAGGACGGCGAGACCCACCGGCTGTCCGGCCGGGCGCCCGACAACCGCCTGGTGCACTTCACCAAGCCGGAGGCGGAGGTCCGCCCCGGTGACGTGGTGACCGTCGAGATCACCTACGCCGCCCCGCACCACCTGCTGGCCGAGGGCCCCACCACCGAGGTCCGGCGCACCCGTGCCGGCGACGCGTGGGAGAAGCGGCAGGCCGCGCAGGCGGCCAAGCCGCAGGGGGTGATGCTCGGCATCCCGACGCTGGGCGTGCCCGCGCCGCTGCCGGTCGCCGCCGGCGGTTCGGCGTGCGGGTCCTCGACCTGCTGAGCCGCCTCGGGTGAGCCCGCGGGGCGCCGGGTCCGCCGGTCGCCCCGCTAGGCTGCGGATCATGCTGGTAGCCGCTGCCGTATGCCCGTGTCCGCCGCTCCTCGTGCCGCAGGTCGCGGCCGGTGCCGCGGACGAACTCGCCGATGCCCGCACCGCGTGCTCCGACGCGCTCGCGGTGCTGGCCGCCGCGCGCCCCGACCGGCTCGTGGTGGTGGGCCCCGCACGCCTGGAGGGTGTGGAGCCGTACGCCGAGGGGGCGCGCGGCACGTTCCGCGGCTTCGGCGTCGCGCTCGACGTACGGCTCGGCCCGGGGGAGGCCGCTGCCGGGGAGCCGGACGCCGCCGGGCTGCCGGCCTCCCTCGCCGTGGCCGGGTGGCTGCTGGACCACGTCGCCTGGGGTGCCGCGCCGGTGCAGGGCGTCGCCGTGGGCGAGGGGCTGCCGGCCGAGCGGTGCCTGGAGACCGGCCGCGACCTGGCCGCGGGTCCTGAGCGGGTCGGGCTGCTGGTGATGGGCGACGGCAGTGCCTGCCGGACGCTCAAGGCGCCGGGATACCTCGACGAGCGTGCCGCGGGCTTCGACGGCGCGGCCGCGCGGGCCCTGGCCGCGGCCGACACCGCCGCGCTGGCCGCGATCGACGCCGGGCTCGCGTCAGAGCTGCAGGCCGCCGGCCGGGCTCCCTGGCAGGTGCTCGCCGGAGCCGCCGAGGGTGCCGGGCTGGCCGGCCGGCTGCTGTACGAGGACGCCCCGTACGGCGTCGGCTACTTCGTCGCCGCCTGGTCCTGACCCGCCCGCCCCATGGGGGCACCCGGACGCGGGAACGGGGCGCGGCAGAACCGCGCCCCGTTCCTCGGGGACCGTGTCAGGAGGCCGGCGGCGGGGTCGGGCCGGGGGTGCCGGTCGTGCCTCCGGCGCCGCCGTCGTCGTCCTTGTGCGCGATCCGTCCCAGGGCGCCCTTTGCCTTGCCCGTACCGCTCTCGATCTTGTCGTGGTACTTGCCCTTGGTCTTGGAGTCGACGGCCTTCGCCATCTTGTCCAGACCGTGGCCGATCTTTCCCTCGTGCTGCTGTGCGAGGCCGCCGACCTTGTCCTTGGCGGGCGCGAGCTTGGCCTTGAGGTTGTCCAGCAGGCCCATGGGTCACCTTCTCTTGGCGGATGTTCACATACGGGCGCCGTCACCGGTCTCGCTGTCGACGGCCCCGTCGGCCGACTGCTGCCGGGGGATCGCGGCGCCGGCCTCGGCGGCCGTGCCGCCCTCCGGCTGCTCCGCCTCCTCGGCGGCCGTCCCGGCCCCGGGGACCGCGGCCCCGGCCGCTCCGTCGGCGTCCGCCGCCGCCTCGGCCGTCACCGGTGCCTCCTCGGTCGCCGCCTCGACGGCGGTCTGGTCCGCGTCCTTACGGCGAAACCATGCGAAAACGCCCATGTCTACTCCCATAACGTTACTCGTGAGGACAGGGTTCCGCGTTGCCGCAAGAGGCCGAACGGGCGTCTCCCGGGCCGGAACCCCGCCAGGGCAACGACCCCGCTCCGGGCCCGTCACCTCACCCGTTCGGGGAGCGGCCCCGACGTTTGCGAGACTGGGGCGGTGAGAAGCGCAGCCCCCGCCCCGCGGGTCATCGCCGTCGTCGGCCCCACCGCGGCCGGAAAGTCCGATCTGGGCGTCCACCTCGCCCGGCATTTCGACGGCGAGGTCGTCAACGCCGACTCCATGCAGCTCTACCGCGGGATGGACATCGGCACCGCCAAGCTGACGACCGAGGAGCGCGGCGGCATCCCGCACCACCTCCTCGACGTCTGGGACGTCACCGAGACCGCCAGCGTCGCCGAGTACCAGCGGCTCGCCCGCGCCGAGATCGACCGCCTGCTCGCCGAGGGCCGCACGCCGGTCCTCGTCGGCGGTTCCGGGCTGTACGTCCGCGGCGCCATCGACGCCCTGGAGTTCCCCGGCACCGACCCCGAGGTGCGCGCCCGCCTGGAGGAGGAGCTGGCCCTGCGCGGGCCCGGCGCCCTGCACGCCCGGCTGGCCGCCGCCGACCCGGACGCCGGCCGCGCGATCCTGCCGAGCAACGGCCGCCGGATCGTCCGCGCCCTGGAGGTCATCGAGATCACCGGGCGCCCCTTCACCGCCAACCTCCCGGGCCCCGACTCCGTCTACGACACCGTGCAGATCGGCGTGGACGTGGCCCGCCCGGAGCTGGACGAGCGGATCGCGCTGCGCGTCGACCGCATGTGGGAGGCCGGACTGGTCGACGAGGTGCGCACCCTGGAGGCCCAGGGGCTCCGCGAGGGCATCACCGCCTCCCGCGCCCTCGGCTACCAGCAGGTGCTGGCAGCCCTCGCGGGCGAGTGCACCGAGGACGAGGCCCGCGCCGAGACCGTCCGCGCCACCAAGCGCTTCGCCCGTCGGCAGGATTCGTGGTTCCGTCGCGATCCCCGCGTGCACTGGCTCAGCGGGGCCGCCGAGGACCGGGCGGAACTCCCCGGACTCGCGCAGTCGTTGGTCGAACGAGCGGTTACAGCCTGATCACGTGATGGCATCGGGACGCCCCGCACGCCTGTTGGGGGCCCGGTGGCGTGCCATCATCAAATTCCCGCCGGTCGTACGCACCGACGGGCACGCAAGCGAGTGAAGTCCAGGAAGTTCTGATGGGGAGGGCGCGTGGCGATGGAGGCCGGCCCTCGCGACACCGAGCGGAACGGCACCGGACCCGATCCGGAGTCTGTCCTTCCCGGTGACCTGGGCCTTCCGGCGGAGCCCGCCCGGCTGACGCCGGACGGGCCCGAGGACGAGACCGTCGTCCCGGAGGTCGAGGTCGAGCTGCGGCCGCAGCGCAAGCTGCGGATCTGGCAGCTCGCGCCCATCGTCATGCTCGCCGCCGCCGGCTCCCTGATGTTCGCCTTCCCCCTCGCCTTCGAGTTCGGCGACGGCGGCGCCGTCGTGGCCATGCTCGGCCTGCTGATCAGCTGCTGCGCCGGGGGCTGGGGCATGATGGCCGCCCGCCGCGTCGGCTACTCCTGGCCGGGCCTGCCCGCCCGCGGCTCCGGCGAGCGCCCGGACTGGCGGATCGTGGCCCTGTACGCCGTGGTGGTCCTCACCCTGGCGTTCCTCGCCGTCTGGCGCGTCGCCCGCCTCCGCTGAGCCGCCGCCGGGAGCACCACCGGCCTCGGGCCGGCACCCGGCCGGCGTCCGGCGCCCCCTCAGGAGCGGCCCGTCCCACTCCCCGGCCACTCCCGCCCCGTCCCACCAGCGCTTTGTAGGATGGCCGGGTGACCATCGCGCAGCTCAGCTTCCTCAAGGGCCACGGGACCGAGAACGACTTCGTGATCATCCCCGACCCGGACAACGCCGTCGACCTGCCCCCGTCCGCCGTCGCCAGGATCTGCGACCGCCGGGCCGGCATCGGCGGCGACGGGCTGCTGCACGTCGTACGGTCCGCCGAGCACCCCGAGGCCCGCGCCATGGCCGACGTCGCCGAGTGGTTCATGGACTACCGCAACTCCGACGGCTCCGTCGCCGAGATGTGCGGCAACGGCGTCCGGGTCTTCGCCCGCTACCTCCGGCACGCCGGGTACGCCGACGAGGGCGAGCTGGCCGTCGCCACCCGGGGCGGCGTCAAGACGGTCCGGCTGACCGCCGACGGGGACGTCACCGTCTCCATGGGCCGGGCGGCGCTGCCCGAGGGCGAGGTCACCGTCTCGGTGGGCGAGCGCAGCTGGCCCGCCACCAACGTGAACATGGGCAACCCGCACGCCGTCGCCTTCGTCGACGACCTCGCCGACGCCGGGAACCTCTACGCCGCGCCCCCGTTCAGCCCCGCCTCCGCCTACCCCACCGGCGTCAACGTCGAGTTCGTCGTCGACCGGGGTCCCCGCCACGTCGCCATGCGCGTCCACGAGCGCGGCTCGGGCGAGACCCGCTCCTGCGGCACCGGCGCCTGCGCCGTGGCCGTGGCCACCGCCCGGCGCGACGGCGCAGACCCGGCCGTCACCGGCACGACCGCCACGTACACCGTCGACCTCCCGGGCGGCACGCTGGTGATCGCCGAGCACCCCGACGGCGAGATCGAGATGACCGGGCCCGCCGTGATCGTGGCCGAAGGCGAGATCGACCCCGCCTGGCTGACCGAAACGGCTTTCGGCTGAAGCTTCCCTCGAATGGGTGATCCGTTTCACGCTCGGCGAGAGGCGGACTGCGCCACGTGGTGGGGTCGGTAGCATCAGACACCGGCCCTCAGGGCTCACCCCATGCCCGCCACCGCCGGTCGAAGCCGCCGGAGGTGCCCATGAGTGCAGAGGCCACGAACCCCGACACGGGCCCGGAGCTCCGCTCCGACACTGCTCCAGGCCGCCGCCGCGGCCGCACCAGACTCGACCTGCGGCGGCTCGGCCGCGCCGCGCTCCTGGGCCCCGCCCCGCGCGACCGCCTGCCCGACGCCATCAGCCACCTGGCCGATGCGCACCGCGCCCATCATCCGGATGCCGACCTCGCCGTACTGCACCGTGCGTACGTACTGGCCGAATCGTCACACCGCGGCCAGATGCGCAAGAGCGGCGAGCCGTACATCACCCACCCGCTCGCCGTCACCCTGATCCTCGCCGAACTCGGCGCCGAGACCACCACCCTGACGGCGTCGCTCCTCCACGACACCGTGGAGGACACCGAGGTGACGCTCGACCAGGTGCGCAGCGAGTTCGGCGAGGAGGTCTGCTACATCGTCGACGGCGTCACCAAGCTGGAGAAGGTCGACTACGGCGCCGCCGCCGAGCCGGAGACCTTCCGCAAGATGCTCGTCGCCACCGGCAATGACGTCCGCGTCATGTCCATCAAGCTCGCCGACCGGCTGCACAACATGCGCACCCTCGGCGTGATGCGCCCCGAGAAACAGGCCCGCATCGCCAAGGTCACCCGCGACGTCCTCATCCCGCTCGCCGAACGCCTCGGGGTCCAGGCCCTCAAGACCGAGCTGGAAGACCTCGTCTTCGCGATCCTCCACCCCGAGGAGTACGAGCAGACCCGCGCCCTCATTGCCGCGCACGCCGGCGAGCAGGACCCCCTCCCGGCCATCGCCGACTCCGTGCGCGCCGTCCTGCGCGAGGCCGGCATCCCCGCCGAAGTGCACGTCAGGCCGCGGCACTTCGTCTCCGTCCACCGGATCACCCTCAAGCGCGGCCGACTGCGCGGCTCCGACTTCGGGCGGCTCCTCGTGCTCGTCGGCGAGGACGCCGACTGCTACGGCGTCCTCGGCGAGCTGCACACCTGTTTCACCCCGGTGATCTCCGAGTTCAAGGACTTCGTCGCGGTCCCCAAGTTCAACCTCTACCAGTCACTCCACACCGCCGTCGCCACCTCGGGCGGGGACGTCGCCGAGGTCCTCATCCGCACCCACCAGATGCACCGGGTCGCGGAGGCCGGGGTCATCGCCCTCGGCAACCCGTACGCCCCCGCCGAGGCCCCGGACCCCGGCGAGGAGCGGGTCGACCCCACCCGGCCCGGCTGGCTCTCCCGGCTCCTCGAATGGCAGCAGTCCGCCCCCGACCCCGACACCTTCTGGAGCTCGCTGCGCGAGGAGCTGGCCCAGGACCGGGAGATCACCGTCTACCGCGCCGACGGCGGCAGCATCGGCCTCCCCGCGGGCGCCAGCTGCGTCGACGCCGCCTACGCCCTGCACGGCGAGGAGGCCCACCGATGTATCGGCGCCCGGGTCAACGGACGACTCGCCGCCCTCGGCACCGGGCTCTCCGACGGCGACACCGTCCAGCTGCTGCTGTCCCAGGACGCCTCCTCCGGGCCCGCCTCCGGCTGGCTCGACCACGCCCGCACCCCGGCCGCCCGGATCGCCATCCAGCGCTGGCTGCGCGAGTACCCCGAGGAGGCGAAGGTGCAGCCCGCCGCGCCCCGCGCGCCGCTGCCGATGGTCGGCGCCCGGGGCGGCGGCGGCAACGCCGTGGCGGACCTGCCGGACGCGACGGTGCGGCTGGCCGGCTGCTGCACGCCCGTACCGCCCGACTCCGTCGCCGGGTTCGTCGTACGCGGGGGAGCCGTGACCGTACACCGCGTGCAGTGCCCGGCCGTCGAGCAGATGCGCGGCCTGGGCCGCACCTCGGTCGCCGTCCACTGGCGGGCCACCGCCGACTGCCGCGTCACCCTCGTCGCCGAATCGTTCGGCCGCCCCCACCTGCTGGCCGACCTCACTGAGGCCATCTCCCGGGAGGGCGTCGACATCGTCTCCGCCACCGTCGAGCCCCCCAGCGAGCAGCGGGTGCGGCACACCTACACGCTCCAGCTCCCCGACGCGACCCTGCTCCCCGCCCTGATGCGGGCCATGCGCGACGTGCCGGGGGTGTACGACGTCGGCCGGGCCTGACCCCCGGCCGTCTCCCGTTCGGGTGGGCCCGTCGCGCGTCGGGCCCGGCGGCGGCGCGGTCGCTGGTAGCGGTGGGGGATGCAGCTCACCTCCCGCCGCCCGCGTGCCGCCCTGCTCGCCGCGGCCTCCCTCGCCCTGGTCGCCGCCGCCGTCCCGCCCCCGGGCCCCCTCGGCATCGGCGACGCGCTCTTCCCGGCGCTCGGCAACCCCGGCTACGACGTGCTCGCGTACGACCTGTCCTTCACGTACCGCACCAACCGGCAGCCGCTGGACGCCACCACCGTGATCGACGCCCGCGCCACCGCGCCCCTGGACCGCATCAACCTCGACTTCACCCACGGCAAGGTGGCGTCCGCCCAGGTCAACGGCCTGCCCGCGACCTTCGCGAGCGCCGGCGAGGACCTCGTGCTCACGCCGGCCCGGCCGGTCCCCGAAGGCGGCCTGATGCGGATCACCGTGCGCCACACCAGCGACCCCTCGGGCGCCCGCGACGGCGGCTGGGTCGTCACCGAGGACGGGCTGGCCATGGCCAACCAGGCCGATGCCGCGCACCGCGTCTTCCCCTGCAACGACCACCCCTCGGACAAGGCCCACTTCACCTTCCGGATCACCGCTCCCGAGGGGCTCACCGCCGTGGCCAACGGCATCGCCGCAGCCCCCGCGCGCCGGCCGGCCGCCGCAGGCGACACGACCTGGACGTACCGCACCGTGCACCCCATGGCCACCGAGCTGGCCCAGGTCTCCGTGGGCAGGTCCGCCGTGGTGCACCGCACCGGGCCGCACGGCCTGCCCGTCCGCGACGTGGTGCCGGCCGCCGACCGGACCGCGCTGGAGCGCTGGCTGGCGAAGACCCCGGGCCAGCTGGAGTGGATGGAGGCGCGGGTCGGCCCGTACCCCTTCGAGAACTACGGCGTCCTCATCGCGGCGGCCAAGACCGGCTTCGAGCTGGAGACCCAGACGCTCTCCCTCTTCGAGCGCGGCCTGTTCACCGAGGCCGCCTACCCCGAGTGGTACGTCGAGGCCGTCATGGTCCACGAGCTCGCCCACCAGTGGTTCGGCGACAGCGTCACCCCCCGCAGCTGGTCCGACCTCTGGCTCAACGAGGGCCACGCCACCTGGTACGAGGCGCTGTACGCGGACGGGCTCGGCAAGTACTCCCTGGAGCGGCGCATGCGCGAGGCGTACGAGCGCTCCGACCAGTGGCGGGCCGCCGGCGGCCCCCCGGCCGCCCCCAAGCCCGCCGCCCCGGGCCAGAAGATCGGCCTGTTCCGGCCGGTCGTGTACGACGGCTCCGCGCTCGTCCTGTACGCGCTCCGGAAGGAGCTCGGCACCGCCGCCTTCGACCGGATCGAGCGCCGCTGGGTCGCCGACCACCGGGACGGCGTCGCCGGCACGGACGACTTCGTCCGGCTCGCGTCCGCCGAGGCCGGCCGCGACCTGACCGGTTTCTTCGAGGCCTGGCTGTACGGACAGAAGACCCCCGAGGTGCCCGGCCACCCCGAATGGAAGGCGGCCGCGGTCCCCGCCGCCACGGGCTGAGCCCGGCCGGTCCGGCGGGACGCCCGGCCCGGGCGGCGGCGAAAAGCGTGTGACGGCCTTCGCGGGGGCATGTCACCATCGACATGTCGGCGGGCGCCGCGGGTGGATCTCCCCGGGCCGGGTAGTCTCCCGCAGGCCGGGGAATCATCGCCGGCCGTCACACGTTGTAGCCGACGCAGAAGATTCGCATCGACGTAAGGATCCAATGACCTCCTCTTCGTACCCTTCCCAGGACGCGCAGGACGCGCAGAGCTTCACCGAGAGCCTTCGGGCCGATGCCCTGATGGAAGAGGACGTCGCCTGGAGCCACGAGATCGACGGAGACCGGGACGGCGACCAGTTCGACCGCTCCGAGCGCGCGGCCCTGCGCCGCGTCGCGGGCCTCTCCACCGAGCTCGAAGACGTCACCGAGGTCGAGTACCGACAGCTGCGACTCGAAAGGGTCGTGCTGGTCGGCGTCTGGACCTCGGGGACCCTGAAGGACGCCGAGAACTCCCTCGCGGAGCTCGCCGCACTGGCCGAGACGGCCGGCGCCCTCGTCCTCGACGGTGTCTACCAGCGCCGCGACAAGCCCGACCCGGCGACCTTCATCGGTTCCGGCAAGGCCCTGGAGCTGCGCGACCTCGTCATCGAGTCGGGCGCCGACACCGTCGTCTGCGACGGCGAGCTCAGCCCCGGCCAGCTCATCGCCCTCGAAGACGTCGTCAAGGTCAAGGTGATCGACCGGACCGCCCTGATCCTCGACATCTTCGCCCAGCACGCCAAGTCCCGAGAGGGCAAGGCGCAGGTCGCGCTCGCGCAGATGCAGTACATGCTGCCGCGACTGCGAGGCTGGGGTCAGTCGCTGTCCCGTCAGATGGGCGGCGGCAAGGGCGGCGGCCTCGCCACCCGAGGCCCCGGTGAGACCAAGATCGAGACGGACCGGCGACGGATCCGCGAGAAGATGGCGAAGATGCGCCGGGAGATCGCGGAGATGAAGACCGGCCGCGAGGTCAAGCGGCAGGAGCGCCGGCGCAACAAGGTGCCCTCCGTCGCGATCGCCGGCTACACCAACGCCGGCAAGTCCTCGCTGCTCAACCGCCTCACCGGCGCGGGCGTGCTGGTGGAGAACGCACTGTTCGCCACCCTCGACCCGACCGTGCGGCGGGCCGAGACCCCGTCCGGCCGGATCTACACCCTGGCCGACACCGTGGGCTTCGTCCGCCACCTGCCCCACCACCTCGTCGAGGCGTTCCGCTCCACGATGGAGGAGGTCGGCGACTCCGACCTCATCCTGCACGTGGTCGACGGCGCGCACCCGGCACCGGAGGAGCAGCTGGCGGCCGTGCGCGAGGTGATCCGCGAGGTGGGCGCCGTCGACGTCCCCGAGATCGTGGTCGTCAACAAGGCCGACGCGGCGGACCCGCTGGTCCTCCAGCGCCTGCTGCGCATCGAGCGGCACTCCATCGCCGTCTCGGCCCGCACCGGCATGGGCATCGACGAGCTGCTCGCGCTCATCGACGCCGAACTGCCGCGGCCCGAGGTCGAGGTGGAGGCGCTGGTCCCGTACACGCAGGGGCGCCTGGTCGCCCGCGCCCACGCCGAGGGCGAGGTGATCTCCGAGGAGCACACCGCGGAGGGCACCCTGCTCAAGGCACGGGTCCACGAGCAACTGGCGGCGGAGTTCGCGCCGTTCGTGCCCGCCGCGCACTGACGCGCAACAGCCCGCAGACCGCAGCGTCTCCAGGCCGGCGTACGACGAAGGGCCCGCCCCGATCCAGGGGGCGGGCCCTCCGTCATGCGCGCCGCGGCGCTACGCCACTACCGCGCGAACTTCCCGCTCACCGCGGTGAAGACGGCCTTCGCCTCGGGGCCGAGCCGGGGCCCGGCCAGCCAGCCCGCCGTCACCGGACCGATCGAGGTGTTCGACACCAGCGCCGGCTGCCCGTCGCGGCCCTCGGCCACCCAGCCGCCGCCCGACGAACCGCCCGTCATGGTGCAGCCGATCCGGTACATCACCGGCGCGGCCGCGTCGATCGACAGCCGGCCCGGCCGGTCCGCGCACTGGTAGGCCCGCTGGCCGTCGTAGGGCGGGGCCGCCGGGTAGCCGGTGGCCGTGATGCGGCTGACCTTCGGCACGGCCGGGGCGTTGAACTCCACCGGCAGCGCGGAGCCGACCGTCTCCTCCAGCGACTTCGCGTTGCCCTTCTCCGGCGTCACGTGGATGACCGCGAAGTCGTACGGGGCACCCGCGCCGCCCGTCGGGCCGCCCTCGGCGATCCACTGGTCGGAGGTCTGCGCCCAGTCACCCCACCAGACGCCGTACGGGGCCACCTGCTCGCGCGTCGCGCCCTTCAGCCGGGCCGCAGAACGGCCCGCGTCGTTGTACGAGGGCACGAAGGCGATGTTGCGGTACCAGCCGCCCTTCTTGCCCGCGTGCACGCAGTGGCCGGCCGTCCACACCAGGTTGGACTTGCCCGGGTGCGCCGGGTCCTTCACCACGGTCGCCGAGCAGACCATGGAGCCCTCGGGGCCGTCGAAGAAGACCTTGCCGGCCTCCGGCACGCTCTGGTGGTACGGCGCTTCGACCGTCCGCGCGCGGACGGGGGCCGGGGTCGGGTCCGTGACGCCCTGGTCCTTGCCGAGGTCGGGGTCCACCGTGGGCTTCTCGGGCTGCTTGGCGCGGCCCATCCGGTCCGGGTCCCACAGGTCCTCGATGATCGGGTTGACGAAGTCCTCGGCCTCGCGGAGCCACTTGTCGCGGTCCCAGTTCTTCCACGCACCGCCCCGCCACTTGTCGAGGTCGATGCCGTGTTCCTTGAGCTTCTGCTTGATGTCGTCCGGGATCTTGATCCCTTCGGGGCCACCTGCCGGGTCGCTGGCCGCCACCGAGGGCTGCCCGTCCGCCTGGTCGGAACCGGGCCCGCAGGCCGCCGCCGTCAGCGCGAGGGCGGCGCACAGCGCGGTGGCCGCGAGGGTCCGGGATCCGCGACGGGAGCTGCGCCCGCGGGGGGCGTCGGAGGCCGGTCGGATCGGTCGCATGTCGTGAATCCCCCTGGTGCTTCGAGGCGTGGAGTGCAACCCCCCACTATGCCGCTGCCGTTGGGGACGGTGCAGGCCGGGTCCACGGTTCCCGTCCGCCGGAGCCGTCCGCTCGCAAGGATCTCCGGATCCACCCGTGATCCCCCGGGGTCCGCGTCGTTGGTACGTACGGGGGAACGCGAGGGCAGCGTTCGATCCGACATGCGATCGATGCGGGAGGACCAGAACCGTGGCCGTGACCGAGCAGCCTGCCGCGTCCGTGCCGGCCGAGGGACCGGGGGAGGGCCCGGCGGACGCCACCCCGGGCACCCTGCCCCAAGGGCCCAGCGCCGTACGGGCGGAGGACCACCGCACCGGGCCGGCCGCCGGGGAGCCGGCCGGCGCACGGGCGGCGGAACCGGCGGGTGTACGGGTGGGGGAACCGGCAGCCGTACGGGCGGCGGAACCCGCCGCGGCGGGCGCCGCGGACCCGGCCGGTGTACGGGCCACCGTCCCCGTGCCGCGCGGCGCGCCCGAGCCCCTGGCCAGCCAGGGCGCCGGCGGGCCGGCCGCGATCCTGCGCCGCCAGTCCCTGCGGGAGTCGGCCGCGCGCACGTACGCCCGCGCCCTCCCCGTCGTGCCCGTGCGGGCCCGCGGGCTGACCATCGAGGGCGCCGACGGCCGCCGTTACCTCGACTGCCTCTCCGGCGCCGGCACCCTCGCGCTCGGCCACAACCACCCCGTGGTGCTGGAGGCCATCCGCAGGGTCATCGACTCCGGGGCGCCGCTCCAGGTGCTGGACCTGGCCACCCCGGTCAAGGACGCCTTCACCACCGAGCTGTTCGCCAACCTGCCGCCCGCCCTCGCAGCCGACGCCCGGGTCCAGTTCTGCGGCCCCGCGGGCACCGACGCGGTCGAGGCCGCCCTCAAGCTCGTCCGCAACGCCACCGGCCGCCAGGGCATCGTCGCCTTCACCGGGGCCTACCACGGCATGACCGCCGGGGCGCTCGACGCCTCCGGGGGCGCCACCGACGTACGCGTCACCAGGCTCCCGTACCCCCAGGACTACCGCTGCCCCTTCGGCGAGGGCGGCGCACGCGGGGCGGACCTGTGCGCCCGGCTCGCCGAGAACCTGCTGGACGACCCCAAGAGCGGGGTCCCCGCACCGGCCGGCATGATCCTCGAACCCGTCCAGGGCGAGGGCGGGGTCCACCCCGCCCCCGACGACTGGCTGCGCCGCCTCCGCAAGGCCACCGCGGACCGCGGCATCCCCCTGATCGCCGACGAGGTGCAGACCGGCGTCGGCCGGACCGGCGCCTTCTGGGGAGTGGACCACGCGGGCGTCACCCCCGACGTGATGGTCCTCTCCAAGGCCATCGGCGGCAGCATGCCCCTGGCCGTCGTGGTGTACCGGGCCGGACTGGACACCTGGGCGCCCGGCGCCCACGCCGGCACCTTCCGCGGCAACCAGCTCGCCATGGCCGCGGGCGCCGCCACCCTCGCGTACGTACGGGAGAACCGCCTCGCCGAACGCGCGGCCGCTCTCGGCGAGCGCATCCTGACCGCCCTGCGCTCCCTCGCCGGACACCACCCCGGCATCGGCGACGTGCGCGGCCGCGGCCTGATGACCGGCATCGAGCTGGTCGACCCCGAAGCCGAGCCGGTGCCCGGGCAACCCGCGCCCGCCGACCCGGAACTCGCCCTCGCGGTCCAGCGGGAGTGCCTCCGGCGCGGCCTGATCGTCGAACTCGGCGGCCGGCACCAGAGCGTCGTCCGGCTCCTCCCCCCGCTCACCCTCACCGACGAACAGGCCACGGCCGTGCTCGACCGGCTCGCCGACGCCGTCGCCGCCGCCGAACGCCTCCGGAACCGATCCGGACACCCTCCAAGGAAGCACCCGTGAACTCCACCCCCGCACCGGAACCGCCCCCCGCCGACGGCCCGTCAGGCTCCCAGCCCCCCGCCCCGGCCGCACCGCCCGCCACGGTTCCGCGCCAGAAGGACTGCGTCACCCGCCTCCGGCCGGCCGGCCCCGCCGCTCCCGGCACCCACCCGGCCGACCAGCCCGACCTGCTCGACCACACCGACCCCGCGGTCGCCGCCGAGGCCGCCGCCGTGGAGAACCTGCTCCGCTGCTGGGTCCGCGAGAACACCCTCGCCCGCCCCGACGGGCCCGTGCTGCGCATCCCCCTCACCGCCTCCGGCACGGCCCTGCTCGTGCCCGTCCGCCACTGGTCCGAGGCCGGCTGGCACCGCTTCGCCCCGGCGCGCCTCGAATCCGCGCCGCCCGGCGCCCCCGCCCTCGACGCCGTCACGCTCGCCGGGCTGCTGGTCCGCGAGGGCGGCTCACGCGGCGGGGCCGAGCTCGTCGGCCGGGTCTCCGACTCCGTGCGCCGGACCGCCGCCTTCATCGCCGACCGCCGCCGGCGCCCGGCCCCGCCCGAGACCGCCGACCCGTTCCTCGCCGCCGAGCAGTCGCTCGTACTCGGCCACCCCCTGCACCCCACCCCCAAGAGCCGCGAAGGACTCTCCGAGGCCGAGGGGCACCGCTACTCGCCCGAGCTGTACGGCTCCTTCCCCCTGCACTGGACGGCGGTCGACCGCTCCGCGCTCGCCACCGACTCCGCCTGGACCGAGAGCGGCCGCTCCGTCCCCGCCGCGCAGCTGCTCGCCCGCCTCGCGCCCGGACTGCCCCTCCCCGCGGGCAGCACCCCGCTGCCCCTGCACCCCTGGCAGGCCCGCGACCTGCTGGAACGGCCCGCCGTCCGCGAACTCCTCGACACCGGCGCCCTGCACGACCTCGGCCCCTTCGGCGCAGCCTGGCACCCCACCTCCTCGGTGCGCACCGTGCACCGGCCCGGCGCCCCCGCGATGCTCAAGCTCTCGCTGGGCCTGCCCATCACCAACTCCCGCCGGGAGAACCTCCGCAAGGAGCTCCACCGGGGCGTCGAGGTCCACCGGCTGCTCCGCGCCGGCCTGGCCAAGGAGTGGACGTTCCGCCACCCCGGCTTCGACATCGTGCGCGACCCCGCCTGGGTGGCCGTCGACGGCCCCGACGGCGACCCCGTCCCCGGCCTGGACGTCCTGCTGCGGCACAACCCCTTCGGGCCCGCGGACGACGCCGTGTGCATCGCGTCCCTCACCTCGCCCCGCCCCTGGCCCGGCCGCCCGACGGTCAGCTCCCGGCTCGCCGAGACCGTCTCCCGGCTCGCCGTCCGCACCGGCCGCCCCCGCTCCGCGGTCTCCGCCGAGTGGTTCCTGCGCTACCTGGACCAGGTCGTCCGGCCCGTGCTGGCCCTCGACGCACTGGCCGGCATCGCCCTGGAGGCCCACCAGCAGAACACCCTCGTCCTGCTCTCGCCCGACGGCTGGCCCGTCGGCGGCCGCTACCGCGACAACCAGGGCTACTACTTCCGCGAGTCCCGGCGCGCGGAGCTGGACCGCCGGCTGCCCGGCATCGGCACCGTCAGCGACACCTTCGTGCCCGACGCGGTCACCGACGAGCGCTTCGCCTACTACGTCGGGATCAACAACGTCCTCGGCCTCATCGGTGCCTTCGGCGCGCAGCGGCTGGCCGACGAGCGGGTCCTGCTCGCCGCCTTCCGCCGCTTCCTCGGCCAGAACAGCCGGCTGGGCCCGCTGCCCGCCCTGCTGCTCGACTCGCCCACCCTGCGCTGCAAGGCCAACCTGCGCACCCGGCTCGAAGGGCTCGACGAACTCGTCGGCCCCGTCGAGACCCAGTCCGTGTACGTCACCATCGCCAACCCCCTCCACGACCAGAGCTGACCGGAGCCCGCCATGCCGCCCACGGACGCCGACACCGCCCCCGCCCCCACGCACGCTCCCGCCCACGCTCCCGCGCCCGCCCACGCCCCCACCTCCGCGCCCCGCACCGGCAGCGGCTGCGAGGACACCCTCGACCTGCGGATCCCCACCGAACTGCTGGCCCTGCTCGCCGACGAGAGCGCCGCCGCCACCGCCCGGGCCACCGCGGTCAGCACCCTGCCCTACCTCGCCGAGGCCGACCTGCTGGACTCGCCCGCCGAATGGGGCCCGGTCCCCACCGTCGCCGGAGCCTTCCAGCTGGTACCCGTACGGGTGGACCGCGACCTCGCCCTGATCACCCGGTGGATGAACGACCCCGACGTGGCCGCCTTCTGGGAACTGGCCGGCCCCGAATCCGTCACCGAGGCCCACCTGCGCGCCCAGCTCGACGGCGACGGCCGGAGCATCCCCTGCCTCGGCACCCTCGACGGCAGCCCGATGAGCTACTGGGAGATCTACCGGGCCGATCTCGACCCGCTCTCCCGCCACTACCCGGCCCGCCCCCACGACACCGGCCTCCACTTGCTCATCGGCAACGCCACGGACCGCGGCCGCGGTCTGGGCACCCTGCTGCTGCGCGCCGTGGCCGACCTGGTCCTCGACAACCGGCCCCGGTGCGCCCGGGTCGTCGCCGAACCCGACCTGGCGAACGTCCCGTCCGTGTCGGCCTTCCTCAGTTCCGGCTTCCGCTTCTCCGCGGAGATCGAACTGCCCGCCAAGCGCGCCGCCCTGATGATCCGCGAACGGGCGCTGCGCACCCTCCTGTGACCGTGACCGCGTGACCCACCCCGTCACCCGTCCCGCCCCGCTCCCTGACCCCGAGCGCCCACCGAGGAGTCCCGTGCCGACCTTCCCCGCCACCCACGACTCGGCCGAACCCCCCGCCTCCCGGCCACCCCACTGCCCGCCCGAGCTCAACGGCCCCACCTGGGAGACCGCGGCACGACGGCTCCTCGCCAAGATGCTCGGCGAGTTCGCGTACGAGGGCATCGTCACGCCCGTGCCCGCCCAGGGCGAGGACGCCTGGGCCCTCCCGCTGGACGAGGGCGGCGGCACGCTCGGCTTCCGGGCGCGCAGGGGCGCGTACGACGGCTGGCGCGTCGACGCCCGGTCGATCACCCACACCCCGCCCGGACCGGACGCGGCGCCCGTCGAGTTCGGGGACCCCTTCCGCTTCATCGTCCTGGCCAGGAAGCTCCTGGCCCTGGACGGGACCACCCTCGGGCACCTGCTGCGGGAACTGAGCACCACCCTGGCCGCCGACGCGCGCATCGACCACACCGCCCGCACCGCCGACGTGCTGGCCGGCCTCGACTACGCCGAGCTGGAAGGCCACCAGACCGGCCACCCCTGGCTGGTCCTGAACAAGGGACGGCTCGGCTTCTCCGGCAGTGACACCGCCGCCTGGGCACCGGAGGCCCGGGTCCGCCGGCGCCTGCCCTGGCTGGCCGCGCACACCTCGCTCGCCGTCTACCGGGGCACCGGCGCCCTGGCGGACCCCGCCCGGCTCTACGCCCACGAGCTCGACCCGGCCACCCGCGCCGCCTTCGACCAGGAGCTGCGGGAGCGGGGACTCGACCCGGCCGGGTACCTGTACCTGCCGGTCCACCCCTGGCAGTGGGACGAGGTGGTGCTGCCGCTGTTCGCCCCCGCGCTGGCTGCCGGCACGCTCGTACCGCTGCGCGCCGACCCCGACGTACGCCTGCCCCAGCAGTCCATCCGGACCTTCCTCAACCTGAGCCGGCCCGAGCGGCACACCGTCAAGCTGCCGCTGTCCGTCCTCAACACCCTGGTCTGGCGGGGCCTGCCCACCGAGCGGACCCTGGCCGCCCCCGCAGTGACGGCCTGGGTGCACGGGCTGCGCGACGCCGACCCCTTCCTGCACACCGAGTGCGGCGTGATCCTGCTCGGGGAGGTCGCCTCGGTCACCGTGGCGCACCCGGTCTACGACGCGCTCCCCGAGGTCCCGTACCAGTACCGCGAGCTGCTCGGCGCGATCTGGCGGGAGCCGCTCACCGGACGGCTCGCCCCCGGCGAGCGGGCCAGGACCCTGGCCTCCCTGCTGCACACCGACCCGCGGGGGCGCGCCTTCACGGAAGAGCTGGTGGCCCGCTCGGGCCTCGCCCCCGAGGCCTGGCTGCAGCGGCTCTTCGCCGCGCTGCTCCCGCCGCTGCTGCACTTCCTCTACCGGTACGGGACCGTCTTCTCCCCCCACGGCGAGAACGCGATCGTGGTCTACGACGAGCACGACGTGCCGGTGCGGCTGGCGGTCAAGGACTTCGTCGACGACATCAACGTCAGCGCCCGCCCGCTGCCCGAGCACGACTCGATGCCGCACGAGGTGCGCGCGGTGCTGCTCACCGAGCCGCCCGGCTTCCTCACCCAGTTCATCCACTCCGGGCTGTTCGTCGGTGTGTTCCGTTACCTCTCGGCGCTCTGCGCGGACCGGCTGGACGTACCGGAGGAGCGGTTCTGGTCGCTCGTACGGGCGGAGATCGTCCGGTACCAGCAGCGGTTCCCTGAGCTGAAGGAGCGCTTCGAGATGTTCGACCTCTTCACCCCGCGGATCGAGCGGCTCTGCCTGAACCGCAACCGGCTGTACGCCGACGGGTACCGGGACCGTGCCGAGCGTCCGCACGCGGTGGTCGACGGTACGGTGCCCAACCCCCTGTACCGGCGGTGAAGCCCGCTGTCAGTGGGGCCGCGTAGGGTGGTGAGTGCTATGACGAAGCCCTCCCTCCCCGACCTGCTGCACGCCGCCGTCGCCGCCGTCGGCGGCACCGAGCGTCCCGGCCAGGTGGCCATGGCCGAAGCCGTCGCCGAAGCCATCGACGAACAGTCGCACCGCCTGGTCCAGGCCGGTACCGGCACCGGTAAGTCCCTCGGCTACCTGGTGCCGGCGCTGGCGCACGGGGAGCGCGTGGTGGTCGCCACCGCCACGCTGGCCCTCCAGCGGCAGCTGGTCGAGCGCGACCTGCCGCGCACGGTGGACGCGCTGCACCCGCTGCTGCGCCGCCGCCCGCAGTTCGCGATGCTCAAGGGGCGGTCGAACTACCTCTGCCTGCACCGCCTGCACGAGGGCGCGCCGCAGGACGAGGAGGACGGCCTGTTCGACCAGTTCGAGGCCGCAGCACCGACCAGCAAGCTCGGCAAGGACCTGCTGCGCCTGCGGGACTGGGCGGACGAGACGGAGACCGGCGACCGGGACGATCTGACCCCGGGCGTCTCCGACAAGGCCTGGTCCCAGGTGTCGGTGTCCTCGCGCGAGTGCCTGGGCGCGAGCAAGTGCGCGTACGGCGCGGAGTGCTTCGCCGAGGCCGCCCGGGAGCGGGCGAAGCTGGCCGACGTGGTGGTCACCAACCACGCCCTGCTGGCCATCGACGCCATCGAGGGCGCGCCCGTGCTGCCCTCGCACGAGGTGCTGATCGTCGACGAGGCCCACGAGCTGGTGTCCCGGGTGACCGGCGTGGCCACCGGCGAGCTCACCCCGGGGCAGGTCAACCGCGCGGTGAAGCGCGCTGCCAAGCTGGTCAACGAGAAGGCCGCGGACTCCCTCCAGACCGCTGCGGAGTCCTTCGAGCGGGTGATGGAGCTGGCGCTCCCGGGCCGCCTGGAGGAGGTGCCGGAGGACCTGGGGTACGCGCTGCTGGCCCTGCGGGACGCGGCGCGGAACGTGATCTCGGCGCTGGGCGCCACCCGCGACAAGTCCGTGCAGGACGAGGACGCGGTGCGCAAGCAGGCCCTGGCCTCGGTGGAGAACGTCCACGCGGTGGCGGAGCGGATCACGCAGGGCTCCGAGTACGACGTGGTCTGGTACGAGCGGCACGAGCCCCGCGGCGGAGCCGCCTATCGGCACAGCGGGGCGACGCTGCGAGTGGCTCCGCTGTCCGTCTCCGGCCTGCTGCGGGAGAAGCTGTTCGCCGAACGCTCGGTGGTCCTCACCTCGGCCACCCTCAAGCTGGGCGGCGACTTCAACGGCGTGGGCGCCTCGCTGGGCCTGCCGCCCGAGGGCGTGCAGGGGGAGGACGTACCGGTCTGGAAGGGCCTGGACGTGGGCTCCCCGTTCGACTATCCGAAGCAGGGCATCCTGTACGTCGCGAAGCACCTGGCCACGCCCGGCCGGGAGGGCACGCGCGGCGACATGATGGACGAGCTGGCCGAGCTGATCGGGGCCGCCGGCGGGCGGACGCTGGGGCTGTTCTCCTCGATGCGGGCCGCGCAGGCGGCGGCGGAGGAGCTGCGGGGGAGGATCGACAACCCGATCCTGCTCCAGGGCGAGGAGACGCTGGGTGAGCTGATCAAGACGTTCGCGGGGGATCCGGCGACCTGTCTGTTCGGCACGCTCTCGCTGTGGCAGGGCGTGGACGTGCCGGGCCCGAGCTGCCAGCTGGTGGTGATGGACCGCATTCCGTTCCCGCGTCCGGACGACCCGTTGATGAGCGCCCGGCAGAAGGCGGTCGAGGAGGCCGGGGGCAACGGCTTCATGGCCGTGGCCGCGACGCACGCGGCGCTGCTGATGGCGCAGGGCGCCGGCCGTCTCGTCCGCGCCTCGGGCGACCGGGGTGTGGTGGCGGTGCTCGACCCGCGGCTGGCCACGGCGCGGTACGGCGGCTTCCTGCGGTCCTCGCTGCCCGACTTCTGGTACACGACCGACCGCAACCAGGTGCGGAAGTCGCTCGCGGCGATCGACGCGACCGCGAAGGCCGACGGCAAGTAGCCCCCGTCCCGTCTCCGGTGTCCCGGAGTCCGCTCGCGGAGTCCGGTCCCGGACACGGCAGGACCCCGGGACCGGCGCAGTGGGTCCCGGGGTCCGGTCAGGGAGGGCGGTCGCTCAGACGCGCCGCAGCACGGCGACGACCTTGCCGAGGATGGTCGCCTCGTCGCCGGGGATGGGCTGGTACGCAGCGTTGTGCGGCAGCAGCCAGACGTGGCCGTCCTCGCGCTTGAAGCGCTTGACGGTGGCCTCGCCGTCGAGCATGGCGGCCACGATGTCTCCGTTCTCCGCGACCGGCTGGCGGCGGACCGTCACCCAGTCGCCGTCGCAGATCGCGGCCTCGATCATCGAGTCGCCGACGACCTTGAGGACGAAGAGCTCACCGTCGCCGACCAGCTGGCGGGGGAGCGGGAAGACGTCCTCGACGGACTCCTCGGCCAGGATCGGGCCGCCGGCTGCGATCCGGCCGACGAGCGGCACGTACGAGGCGGCGGGCTTCCCGGCGGTGTCCGTCGGCTGCGTGCTGGGCTGGTCGGAGCCGCGCACCTCGTACGCACGGGGCCGGTGCGGGTCCCGGCGGAGGAAGCCCTTGCGCTCCAGGGCCATCAGCTGGTGGGCGACGGAGGAGGTGCTGGAGAGGCCGACCGCCTGGCCGATCTCCCGCATCGACGGTGGGTAGCCACGCCGCTGCACCGAGTCCCTGATCACTTCGATGACCCGCCGCTGCCGGTCGGTGAGGCCGGAGCTGTCCGCCCGGATGCCTGGAGGCCGGCCGGGCAGCGAGCGTGCGGGGCGCATCGCGTCCGGCTCCGGGGTCATGGCTGCGTCGTTCATGGCATGCACCGGCTCGAGTCGGCTGTGGGAGCGGTTCTGGGCAGTGATGGTGGCACTGTCTGCGGTGGTGGTCACGTCGGCGGCCCCTCTCGAAATGTGCTTGCTCTCCCTAGCGGACAACGGTAGTGGCTTTCGAAAGGTTGCGCCAAACACACGTTCGAGTGAAAAATCGCAGTTCACCGGACGTGATCACATGAAGAGGTGTATGGACGATCAGTGCACCGAACGCGGGTTCGGTGCCGAATCCGTTCATTACGGTACCCTTCCCGGTCGGATCGCCACCGCTCGGGGTCTTCGCCCAGTGTGGCATCCGGTACCCCGGAATTCCCGGACCGGCCCGCGCCCCAGTAGGCTCGTGAGCCGCTTCCGGCATGTCCGGATTCTTTCGGCGAAGGGCGACACGCCCGGGTGTGACGTACTGCCGAAACCCAAGATCTAGTGGTTGGATTGGCGCGGCCACCCAGAAGTTGTGGTCCTCGGTCTGCTGAGGGTCCCGACATCGCATATGCTGGTGGCTGCTTCGAGAGCCCCGACAGAGACCTGTCCGGTGGTGCTCCGGGGCAATTCAGTCGTGCCATGAGGGAGGGATGGGAGCCGTGCACTGCCCCTTCTGCAGGCATCCCGACAGCCGCGTAGTAGACAGCCGCACCACGGACGACGGGACGTCGATCCGCAGGCGCCGCCAGTGCCCGGACTGCTCCCGCCGCTTCACCACGGTGGAGACCGCGTCACTGATGGTGATCAAGAGGTCCGGCGTCACGGAGCCCTTCTCGCGTACGAAGGTGATCTCCGGCGTGCGCAAGGCCTGTCAGGGACGCCCCGTCACCGAGGACGCCCTCGCCAAGCTCGGCCAGCGGGTCGAGGAGGCGGTGCGCGCCACCGGCAGCGCCGAGCTGACCACCCACGACGTGGGTCTGGCCATACTCGGCCCGCTCCAGGAGCTCGACCTGGTCGCGTACCTGCGCTTCGCGTCGGTGTACCGCGCCTTCGACACCCTGGAAGACTTCGAGGCCGCCATCGCCGAGCTGCGCGACCGGCGTCCTCCGCATGAAGAGTGCGGGCCCGGCGGGACCGGTTCGGTCCCCGTGCCCGCCTCCGCCGCCGACTGACCGGACGGCCGCGCGGCGGCCGTCCCGCAGGGCGGGACCACAGACCTGTCCGCACGCCTGAGGGCGGGCGGACGAACCGGCTACATCAGACACACACCGTGCCAACGGATATGGAATTTCGCGGGCACTTTAGGGCGTTTTTGCCCGTATATGGGAGGCAGCGGCATGACAGAGACGGCGAGCGGTCCGGCACGTGGTTCCCGCGCCAAGGGAACCAAGGCGGCGAGCAAGGGCCTGCGTATCGAGCGCATCCACACCACCCCCGGCGTGCACCCGTACGACGAAGTGGTCTGGGAGCGCCGTGACGTCGTCATGACCAACTGGCGCGACGGCTCGGTGAACTTCGAGCAGCGCGGCGTCGAGTTCCCCGACTTCTGGTCGGTGAACGCGGTCAACATCGTCACCAGCAAGTACTTCCGCGGTGCGGTCGGCACCCCGCAGCGCGAGACCGGTCTCAAGCAGCTGATCGACCGGATCGTGAAGACCTACACGAAGGCCGGCGAGGACCACGGCTACTTCCCGTCGCCCGCGGACGCCGAGATCTTCGAGCACGAGCTGACCTACGCCCTGCTCCACCAGATCTTCAGCTTCAACTCCCCGGTCTGGTTCAACGTCGGCACGCCCCAGCCGCAGCAGGTCTCCGCCTGCTTCATCCTGTCCGTCGACGACTCCATGGAGTCGATCCTCGACTGGTACAAGGAAGAGGGCATGATCTTCAAGGGCGGCTCCGGCGCCGGCCTGAACCTCTCCCGTATCCGCTCCTCCAAGGAGCTCCTCTCCTCCGGCGGCAACGCCTCCGGCCCGGTCTCCTTCATGCGCGGCGCCGACGCGTCCGCCGGCACGATCAAGTCGGGCGGCGCCACCCGCCGCGCGGCCAAGATGGTCGTGCTCGACGTGGACCACCCGGACGTCGAGGACTTCATCGCCACCAAGGTGAAGGAGGAGGAGAAGATCCGCGCCCTGCGCGACGCGGGCTTCGACATGGACCTGGGCGGCGACGACATCACGTCCGTCCAGTACCAGAACGCCAACAACTCCGTCCGTGTGAACGACGAGTTCATGACGGCCGTCGAGAACGGCACCGAGTTCGGCCTGCGCGCCCGCATGACCGGCGAGGTCATCGAGAAGGTCGACGCCAAGGCGCTCTTCCGCAAGCTGGCCGAGGCCGCGTGGGCCTGTGCCGACCCGGGCATCCAGTACGACGGTGTGATCAACAACTGGCACACCTGCCCGGAGTCCGGCCGGATCACCGCGTCGAACCCGTGCAGCGAGTACATGCACCTGGACAACACGTCCTGCAACCTCGCCTCGCTGAACCTGATGAAGTTCCTCAAGGACGACGGCAAGGGCAACCAGTCCTTCGACGTCGAGCGCTTCGCCAAGGTCGTCGAGCTCGTCATCACCGCGATGGACATCTCCATCTGCTTCGCGGACTTCCCGACGCAGAAGATCGGCGAGAACACCCGCGCCTTCCGCCAGCTGGGCATCGGCTACGCCAACCTCGGCGCCCTGCTGATGGCCACCGGCCACGCGTACGACTCCGACGGCGGCCGCGCGCTGGCCGCGTCCATCACCTCGCTGATGACCGGTACCGCGTACAAGCGCTCCGCCGAGCTGGCCGGCGTCGTCGGCCCGTACGACGGCTACGCCCGCAACGCCGAGCCGCACAAGCGCGTCATGAAGCAGCACGCCGACGCCAACGCCGCCGCGCCGCGCATGGACGACCTGGACACCCCGGTCTGGGCCGCGGCCACCGAGGCCTGGCAGGACGTCATCCGCCTCGGCGAGAAGAACGGCTTCCGCAACTCGCAGGCCTCGGTCCTCGCCCCGACCGGCACCATCGGTCTGGCGATGTCCTGCGACACCACCGGTGTCGAGCCGGACCTGGCCCTGGTCAAGTTCAAGAAGCTCGTCGGCGGCGGCTCGATGCAGATCGTCAACGGCACCGTCCCGCAGGCCCTGCGCCGCCTGGGCTACCAGGAGGAGCAGATCGAGGCGATCGTCGCCCACATCGCCGAGCACGGCAACGTGATCGACGCGCCCGGCCTGAAGACCGAGCACTACGAGGTCTTCGACTGCGCGATGGGCGAGCGCTCCATCTCCCCGATGGGCCACGTCCGCATGATGGCCGCGATCCAGCCCTGGATCTCCGGCGCCATCTCCAAGACGGTCAACATGCCGGAGACGGCCACCGTCGAGGAGGTCGAGGAGATCTACTTCGAGGCCTGGAAGCTCGGCGTCAAGGCCCTCGCGATCTACCGCGACAACTGCAAGGTCGGCCAGCCGCTGTCGGCGAAGACCAAGGACAAGGCGGAGGAGAAGGCCGAGGAGACCAAGGTCGTCGAGCCGGCCAAGGTCGAGAAGGTCGTCGAGTACCGCCCGGTCCGCAAGCGCCTGCCCAAGGGCCGTCCGGGGATCACCACCTCCTTCACGGTCGGTGGCGCCGAGGGCTACATGACCGCCAACTCCTACCCGGACGACGGTCTGGGCGAGGTCTTCCTGAAGATGTCCAAGCAGGGCTCGACCCTCGCGGGCATGATGGACGCCTTCTCCATCGCCGTCTCCGTCGGCCTGCAGTACGGCGTCCCGCTGGAGACCTACGTCTCGAAGTTCACCAACATGCGCTTCGAGCCGGCCGGCATGACGGACGACCCGGACGTGCGGATGGCGCAGTCGATCGTCGACTACATCTTCCGCCGCGTGGCGCTGGACTTCCTGCCCTTCGAGACCCGCTCCGCGCTCGGCATCCACTCCGCCGAGGAGCGCCAGCGTCACCTGGAGACGGGCTCGTACGAGCCGGTCGAGGAGGACATCGACGTCGAGGGCCTGGCCCAGTCTGCCCCGCTGGCGGCGGTCCCCGCGGCTCCGAAGCCGGTCGTCCAGACCTCGGCGCCGAAGCAGGCCCACACCAACGCCGAGCTGGTCGAGATGCAGCTGGGCGTGAGCGCCGACGCTCCGCTGTGCTTCTCCTGCGGGACCAAGATGCAGCGCGCGGGCTCCTGCTACATCTGCGAGGGCTGCGGCTCGACCAGCGGCTGCAGCTGATCCGTGCCGCTGAGTAGCTGACGAGGGGACCGTCCCGGAAGGGGCGGTCCCCTCCGGCGTTCCCGGCCTTCCCCGGCCGCGGCCGTACCCGTGAGTAATCGTTTCCGCTCCAACCGCTCCCTGGCCTAGGCTCCCCGCGCGCACGGTGCGCGGACGACAGGGGGCACGGAGCATGGGCGGGGCGACGGCGGGAGGCAGGAAGGGCATGGGCGCGGGGGCCCAGGCGATCGCGGCGGTGGTGCTGGTCGGGGGAGTGGGCGGCGGCCTGTGGGGGCTGGGGGAGGTCATGGGGAACACCGGCGGGACCGGGCGCGGACCGGCGGAGTGCACTGCCGAACGGTCCACCGCGAGCGCACCGCAGCTCTCCGGGGGGGAGCTGTGCACGGCCCTGAACCGCCCCGACCTGCCGGTGCTGCTCGGCACCCCGGGCGAGCAGGCGCTGACCGCTTCCGGCGGCGACGGAGTGTTCACCCCGGCCGGCGGCGGCGCGAAGGTCGTCACGCCGTCCGCGACCGTCCAGCTGGCGACGTACCAGGTGAAGCTCTCGGCCGCGTACAACCGGCTGCGGGCCGGACAGATGGCGACCCTGCTGGGCGGCACCGCGGAGAAGCGGACCGTGCTCGGGCGGCCGGCGACGCTGTACTCGGACCGGGCGATGGCGATCAGCCTCGGCGCGAGCGAGGGCGGCCAGATGGCCGGTCCCGGCCCGGTCACCCGGAGCCTGGTCATCGCGAAGAACGCGAAGGACACCGGTGGCTACTTCGAACTGGTCGTCTGGCGCGAGGACGGCAGGATCCCCGACGACGCGGCCCTGCTGCGGGTGGCCGAGCAGGTCCTGCCGACGGTGCCGGGCTGGAACCGGGGCTGAGGCCTGGCCCTGGCATGATCGTCCGGACGGACGACGACGGGGGACGGGGCATGTGGAGCGGTGACGAGCTGGACCTGGACGCGTACCTGGAGCGGATCGGGTACGCGGGCCCGCTGGAGCCCACGGCGGAGACGCTGGCCGGGGTGCACCGGGCGCACGTGACGTCCGTACCCTTCGAGAACCTCGACGTGGCGCTGGGCCGCCCGGTGCCGCTCGACCTCCCGAGCGTGCAGGACAAGCTCGTGCGCCGCCGCCGCGGCGGCTACTGCTACGAGCAGAACTCCCTGCTCGCCGCCGCGTTGGAGCGGCTCGGCTTCGAGGTCGCCGGGCGCGGCGCCCGCAACCGCACGCGGGGCGCCGAGCTGACGCCGGTCACCCACGCGGTCCTCGTCGTCGCCGCCGGCGGGCGGTCCTGGCTCGCCGACGCCGGGTTCGGTCACCAGGGTCCGCTGGAGCCGGTGCCGCTGGACGCCCCGGGCGAGGTACGGCAGGGGCCCTGGACGTACGGCATCGGGCGGGAGGACGACGGGATCCTGGTCCTGCGGATGCTCCGGGACGAGGGGTGGCGGGACCTGTACGCCTTCGCGCCGCAGCGCACGTACGCCGTCGACCTCGTGCCGATGAACCACTACAGCTCCACGCACCCCCGCTCCCACTTCACCGGCCAGATCGTGGTCCAGAGGGCCGGCGAGGAGCTGCGCGCCGCCCTCGTGCGGGACACGCTGACCGAGCTGCGGGCGGACGGGAGCACCGGGCGCCGCGCCGTCGGGCCTGCGGAACTGGCGGGGCTGCTGGCACGGGAGTTCGGGATCGAGCTGCCCGAGGCGGACACGGCGGAACTCGTCGGCACGTACTGGCCCGGAGTCCGAACGGGGCCGCGCTGATCCCCGTACGATGGCGCGGTGCTGGTCAAGTGGATTCGCTGCACGGTGGTGGACCGCCGGGGGTTCGAGCGCGGGCAGCGGAAGTGGGCGGGGCTGCCGGGGGAACCGGGCTTCCGGGGGCAGGGCGGGGGATGGAGCCGCAGCCGTCCGGGGGTGGCGCACGTCTTCGCGTTCTGGGAGAGCCGGTCCTTCTACGACTCCTTCATGGCGCGCTCCCACGACCGGCTGGCCGCCTCCCAGAACGGCACGTACAAGGACTCCCGGGTCACCCTCTTCGACCACCGCTTCGACGTGAAGACCGGCTTCGAGCCGCGCTTCACGGACTCCGACGTGCTGCGCGTGGCGCACTGCAAGGTCCGCGAGGGACGGCTCGAACACTTCGCCCTGATGCAGGAGAAGGTGTGGAACCCGGCGATGGCGGGGTCCCCCGGCATGATCCGCGGACTCTTCGGCGAGGCGCCGGGGCGCGAGTTCCTCATCCTGTCGATGTGGCGCTCCGCCGCGGAACACGGCAAGTACCGCGAGGAGCGGGTGGAGCGGCTCTCGCTGCGGGCGCAGATCGAGGCCGATCTGGAGGGGCTCACGGGCGACGTGGTCGACCTCGAACCGTCGTGGACCGTCTGAGCGGGGCCCGGGCCGTGGCCGTGGCCGGGTGCGCCGGAGCGCACCCCGGCGCACGCTCCGGCCCGTCGCGTCGCTCGAACGGGCGTCCCCCGGCTTAGGGTCGACGCATGGCACGACCGCGGCGCATCGTCCTTGTCCGGCACGGGGAATCGGAGGGGAATGCCGACGACACCGTGTACGAGCGGGAGCCCGACCACGCCCTGGCCCTGACGCCCACGGGCCTCGTCCAGGCGGCGGAGGCGGGCGAGCGGCTGCGCGCGCTCTTCGGCGAGGAGCGGGTGAGCGCGTACGTCTCCCCGTACCGGCGCACCCTGGAGACCTTCCGCGAACTGCGGCTCGACCCCGCGCGGGTGCGGGTGCGCGAGGAGCCCCGGCTGCGGGAGCAGGACTGGGGCAACTGGCAGGACCTGGCGGACGTACGGCTCCAGAAGGCGTACCGGGACGCCTACGGGCACTTCTTCTACCGGTTCGCGCAAGGCGAGTCCGGCGCCGACGTGTACGACCGGGTGGGCTCCTTCCTGGAGAGCCTCTACCGCAGCTTCGAGGCGCCCGACCACCCGCCGAACGTGCTGCTCGTGACCCACGGGCTGACCATGCGGCTGTTCTGCATGCGCTGGTTCCACTGGTCGGTCGCGGAGTTCGAGTGCCTGTCCAATCCGGACAACGGCTCCCACCGCACGCTGGTGCTGGGTCCGGACGGGCGCTATCGGCTGGACCGCCCCTTCGAGAGGTGGACCACACCCCAGACATTTGACCTTTGGGGATAGAGTTACGCGGGATGACCCCTGACTCCTCTCCCGACCGGCGCTACGCACGCGCCCTGGCCAGCCTGCGCGGACTGGCGGTGGGTGACGCCCTGGGCTCCCAGTTCTTCGTCCCCGCGAACTATCCGCTGCTCAAGCGGCGTGAGCTGCCCCCCGGTCCCTGGCAGTGGACCGACGACACGGAGATGGCCTGCTCCGTGCTCGCCGTGCTCGCCGAGCACGGCCGGATCGACCAGGACGCGCTGGCCTCGTCCTTCGCGCACCACCACGACTTCGACCGCGGCTACGGCCCGGCGGTCAACCGCATGCTGAGGCTGGTCCGGGAGGGCCAGGACTGGCGGGAGCTGGCGGCCGAGCTGTTCAACGGCCAGGGGTCGTGGGGCAACGGCGCGGCCATGCGGATCGCGCCGCTCGGCGCGTACTACGCCGACGACCCCGAGCAGGCCACCCACCAGGCGGAGATCTCCGCCTACACGACCCACCAGCACCGCGAGGCCGTGATGGGCGCGATGGCCGTGGCGGCCGCCGCCGCCATCGCCGCCGACCCGGCCGGGCCTCCGACGGCCGAGGCCCTGCTGGACGGGGTGATCGCGCTCGTGCCGCGCAGCGCCGTGGGCGCCGGGCTGCGGCGGGCGCGGGACATGCTGGACTACGGCGATGCGACCACCGTGGCGGCCGTGCTCGGCTGCGGACGGCGGACCAGTGCCCACGACACGGTGCCCTTCGCGCTCTGGTCGGCGGCCCGGAACCTCGGCGACTACGCCGGTGCCTTCTGGACCACGGCGGGCGTCGGCGGCGACGTGGACACCACCTGCGCGATCGTGGGCGGGGTGCTGGCCGGCCGCGGGGACGGGCACGTCCCCGGCGAGTGGCTGACGCAGACCGAGCTGCTGCCGGAGTGGGTTCCGGAGACCACCGGCTGACCACCACCGGCTGACCACTGCGGGCTGAGCACTGCGGCACCCGGTGCCGGGGCGGAACGCGCGGTTCAGCGCGTCCGCCCCGACCACCAGGTGAGAGGGGCGTGGCCCGGGGTGTCGCGGGCGAACCGGGCGGCGTAACCTAATGGCGCCATGCCGTACGAAGCACCCACCCACACCGTCGAGCGCTCCCTCCGCGCAACCACCGGCGCCAAGATCATCGCCGGGGTCGACGAGGTCGGACGAGGGGCCTGGGCCGGCCCGGTCACCGTGTGCGCGGCGATCACGGGACTGCGTCGCCCGCCCGAGGGACTCACCGATTCGAAGCTGCTCACCCCCAAGAGGCGGGACGAACTCGCCCTGGTGCTGGAGAGCTGGGTCACCGCGTACGCCCTCGGCGACGCCTCGCCCGAGGAGATCGACGAACTCGGCATGACCGCGGCCCTCCGGCTGGCCGCGGTGCGCGCTCTCGACGGACTGCCGGTCCGGCCGGAGGCGGTGATCCTCGACGGCAAGCACGACTACCTCGGGGCGCCCTGGCGGGTCCGTACGGTGATCAAGGGCGACCAGTCGTGTGTCGCGGTGGCCGCCGCCTCGGTGATCGCCAAGGTGCGGCGGGACCGGATGATGGCCGAACTCGGCCCGGACCTGGCGGACTTCGCCTTCGGGGCCAACGCCGGCTATCCCTCGCCCGTGCACCGGGCGGCGCTGGAGACCCGCGGCCCGACCCCGCACCACCGCCTGTCGTGGTCGTACCTCGACGCGCTCCCGCAGTGGCGGCACCTGAAGAAGGTCCGCAGGAGCGAAGAGGCCATCGAACTGGAAAACGGAGGCCAACTCGGCTTCGATTTCTGATCGCACGCATGTGCCACCATCCGGTATGACTCGTACCGGCGTTTGAAATTCCCATCCACTCATGCCTCCTGAGGAGCCTCAGATTCACGAGAGTGCCCAGGGTCCCGCGACGACCCCGGCCCCGAGCCGTACCGCGCCGACCCCCCGCCCCGTACCTGGTCCGCGTCCCGCAGCCGTACCGCGGCCCGGGCGCCCCGGCCCCCGTCCCGCTCCGCCCGCGCAGCGCACCCCGCAGCAGCCGGCGAAGCCCGGACCGGCCGCCACCACCCCCTCCGTCTCCACGCAGGTGCCGCAGGTGCAGCTGATCCCCGCTTCGGCGGAGGGCGCGCTCGACGCGGCGGAGGAAGCCGTCGACCTGCTGCTCGACACCGGCCGTGCCCCCGGTGACGTGCTGGTCCTGACCGCCGGCGAGCTCCACCCGTGGGCCGCGCACGAGCTGTCCTTCGGTGAGGCCGCCTACTGGGCGCAGCACGACGCCCGGGACGACGTCTTCTACGCGGATGCCGCGCAGGCCGAGCGGGCCGCCGCCCGTCCGGTCGTGGTCTTCGCCGTCAACGGCGGCGAGCCGGCCGACGTCGCGCGCAGCCTTCCCGTCGCTCTCGGACGGGCCACCGCGCTGCTGGTCGTGTGCGGCGACGCGCAGCAGATCAACTCCGTGCTGGGCGCGGGCGTCTGACGCTCTGTGGTCCCGCCGCGTGGCATCGGCGGGACCGCCCGGTGTCGGGCCACGGCCCGGCGCCGTGACGTCGGCGCGCCCGCCGATGGCACACGGTGGGAGGTCGTACCGTCAGCGGGCCGACGTGATGCCGGCGGGCCGCCTTCGGGCCGGCCCGCCGCCGAGCGGTCAGCGCGCGGCCGTGCGGCGCAGGGGTTCTATCGCGCCGGCCACCGTGCGCAGCGACGGCGGCCCCGGCTCGATCCCGGCGTCCTCCAGGCGCAGGGGGCGGGAACCGGCGCTGGGGTGTCTGCCGCCGCGGCCCTCGCCCAGCACCTGCCAGCCGGCTCGGGTGAGCGTGATGTACGCGCCGCAGCGCAGCCCGTGGAGCGTGCAGGCGTCGCGCAGCCCCCACATCCAGGCACCGTCCTCCTCGGTCCACCGCTCGTCCCCCTCGCGGCAGAAGAGCAGCACGGCGGTCCGGGCGGGCGTCTTGCGCCGCAGGTCGTGCGGGATCACCCGGCGCAGTGCGGACAGCAGGGAGTTGCGGTAGTCCCAGCCGTCCGCCGAGGCGGTCCGCTGGGTGAAGGACGCGCTGGCGACCAGGCGTTCCTCGGGGCCGAGCACGGCGATCACGGCCGTGGAGACCCCGGGGTTGTGCCGGGAGTGCAGGCCGCTGACGACCTCGCGGGGATTGCTCAGCAGGGGGATTCCCGCCGCCGTCCACTCGGCCGGCTCCAGCACGCGACCGTGGCGGCTGGCGCTGCCCTGCGAGGCGGGCGTCGAAGCGGCTGCGGACGGAGCGAATCCGAAGGTCATGGTCCTCCCTTCGGTGGTGCCCGCGGTGGGGCACGAGTGGGTGCAGGCACGCCGCGGCGCAGCCCTAAGAGAGGGCTGACGAGCCATGCGGGAGCACTCCAATTCTTGCGTGGCCCGTCTGTGCGCGGCAACGAGCAATTGACGTCACCGGCCGGATTGCGCCGGTATGCCGTTCATATCCTTGCCCAGTCACACCGCTATTGACGCATCGCCTTACTGCTGAACCGCGAGGACCAGCGGAAACACCTCCCCCGCGCCCGCCCGGCGGAGCAGCCGTGCGGCCACTGCCAGTGTCCAGCCGCTCTCCGAGCGGTCGTCAACCAGCAGTACGGGGCCGCCCGCCGCGGCAACGGCCCCGGCCAGCTCCGGAGTGACCGTCAGCTGCTCGTGCAAGGCCCGCACCCGCTGGGCGCTGTTGGAGGACGGCAGCCCGTACGGCGGCGCCTCCGCGGCGTATTCGACCGTGCCCAGCAGCGGCATCCGGCCGACCTCGGCGATCCGCTCGGCCAGCGAGCCGACCAGGACCGGCCGGGAACGCGAGGCCATCGCGACCACGCCCACCGGGCGGGGCGGCGCGTCCGGCGCCCCGGAGGCCCAGCCGCCCGGCCCACGCGCCCAGTCGGCCAGGACGCTCACCACGGCCTGGGTCACGTCGTCGGGAACCGGCCCGTCGGGAGCCCCGGCGGCGAGCATCGGGCGCAGCCGGTTGCCCCAGCCGATGTCCGAGAGCCGGCCCAGCGCGCGCCCCGTGGACGCCTGCTCGCCGGCCGGGATACGGCCCTTCAGATCCACGCCCACGGCCGGGAGTCCGGTCGGCCACATCCGGCGCGGCTCCAGCTCCACGCCCGGCCGGCTCAGCTCGCCGCGCGCGGTGTCCAGGGCGGCCTGCGAGACGTCCGCGGTGTACCTGGCACCGGCGCAGTTGTCGCAGCGACCGCACGGCGCGGCCTCCTCGTCGTCGAGCTGGCGGCGCAGGAACTCCATGCGGCAGCCGGTCGTGGCTGCGTACTCGCGCATCGCCTGCTGCTCGGCGGCCCGCTGACGGGCCACCCAGGCGTACCGCTCCGTGTCGTAGGCCCAGGGCTGTCCGGTGGACGTCCAGCCGCCCTTGACCCGGTGCACCGCCCCGTCCACGTCGAGCACCTTGAGCATGGTCTCCAGGCGCGTCCTCCGCAGGTCCACCATCGGCTCCAGCGCGGGCAGCGACAGCGGGCGGCCCGCCTGGGCCAGCGCGTCCAGGGTGCGGCGGACCTGCTCCTCGGGCGGGAAGGCCACCGAGGCGAAGTACTGCCAGATCGCCTCGTCGTCCCGGCCCGGCAGCAGCAGCACCTCCGCGTGCTCGACGCCGCGTCCGGCGCGGCCCACCTGCTGGTAGTAGGCGATGGGGGAGGAGGGCGAGCCCAGGTGGACCACGAACCCCAGGTCCGGCTTGTCGAAGCCCATGCCCAGCGCGGACGTGGCCACGAGCGCCTTCACGCGGTTGGCCAGGAGGTCCTCCTCCGCCTGCATCCGGTCCGCGTTCTCCGTGCGGCCGGTGTACGAGGCGACCGCGTGCCCGCGGTGCCGCAGGTACGCCGTCACCTCCTCGGCCGCGGCCACCGTGAGGGTGTACACGATGCCCGAACCCGGCAGTTCGTCCAGGTGGTCGGCCAGCCAGGCCAGCCGGTGCGGGTTGTCCGGCAGCCGCAGCACGGCCAGGCTCAGGCTCTCCCGGTCCAGCGGCCCGCGCAGCACCAGCGCGTCCGTGCCCGCGCCGGTGCCCAGCTGCTCCGCCACGTCCGCCGTCACACGGGAGTTGGCCGTCGCCGTCGTCGCCAGCACCGGGACGCCGGGCGGCAGGTCGGCCAGCATCGTGCGCAGCCGGCGGTAGTCGGGCCGGAAGTCGTGGCCCCAGTCCGAGATGCAGTGCGCCTCGTCCACCACCAGCAGCCCGGTCGCCGCCGCGAGCTTGGGCAGCACCTGGTCGCGGAACTCGGGGTTGTTCAGGCGCTCCGGGCTCACCAGCAGGACGTCCACCTCGCCCGCCGCGACCTCGGCCTGGATCGTCTCCCACTCCTCGGGGTTCGCGGAGTTGATGGTGCGGGCGTGGATGCCCGCGCGGGCGGCCGCGTCCACCTGGTTGCGCATCAGGGCCAGCAGGGGGGACACGATGACGGTGGGTCCGCTCCCGCTCGCGCGGAGCAGGGAGGTGGCGACGAAGTACACGGCCGACTTGCCCCAGCCGGTGCGCTGCACCACCAGGGCCCGGCGCTTGTCCGCGACCAGGGCCTCGATCGCCCGCCACTGGTCCTCCCGCAGCCGCGCGGAGCCCGTGGGGTCACCGACGAGGCGGGCGAGAACGGAATCGGCCTGGGCCCTGAGGTCTGCGTTCATACCCCCATGCAACCCGATGCCACCGACATCGCGCGAACGCCCCCGCCAGCCTGTGGATAACTTTATCCACAGGGGTCGCGGAGATCGGCGGGTTCGCGGGAACGTCGGGGCATGACGAACCACTTCGACACCACAGGTCCCGATTCCGGCCGGCAGATCACCCTGCGCAGTCCCGCGGAGCTGGCGGACGCCCTGCCGTACATGCTCGGCTTCCACCCCGACGACTCGATCGTGATGGTGACCGTCCACGGCAGCGGCGGACGCTTCGGCGGCAGGCTGCGGGTCGGCATCCCACCCGCACCCGAGGAATGGGAGGAGCTCTCGGGCCAGGTCGCCGAGACCCTCATCGGCGGCAGCGAGCGCCGTGGCGCCCGGCCGGACGGCATCGTCCTCTTCCTCTGCCAGGACCCGCCCGCGGGGGAGGACCCCGCCCGGGTGATGGCCCGGCTGCGGCCCCTCGCGCAGGGCATCCGGCTGGCCTGCGGCGCGCTCGACGTGCCCGTGCTGGAGGCGCTCTGCCTCTCCGGCGGCCGGTACTGGAGCTACTGCTGCCCCGACCCGCGGTGTTGCCCTCCGGAGGGCACCGCACTGGCCATGCCGGGCACCTCGGTGATGGCGGCGGCCGCCACGTACGCCGGACTCCAGGTGCGGGGCACGCTCAAGGAACTGCAGGCCAGGCTCAGCCCCGTGACCGGTCCCGCCGCGGAGGACATGGTGCGGGCCCTGGACCGCACGGCCGCCGCCCTGGTGCCGCGGATCCTCGAAGGCACGGACCGCGGCCAGGTCGCCGCGGAGACCCTCGCACTGGCCCGCACCGTGATGCGCCGGCTGGCCAGGGCCACGCCGTCCGACGGCGGCCCGAGCTCGGACGCGTGGGACGACGCGCTGATCGAGGACGAGGAGGCTGCGCTGCTCGTCCTGGGGCTCCAGGACCGCGAGACGCGCGACGTGGCCGCCGAATGGATGGAGGGCGAGGAGGCCGGACCCGCCCTGCGGCTCTGGCGGGCGCTCGCGCGCCGCTGTGCGGGTGAGTACCACGAGCACGCCGCCGCACCCCTGACGCTGGCCGGCTGGGTGACCTGGTCCATGGGCGACGAGCCGTACGCCAGGATCGCCTTCTCCCTCGCGCTGCGGGCCGACCCCGGGTACCGCTTCGCACTGCTCCTCCACCACGCGTGCAACGAGGGCGTCGACCCGGAGAGCCTGCGCCGCTGCCTGCGGGACGAGCGGCGCCGGCGGGACGGGCCGGCCTTCGCCGAGGCCCGGCGGCGGCCGCGGCCCCGACAGGGGCAGCTCCCGCTGGGCCTGCCCCCGGAAGTACCGGGTCTCGGCCTGGCACCGGGCCGGGACTCCCGCACCGGGGAGGGGCCCTCGGAGAACCCCGGCCCGTACACCGCCACGGCCCCGGAGAGTGCCGGTGACGTGGCGCCTGGCACCTGGGGCACACCCCCGACAGACGCCACCCGCAAGCCCGCCCAGCCCGCCACGCCCGAGGCCACTCGGCGTACAGTCCCCGCGCCGCGCATGCCCGAGCCCGGAGAGTCCCGCCCGGCCCCGCCCGGACCCCGGTCCGCGCAGGACCCGGCGTTCCGGGACCCTGCCGCCCCGCCTACGGCGAGTCCCGCGCCGGAGGGACCCCGGTTCGGGCAGGGCCCGGCGGACGAGCGAGACCCGGTGGTCGCGGCCGGCCCCGCTCCTGCCGCGCCCGGGTCGGAGCGGACCCCGGGAGGTGGGGGCGCGGACCCGCAGGACGCGGGTGTGGCGGGCGGTCGCTCCGCGCCGCGGGTGTCCACGGACCCGACGGGACCCGTCGTCCTGCGGAAGTCCAGCGATCCGAGGCAACCGGCGGTCCGCCGGCCGGGCGCGGCCGGCGCCGGGGCAGCCCCCGCGGGCCCCGCGCGCCCCGCGGGCCCGTCGGGGCCGTCGGGGCCCGGTCAGGGCCGGCCCGAGGCGGAGCGGGCACGGCCCCGTGCCAGGCGGCCCAAGGGCGCCCACCCGTCCCGGCGGATCCCGAAGCAGCCCGAGAGGAAGCCGGAATGAGCCTTCATCAGCGCCGACGGCGGCCCGTGACCCGGGCGCCCGCCGCACCGTTCAGTTGGGGGGTGGAGGACGCCCTGCCGCACCGCCGCCCCGCCCACCCGACCGGCGCGCACCCGAGGCGACCCATGGCACACCCCGTTCCCCCCGCCCGCAGACCCACGTCCGTGCCCCCGCAGGGCCCGTCCGCCGGACGGCCGCGCGGCCCCGCACGGGCACCCGCGGAACTGCCCCCGGTCCACGCGGCGGTGATCTGCGTGGCCGCGCCCTGCCTCGCGATCTCGCCGGAGCACGGCCAGCTCACCGGCCGGGGCCTCGACGGCATCTACCGCTCGGGCCGCCGGCTCCTCTCCCGCTGCCTCCTGCGGGTCGCGGGACGCGACCCGGTCGCCGTCCAGGGCCGCAGCCTCGGTGCCGACCGGGCGGGGTTCACCGCCACCGTGCGCACCGGGGCCGCGCAAGGCCCCGACCCGGACGTCAGCGTCGACCGGGTCAGGCACGCCGACGGCACCGAGCGGATCACCCTCCGCAGCCACGCCCCCCGCCCGCTCCGGCTGCCCGTGGAGATCTCCCTCGGCACCGACCTCGCCGACCTGGGCGCGGTCGCCGCCGGCCGGGCGGGCCCCGACCTCCCGGCCGGGGTCCACGCGGCGGGCCTGCGCTGGAGCACCCAGGGGGCGCAGGCCTTCACCACCGCGGACCCCCCGCCCGACGACGCCCTCGCCTCCCTGGGCCTGCTCCGCTGGGAGCTGGACCTACGGCCCGGCGAGGCGGTCACCATCGAGCTGAGGACCGCCCAGGAGCGCGTGTCCAGAACGCCCGTGGCCCAGCTCGCCGGGCCCCTCTCCGCGGCCCGCGCCGAAGGCGACGACCCCCGCACCGAGGCGCTCTTTCGCACGGGTCTGGACGACCTGCGCGCCCTGCTCCTGCGCGACCCCGCCGAGCCCGCCGACGCCTATGCGGCCGCCGGGGTGCCCTGGCGCTGCGGTCTCGCCCCGGCGGAGTCCCTCTGGGCGGCCAGGATGGCCCTGCCACTGGGCACGGGTCTGGCCGCCGCCACCCTGCGCACCCTCGCGCGCACCCAGGCCGACGGCAGGGGGCCCGACGGCGGGCGGATCCCCGGCCCGCTGCGGGCGGCGGGGCCCGGCCTGCCGCCCGGCTGCACCGGCACCGAGGCCACCCTGGCCTTCCCGGTGGTACTGGCCGAGGCCCGCCGCTGGGGGATGCCGGAGCGCGAGGTGGCGGCCCTGCTGCCGGCCGCCGAGCGGTGCCTGGCCTGGCTGCGGGACCGCACCGACGGCACGGGATTCCTCGCCGACCCCGTGCCCGGCCCCTTCCGGTGCGAGACGCAGGCCCACGCACACCGGGCCGCGCTCCTCGGCGCGGACCTGCTGGAGGACTGCGGACGGCCGGGAGCGGACGAGTGGCGCGAGTGGGCCGACGCCCTGCGCGACCGCTTCCACGCCTCCTTCTGGACCGAGACCCCGTCCGGCGGCGGGCCTGCCGCCGCCGTCCATCCCGACGGCAGACCCCTGGCCCACCTCACGGGCGCGAGCGCCCACCTCCTCGACACCGGACTGCTCGGCGGCGGCCGCCTCGCCCGGGGCCTGCTCGACCGGGTCCGCACCGAGCAACTGGCCCGGCTGCTGGGCGCACCCGCCATGGACTCGGGCTGGGGACTGCGCAGCCTGGGCGTCAAGGAGGCGGGACACAACCCCTTCGGGCACCGGTCCGGCGCGGTCAGGGTGCACGAGAGCGCGGTGGCCGTCGCGGGCCTGGCCGCCGCCGGGTTCGACAAGGAGGCGGGCGGCCTCCTGAAGGGCCTCCTGGACGCCGCGGAGTTCTTCGGCCACCGGCTGCCGGAGATGTACGCGGCCCCCCAGCGCACCGCCGGGAGCGCCCCGCTGCCCCACCCGGCCGCCTGCCGCCCCGCGGCGGTGTCGGCCGCCGCCGGCATCCACGTCCTGGTGGCCCTGGCCGGCATCCGCCCGGACGCCCCCGCCGGCACCGTCGCCCTGGAGCCGCTGGGCAGCGCGCCCCTGGGCGCCCTGCGGCTCTCCGGGCTGCAGGTGGCGGGTGCGCCGTTCGCCGTCCGGGTCAGCAGACTCGGGCTGGGCATGGTGGAGGAGGCCGCCGATGCGCTCCAGCTGGGTGTCTGAGCGGACGGGGTCCGTGATGCGTGTGGTGAAGGAGATCGCGAAAGGACTGTTTATCGTCAGGAAGACGACTATGATCGCGGCATGTCGCCCTACGACCCGTCGGCCTTCCCGCCCTTCGCCGTCACCGTCGACCTGGTCGTGCTCACCGTGCGGCGCCACGCGCTCTGCGCGCTCGTGGTCCGCCGTGGTGAGCAGCCGTTCCAGGGCCGCTGGGCGCTGCCCGGCGGCTTCGTCAGGGGCGACGAGGACCTGGCGGGGGCCGCGGCCAGGGAGCTGGCCGAGGAGACCGGCCTGTGCGCCCACGACCCGGCCCAGCCCGGCGCGGGCAACGGCGCGCACCTGGAGCAGCTCGCCACGTACGGCGACCCCGGGCGGGACCCGCGGATGCGGGTCGTCAGCGTCGCGCACCTCGTCCTCGCCCCCGACCTCCCCGCCCCGCGTGCCGGCGGCGACGCGAACCTCGCACGCTGGGCCCCCGTGGACGAACTCCTGGAAGCCGAGACCGGCTTCGACCGCGAGGAATCCGCCCAGCTCGCCTTCGACCACGCGCGCATCCTGGCCGACGGCGTCGAGCGCGCCCGCTCGAAGATCGAGTACTCCTCGCTCGCCACCGCCTTCTGCCCGCCGGAGTTCACGGTCGGCGAGCTGCGCCGGGTGTACGAGGCGGTGTGGGGCGTGGCCCTCGACCCGCGCAACTTCCACCGCAAGGTGACCGGCACGCCGGGCTTCCTCGTGCCGGCCGGCGGCACGACCACCCGTCAGGGCGGGCGGCCGGCCCAGCTGTTCAGGGCCGGCGGTGCCACGCTGCTGAACCCGCCGATGCTGCGGCCCGAGGTCTGACGGTCCGACACCGGCACGCGCCAAGTTACGCCAAAAATCGGACATATCGCGTTATCTTCTAGGGGTACCCTCCCTGCCGCATGGCGGTCTCACACCCCGCGAGAGAAGCGATGCTCCAGGCCATCGGACTCACCAGTGCCCCCCGCAAAGACCTCCCGCCCGCCGTGGACGACCTCACCTTCGAGGCGTGCCCGGGCCGGGTGACCGCCCTCCTCGGCGAGCCGGGAGCGGGCAAGACCACGGCGCTCCGGCTGATGCTGGAGCTCGAACCGGGCCGCGGCGTCACCTACTTCCGTGGCCGGCCCCTGCACCGGATCCCGCATCCGGCCCGCGAGGTCGGCGTCCTGCTCGGTGACGTGCCCGGTCATCCGGCGCGCACGGTCCGCGGACAGCTGCGGATGCTGTGCGCGGCGGTGGGCGTACCGGCCTCCCGCGCCGACACGATGCTGGAGGTCGTCGGCATCTCGGGGCTGCGAGACCAGCGGCTCGGCTCCCTGTCCCTCGGGATGGACCGACGGGTGGGCCTGGCGGCCGCGCTGCTCGCCGATCCGTGCACCCTGCTGCTCGACGAGCCCTCCGCCGGGCTCTCCCCGCGGGACCAGAGCTGGCTGTACCGGCTGCTGCGGGGGCACGCGGAGCTGGGCGGCGCGGTGCTGTTCACCACCAGCGACGCCAAGGAGGCGGCCCGCAGCGCGGACCGCGTCGTGAGCATCGCGGGCGGGCGGCTGGTCGCCGACCAGGAGGCCGCGGACTTCGCCCGCACCCGGCTGCGGCCGCGGGTGGCCGTGCGCACCCCGCACGCGGCCCGGCTCGCCGCGCTGCTGGGCCGGGAGGCCCGGGCCGCGCAGAAGTCCGTGGAGATCGTGGAGGAGAGCGGCAGCCGACTGTCGGTCTACGGCAGCAGCTGCGCGGAGGTGGGCGAAACCGCCTTCCGGCACGGCGTCCTGGTCCACCAGCTCGCCGACGAAACGGGCGACTCCGGCCCCACGTTCCCCCGCCCCACCCCGACCCGCGACCACCCGTCCGCCCGCCCCACGCCGGCGGCCGGCCCGCTGCCGGCCTCCGCGACAGCGGACGCCTCGGCACCGCATTCCGCCGCGGGGGGCGCGCAGGGCCCCGTGCCCGGCCCGGGTACGGGCCCCGCCCCCGGCTCCGGCACCGCCCGGGCGTCGAGCACCATGCCGGTCGCCGGTCAGGGGGCCGCTCAGGGCCTCGCGACCGGGCAGGGGCATGGCGCGGGCCCGGTTCCGGTTCCGGTTCCCGGAGCGGGCACCGTGCCCGCTCCCGGGCAGGGTGACGGGCTGGGTGCCGTGCGGGCTCCCGGAACGGGTGGCACGGCCGTCCCGGCCGCCGAAGGTGCCGCCGACCCCGCACGCTCGGGTGCCGGCCTCGTACCGCCGGTCGCGCCTGGCGCCAGGCCCGTCCGGGCCGCCGTCCCGGAGTCCGACTCCGGCATTCACCGCGGGTCCAGTCGGGGGACGGAGGCGGATCCGGATCCTGGAACTCAGGGCCGGGCCGGGTCTCTCGGGGTCGCCGCCCCTGGGGCCGGTGGCTGGGGGTCCGTCCGGGCTTCCGAGCCCGGGGGTTACTCCGTCCACCACCCCGAGCCTGGCCGGGCCGCAGAGCCGGTGACCGTCCATGGCCCTGACGGCGGGTTCCTCGTGGGCTCCGGGAGCAGGCCCGTTCGCGTTGCGGACCCGGGGGCCGGCGACCGTGGCTCGGGGCGGGCCGCCGAGACCGGGGCGGACAACGCCAAGCGGCACGTGCAGGTCGGAGCTTCCGCTTCCGGGACCGACCCTGGTGCCGGGAGTGGCCCCGTTCGCGCTGCGGGCCCGGGAGCCGGCGACCGGGGGTCGCACCGGGCTGCCGAGTCCGGGGCGGACGACGACGGGGCTGGTGACCCGAGGCCACTCCGGGCGGCCGCGCCCGCGGCCGGCGCCCCCCGTCAGCACGGGGAGGTGGGAGCACCCGGGTCGGGGTCGGATACAGCCGCTGACCGCCGGAACCTCGTGGCGGACGGTGGCGGGCCCGCCACACGCGGGACGTACGCAGCCGTTGACCGCGAGCCTGCCTGGACTGCCGTGCCGGAGGCCGAGACCGGCGCCGAGCCCCTGCCTGTCCGGGTGCCCGAGCCGGGGCTGGACGCCGGCGCTGACACTCAGCCCGTCCGGGTGCCCGGCTCGGGGCCGGGTACCGACACCCACCCTCGCTCCGTCCGGGCGCCCGGGGCGGTGTCGGATGCCGAGTCCCGGCCTGTCCTGGTGACGGGCTCGGGGACGGATGCCGACACCCACCCTCCGACGGTCCGGGTGCCTGCCCACGGGCCAGGCGCCGGCGCCCACCCTGGGTCTGTTCTGCCCACCGGGTCAGGGTCGGGCGCCGACACCCACCCCCTGCCGGTCCAGCTTCCCGGGGCGGGGTCGGATCCCGACTCTGACCCCCTGCCCGTCCGGGTGCGGGCCTCCGGGGCGGACGCCGGCGCTCAGCCGCGGGCTGTCCTGGCGACGGACCCCTGGGCGGACGCCGACGGCGACCCCGTGCCCGTCCGGGTGCGGGACTCGGGGACGGAGGTGGGCACTCAGCCTCGGGCCGGGCGGGATGCTGCCCCGGGCTCGGATGCCGAGGGCCACCCGCGCCCCGGCCGGGCGCAGTCCGCCGATGCCGCTGCTGGGCTGCGCACCGGCGGCGAACCCGCGCCCGTGGCCGACGCGGACCGGCAAGGGAGCCGTGGGGCTCAGGGCGTGCCCGGGCAGGGGCGGTACTCCGCGGGCGGGCCGCGGCACGCGCGGACCGGGGCGCCCGTGTCCGCCGTCCGGCGGATCGGCGGGCCGCTGCGGCCCTGGCGCTACGAGCTGCGCCGCGCCTTCGGCACCGCCGTCGTGCCCGTCGTCACCGGAGCCGCCACCGTCCTGTCCGTGCTGATCACCCTCCTCCTGGCCCGCGGCGGCCACGTCCCGCAGACCCGGCTCCTGGCCGCCTGGCCCTCGTACCTGCCGTTGCCCCCCGCCGCGCTCGCCGCCGGGCTGCTCGGCGCCCTGGCCTTCGGGGAGGAGTACCGCTTCCCCGCGCTCGCGGCCGACCGCGGCACGGTACCCAGGCGACTAGGCCTGCTCCTGGCCAAGCTCGGCGTCTCCGCGGGTCTGGCCGTGGTCCTGGGCGGGCTCGCCGTCACGGCCGACGCCGCCGCCCTGCGGCTCGTCTTCGACACCGACCTGATCAGCACGCCGGCCGACTGGCTGTCGCCCGCCGTCAGTTGGGCCGGCCTGCTGGTCGGCTGTGCCTGGGCCGGGGTGCTCGCCTCCGGGGTGTTCCGGTCAGCTACCGCCGGAGTGGCCGCCGTGCTCGCCGTACCGGTGCTGGTCGTGCCGCTGGTCCGCAAGGTGTTCGACGGCCCCTCCGCGTACCCGGTGGCCGGGCTCTCCGCCCGGCTGCGCGGCCTCGCCTGGGCGCAGTGGCCGCCGGAGGCCGACCGGCTGGTCATGGGGGCCCTGCGGGTGATGGCCCAACCCGTCGGCACCGCGCTGGTGTTGTCCCTGACGGTCCTCATGTGTGCGTACGGGTTCACGGGACTTCGCAGTCGGGTGCGTTGGTGATCGCTTTGGATCATGGAGCGACCGCAACCGGCCGGGCAGACCGCAACTCCCCCCAAAAGGCCCGGTTCTTTACGATAAGGCGTCAATTGCGCAGGTGGCGCTGATCACCCTTTCGTGTGCTTTTCACCAAAGACCTCAAGGGTCGTGGAAGCCGCGCCGACAAAGGATTCGTGAGTACCCTTGCGCACACCATGATGACCGCCGCCCGCCATGCCGAATCAGGCCTCGCAGGACCGGGCGAACTCGACCGCTACCCCTACGCGGAGGCCCCCGGCACCGACCGCGTCGGCACCCCCCACTGGGACGGTTCCGACGTCGAGTTGAGCCGGGTCGGCCGCCGCGCCGCGGGCAGCCGCGGCCGTGGCCTGCACGGCCAACTCGTCCAGCAGCTCGGCCAGATGATCGTCTCCGGCGACCTCGGCGCGGACCGCCCGCTCGTCCCCGAGGAGATCGGCCAGCGCTTCGAGGTCTCCCGCACGGTCGTCCGGGAGTCCCTCCGGGTCCTGGAGGCCAAGGGCCTCGTCAGCGCCCGTCCCAACGTCGGCACCCGGGTCCGTCCGGTCAGCGACTGGAACCTCCTCGACCCCGACATCATCGAGTGGCGCGCCTTCGGCCCGCAGCGCGACGACCAGCGCCGCGAGCTGAACGAGCTCCGCTGGACGATCGAGCCCCTCGCGGCGCGGCTGGCGGCCGGCCACGGCCGGCAGGACATCCAGCAGCGACTGTCCGACATGGTCGAGATCATGAGCCACGCCCTCGGCCAGGGCGACGCGATCACCTTCTCGCGCGCCGACAACGAGTTCCACGCGCTGCTGATCCAGGTCGCCGGCAACCGCATGCTGGAGCACCTCTCCGGGATCGTCTCGGCGGCCCTCCAGGTCTCCGGCAGCCCCGCCACCGCCTGCGACCGCCCCAGCGAGACCTCGGTGGCCCACCACGCCCGGATCGTCGACGCCCTCGCCTCCGGCGACTCCCAGGCGGCCGAGAACGCCATGCGCCAGCTGCTGACGGTGCATCCGGAGGTGGAGCGCGTCGTCCCCGCCCCGCGCGAGCACTGACGGCGACGACGACCCGGGAACGCCCCGGACGGGACTCCCGGCGACCCCCCGGACGGCCTCCCGCCAGTACCCGTGGACCGCGTGTCGCCGGACCCCGACGGGTCCGGCGACACGGGTGTGCGGGTGCGTGCAGAACCCGCAGAACGACCGTCCAAACCGTTTTCGGATCAAACGGGGTGTGACTCGGGCCACGAAGATTGGGCGTAACGCTCCGCGAGGTCACGCGATGACCTAAGAGGTGATGGCCGACGGAGGGAATACAGCAGCCTCTCAGGGCGCTGTGCAGCTCCCCGGTCGCTGCCCGCGCCGCCGGACCTTCCCAGCCGGTGGTCGTCGGCTCCGGTCCAGCACCAGGACGGGGGCCGGAAGCCGTTCCCTTCGTTCCGAGAGGTTGTTCGTGTCGGCCAGCACATCCCGTACGCTCCCCCCGGAGATCTCCGAGTCCGAGTCTGTGATGGCGCTCATCGAGCGGGGAAAGGCTGAGGGGCAGATCGCCGGCGATGACGTGCGTCGGGCCTTCGAGGCTGACCAGATTCCGCCGACCCAGTGGAAGAATGTCTTGCGCAGCCTCAATCAGATCCTCGAGGAAGAGGGTGTGACGCTGATGGTCAGTGCCGCGGAGTCGCCCAAGCGCACCCCCCGCAAGAGCGTCGCAGCGAAGACTCCCGCCAAGCGCACGGCCACCAAGACCGTGGCCGCGAAGACCGCGGCCCCGAAGGTCGAGGCCCCCGCGGAGCCGGAGGCCGGGACGGTGGACGTGGACGCTCCTGCCGACGAGACCGAGCCCGTGCCCGCCAAGAAGGCCGTGGCCAAGAAGGCGGCCGCGAAGAAGGCCGCGCCGGCCAAGAAGACCGCGGCGAAGAAGACCGCGGCCAAGAAGACCGCCGCGAAGAAGGACGACGAGGCCTCCGAGGAAGAGCCGCTGGAGGAGGGCCCCGGCGCCAAGGGCGGGGCCGAGGAAGAGGAGGAGAGCGGCGAGGCCAAGGGCTTCGTGCTCTCCGACGATGACGAGGACGACGCGCCGGCCCAGCAGGTCGCCGTCGCCGGAGCCACGGCCGACCCGGTCAAGGACTACCTCAAGCAGATCGGCAAGGTCCCCCTGCTCAACGCCGAGCAGGAGGTCGAGCTGGCCAAGCGCATCGAGGCGGGCCTGTTCGCCGAGGACAAGCTGGCCAACTCGGACAAGCTCGCGCCCAAGCTCAAGCGCGAACTGGAGATCATCGCCGAGGACGGCCGCCGGGCGAAGAACCACCTGCTGGAGGCCAACCTCCGCCTCGTGGTCTCCCTCGCCAAGCGCTACACCGGCCGCGGCATGCTCTTCCTGGACCTGATCCAGGAGGGCAACCTGGGCCTGATCCGCGCGGTCGAGAAGTTCGACTACACCAAGGGCTACAAGTTCTCCACCTACGCGACCTGGTGGATCCGGCAGGCGATCACCCGCGCCATGGCCGACCAGGCCCGCACCATCCGCATCCCGGTGCACATGGTCGAGGTCATCAACAAGCTCGCCCGCGTGCAGCGCCAGATGCTCCAGGACCTGGGCCGCGAGCCCACCCCGGAGGAGCTGGCCAAGGAACTCGACATGACCCCCGAGAAGGTCATCGAGGTCCAGAAGTACGGCCGCGAGCCGATCTCCCTGCACACCCCGCTCGGCGAGGACGGCGACAGCGAGTTCGGTGACCTCATCGAGGACTCCGAGGCGGTCGTCCCGGCCGACGCGGTCTCGTTCACGCTGCTCCAGGAGCAGCTGCACTCGGTGCTCGACACGCTGAGCGAGCGCGAGGCGGGCGTCGTCTCGATGCGCTTCGGCCTCACCGACGGCCAGCCGAAGACCCTCGACGAGATCGGCAAGGTCTACGGCGTCACGCGCGAGCGCATCCGGCAGATCGAGTCCAAGACGATGTCGAAGCTGCGCCACCCGTCCCGCTCCCAGGTGCTGCGCGACTACCTCGACTAGTCGCACCGGCGGTACGCACGAAGGCCCGCGGCCCCCTCGGGGACCGCGGGCCTTCGCCGTGCGCGGCGGGGGAGGGCGGCCCACTCTGAGTGGAGCAACGCACACCCGGAGTCAGGAGGCCCCATGCGACGTTCCTTTGCCCGAGCCCTGGCGGGAGCGCTGACCCTGCTGGCCGGGACGGCCGTGGCGCCCCTGGCCCAGGCCCCTTCCGCCCGTGCCGACGGCGTCGTCATCGGAGGCAAGGCGGTCCGGGCGGGCGACAGCCCCTGGGTGGTGGCGCTGTCCAGCCGTGACCGGTTCGGCCGTACGCGGGCGGGCCAGTTCTGCGGGGGTGTGGTGATCGCCCCCACGGCGGTGCTCACGGCGGCCCACTGCCTCGGCCGGGCGGTGCTGGGCGGCCCCGTCGAGTCGGTGCGCGACTTCCGGGTGATCGCCGGCCGTACGCACCTCCTCGCCGCCGACGGCCACGAGATCGCCGTACGGGGCGCCTGGACCAACCCCGCCTACGACCCGGTCACGAACTCGGGGGACTTCGCGGTACTGACCCTCGCCGAGGAGCTCCCGGCGCGGTACGTACTCCCGATGGCCGGTGCCGGGCACCCCGGCTACGCCGCCGGGGCCGAGGCGACCGTATACGGCTGGGGGGACACGAGCGGGTACGGCGACTACGCGTCCGGGCTGCGCGCGGCGCGCGTGGCGGTGCTGCCGGACGAGACGTGCGAGGAGGCCTACCCCGGCGACTCGGCCGGCCGGTACACACGCGCGACGATGGTCTGTGCGGGGCACCGCGAAGGGGGCAGGGACGCCTGCCAGGGGGACAGCGGCGGTCCGCTGGTGGCTCAGGGCAGGCTCATCGGGCTGGTGTCCTGGGGGCGCGGCTGCGGCCGCTCGGACAGTCCCGGGGTCTACACGCGGATCGCGCCGGTGCTCGAACTGCTGGCGGCGCCGAAGGGGGGCCGCGGGAGGTGACGCGGTGCGGCCGGGCCGTCACGGGTGCTGCCCCGGCCGGCCGCGGACACGAGGACGGGCGGCCACCCTGGTTCTCAGGGGTGCCGCCCGTCGGCCGGTCCGGGACCGGTCGTGCTCGTCGGGATGGGAGGGTCAGCGTTCCTCGGTGTCGGCGCTGGCCGGGACGGCCGTCAGCCGCTCAGTCTCATCCTGTATTTCCGCGGCGATCTTCTTGAGTTCCGGCTCGAACTTACGCCCGTGGTGGGCGCAGAAGAGCAGTTCACCGCCGCTCATCAGGACGACGCGCAGATATGCCTGGGCGCCGCAACGGTCGCATCGGTCAGCGGCCGTCAGCGGGGTCGCGGGGGTCAGAACAGTAGTCACGTCGCCTCTTCTCTAGCTCGACGAGCTGTCGTACCAGGGTCAACATCCAACCAGGCCGAAAACGTTCCCGCCCTCGGCTTTTCCTCGAAACTTCCTTCCCGAAGCTGGTCGGCTGCTGCCGGTTGGCGGCGAAGGAGCCGTATTGCGTTGCTTTACGGTTTCGCGTTGTTGGTCGTTGCCCGGCCTCGATGCCGAGCGGGTCCGTCCACCTCCGGCGGTCTTGCCGGTTGTTCATGAGGACGTGCCCGAACCCTAAATGGTTCATGCCTGGAAGGGAACGTGATGTTTCCTTCACTCCTACGAGGGATCGAACATCCATACGAGTCTGCACTAGGCTGGAGAACCACGAGGGTGGCGTTGCATCGGCTCTACCAGGCCTCGGTACCCTCAGACCGGCTAGTGAGCCAGGGCTGCGCCCGACCGGGCCAGAAAAGAAATTCAGCGAGGAGCGAACTGCGTGACCGCCGACACGTCCGTGCCTTCCAGCGCGCTGCTGACCGGAGCAGACCGGGACGGTTCCAATTACACCGCGCGGCACCTGCTCGTCCTCGAAGGCCTCGAAGCAGTCCGCAAGCGTCCCGGCATGTACATCGGGTCGACCGACAGCCGCGGCCTGATGCACTGCCTCTGGGAGATCATCGACAACTCCGTCGACGAGGCCCTGGGCGGCTACTGCGACCACATCGAGGTCGTCCTGTACGAAGACGGCTCCGTCGAGGTCAAGGACAACGGCCGCGGCATCCCCGTCGACGTCGAGCCCAAGACCGGGCTGTCCGGCGTCGAGGTCGTCATGACCAAGCTCCACGCGGGCGGCAAGTTCGGCGGCGGCTCGTACGCGGCCTCCGGCGGTCTGCACGGCGTCGGCGCCTCCGTCGTCAACGCCCTCTCCGCCCGCCTGGACGTCGAGGTCGACCGGAACGGCGCCACCCACGCCATCAGCTTCCGCCGCGGCGTCCCCGGCATGTTCACCGAACAGGGCCCCGACGCCCCCTTCGACCCGGCGAACGGCCTGCTCAAGGGCAAGCGGGTGCCGAAGACCCGCACCGGCACCCGGGTGCGGTACTGGGCCGACCGGCAGATCTTCCTCAAGGACGCCAAGCTCTCCCTGGAGACGCTGTACCAGCGTGCCCGCCAGACCGCCTTCCTCGTCCCCGGACTGACCATCGTCGTCCGGGACGAGCGCGCGGTCGACGGCGCCGGCAAGACCGAGGAGACGTTCCGCTACGACGGCGGCATCAGCGAGTTCTGCGACTACCTCGCCGAGGACAAGGCCGTCTGCGACGTGCTGCGCCTCACCGGACAGGGCACCTTCAAGGAGACCGTCCCGGTCCTCGACGACCGCGGCCACATGACCCCCACCGAGGTCACCCGTGAGCTGGGCGTCGACATCGCGCTCCGCTGGGGCACCGGGTACGACAGCACGGTCCGGTCCTTCGTGAACATCATCGCCACCCCCAAGGGCGGCACCCACGTGTCCGGATTCGAGCGCTCGGTCACCAAGACGGTGAACGAGGTGCTCCGCGCAGCCAAGCTGCTCCGCGTCGCCGAGGACGACGTCGTCAAGGACGACGCCATGGAGGGCATGACGGCGGTCGTCACCGTCCGCCTCGCCGAGCCGCAGTTCGAGGGCCAGACCAAGGAGGTGCTGGGCACCTCCGCGGCCGCCCGGATCGTCGCCGCCGTGGTCGCCAAGGAGCTCAAGGCGTTCCTGACCTCCACCAAGCGGGACGACAAGCAGCAGGCCCGCGCCGTGATGGAGAAGATCGTCGCGGCCGCCCGCACCAGGATCGCGGCCCGCCAGCACAAGGAGGCCCAGCGCCGGAAGACCGCGCTGGAGTCGTCCTCGCTCCCCGCCAAGCTGGCCGACTGCCGCAGCGACGACGTCGACCGCAGCGAGCTCTTCATCGTCGAGGGAGACTCGGCCCTCGGCACCGCCAAGCTCGCGCGGAACTCTGAGTTCCAGGCCCTCCTGCCCATCCGCGGCAAGATCCTGAACGTCCAGAAGTCGTCGGTCTCCGACATGCTCAAGAACGCCGAGTGCGGCGCGATCATCCAGGTCATAGGGGCCGGCTCCGGCCGCACCTTCGACATCGACGCCGCCCGGTACGGCAAGATCGTGCTGCTCGTCGACGCCGACGTCGACGGCGCGCACATCCGCTGCCTGCTGCTCACCCTCTTCCAGCGCTACATGCGCCCGATGGTCGAGGCCGGCCGCGTCTTCGCCGCGGTGCCGCCGCTGCACCGCATCGAGCTGGTCCAGCCGAGGAAGGGCCAGGACAAGTACGTCTACACGTACTCGGACAACGAACTGCGCCAGACCCTCCTCGAATACCAGCGCAAGGGAATCCGGTACAAAGACTCGATCCAGCGCTACAAGGGCCTCGGCGAAATGGACGCCGATCAGCTGGCGGAAACGACGATGGACCCCCGCCACCGCACCCTGCGCCGGATCAACATCGGCGACCTGGATTCCGCGGAGCAGGTCTTCGACCTGCTGATGGGCAATGAGGTGGCCCCCCGCAAGGAGTTCATCACCAGCTCCGCGGCCACCCTCGACCGGTCCCGCATCGACGCCTGATCCGGGCGTTCCGGAATCCCGTCCGCTCTTCACCCCATCACCTGATGGGGTGAAGAGCACCGGGACACCAGTCCGGAAACCACCTCTTCCGCGCATCCTTGTGCGCACGCGGCCAATGCGGCGGCGGACAAGGAGAGTTCGGTGGACAAGCACGAAGGTCCCGATGCCGGAACGATCCGGCTCGACGACCCCTGGTACGACGCACTGGCCTCCGGCTGGGGCGAAGGCGACGAGCAGGACGCCGGCCCGGAGCCCCGCGCCGTCCCCGCCCCCTCGCCCGCCGGGGCGGTCCGCGCCCCCGGAGCCGCGGACATCTACCTGGAGGTCCAGCGCAGCGCCGCCTTCCAGGAAGTGCGCAGCCGCTACCGCCGGTTCGTCATCCCCGGCTGTGTCGCCTTCCTCGGCTGGTACGTGGCGTACGTCGTCGCCGCCGTCGCCGCACCCGGCCTGATGGGCCGCCCCGTGGCCGGAGCGGTCAACGTGGCACTGGTCGCCGGACTGGGGCAGTTCCTCTCCACCTTCCTGCTGACCTGGGCGTACGCCCGCCACGCTCGGCTCCGCCGGGACCGCGCCGCACTCGACCTGCGCTGGACCGTCTTCGAGCAGGCCCGCGACCAGGAGCGGACCCGGGGGGCCGGACGGTGAGCGAGCGGGCGCTGGCACTCGTACTCTTCAGCCTCTTCATCGCGGCCACCCTCGGCATCACCACCTGGGTCAGCCGCAACCGCCACGGCTCCGCCGAGGAGTTCTACGCCGGCGGAAGACTCTTCTCTCCCCTGGAGAACGGTTTCGCCATCGCGGGCGACTACATGTCCGCCGCCTCCTTCCTCGGCATCTCCGGCCTGATCGCCCTCTTCGGCTACGACGGACTGCTCTACTCCGTGGGCTTCCTGGTCGCCTGGCTCGTCGTGCTCTTCCTGATCGCCGAACTGGTTCGCAACTGCGGCCGGTTCACCCTCGCCGACGTGGTCGCCGCCCGGATGAGCGAACGCCCCGTGCGGATCGCCGCGGGCACCTCGTCCGTCGCGGTCTCCGTGCTCTACCTGGTGGCCCAGATGGTCGGCGCCGGCAGTCTCGTGTCGCTGCTGCTCGGCAGCACCAGCGGGGCGGCCCGCGCCTGGGCCGTCGTCGGCGTCGGCGCCCTCATGGTGATCTACGTGTCGCTCGGCGGCATGCGGGCCACCACCTGGATCCAGATCGTCAAGGCCGTGCTGCTGATGGGTGGCGCGATCGCGCTCACCCTGCTCGTCCTGGTCCGCTTCCACGGCAACGTCAACGAGCTGCTGCTCACCGCCGCCGACCGCAGCGGCCACGGCCGGGCCTTCCTGGAGCCGGGCCTGAAGTACGGCGTCGACTGGACCGCCCGCTTCGACTTCCTCAGCCTCGGCCTCGCCCTGGTCCTCGGCACCGCCGGACTCCCGCACATCCTCTCGCGCTTCTACACCGTGCCCACGGCCCGCGCCGCCCGCCGCTCCGTCGTCTGGGCCATCGGTCTGATCGGCGGCTTCTACCTGATGACCATCGTGCTCGGCTTCGGCGCCGCCGCCCTGGTCGGCACCGACGCGGTCCGGGCCTCCAGCGCCTCGGGCAACACCGCGATCCCGCTGCTCGCCAAGCTGCTGGGCGGCGAGGGCATGGGCGGCACGGTGCTGTTCTCCTTCGTGGCCGCGGTCGCCTTCGCCACCATCCTCGCCGTGGTCGCCGGCATCACCCTGGCGTCATCGGCCTCCGTCGCGCACGACCTGTACGCCTCGCTCAAGCGGCGGCGGGCCAAGCAGCGCAGCGAGGTCACGGTGGCCCGGATCGCCGCCGTCGGAATCGGCGCCGCCGCCATCGGCCTCGGACTGCTGGCCCAGGACCTGAACGTCGCCTTCCTGGTGGGCCTCGCCTTCGCCGTGGCGGCCTCCGCGAACCTGCCCGTGCTGCTCTACTCGCTGTTCTGGCGCGGGTTCACCACGCGGGGTGCCGTCTGGTCCGTGTACGGGGGACTGGTACCGGCCGTCCTGCTGGTGGTCCTCTCGCCCGTCGTCTCCGGGAGCCCCGACGCGCTCTTCCCCGGTGTCGACTTCCAGCTCTTCCCGCTGCAGAACCCCGGCCTCGTCTCCATCCCGCTCGGCTTCCTCGCGGGCTGGCTGGGCACGGTGACCTCGCCCGAGGTCCCGGACGAGGCCAAGCACGCGGAGACCGAGGTGCGCTCCCTCACCGGAGCGGGGGCGGTCTGAGTCCCGCGGCCCCGCTCACCCGCCCGTCCGGCCCGCCGGCAGCCACGCGTACCGGTGCTCCGGCCGGCCGGTCTCCCCGTAGCGCAGGCTGAGGCGTACGCGGCCGCCGCGCTCCAGCAGCTTCAGGTACCGCTGGGCGGTCTGGCGGCTGAGGCCCGCCCGCTCGGCGATCTCCTGCGCCGACAGGGAGCCGTCGGCGGCCATCAGCACCTGCCGCACCAGCTCCGCGGTGGTGGGCGAGTGGCCCTTGGGCAGTTCCACGGGTCCCGCGGCCGTCGCGAGGGCGCCGAAGATGCGGTCGACCTCCGCCTGTTCGGCCTCGCCGCCGCCCGCCAGGCTGCGCCGCAGCTCCGCGTACCCCTCCAGCTTGGCCCGCAGCCCCGCGAAGGTGAACGGCTTCACGAGGTACTGGAGCGCCCCCAGCCGCATCGCGGACTGCACGGTCGCCAGGTCGCGGGCGGCCGTCACCATGATCACGTCGGTGTGGTGGCCGCTCTGGCGCAGGTCCCGCACCAGGTCGAGCCCGGTCCCGTCGGGCAGGTAGTGGTCGAGCAGCACCAGGTCGACGGGCCCGTCCTCGATGAGCACCCGGGCCCGGGCCGCGCTGTGCGCCTCGCCGACCACGCGGAAGCCGGGCACCTTGGCCACGTACGCCGCGTTGATCCGCGCGACCCGGGTGTCGTCGTCCACGACCAGGACGCCGATCGGCGCGTCCGGCTCGCCGGCCCGCCGGGTGCCGGCCGGGGTTCCGGGCACGCCGGTCACCGCAGGGCCTCCGGCAGCACCACGCAGAACTCCGCGCCGCCGCCGTCCGCCGCGGCGGCCCGGGCGCTGCCGCCCTGCCGCTCGGCGAGGCGCCGTACCATCGCCAGCCCGAGGCCCCGCCGGCCGCCGTGCGACTGCGGGGACTTCGTGGACCAGCCCTCAGTGAAGATCTCCTCCAGCCGGCCGGGCGGCACACCGGGACCGGTGTCGCGGACCCGCAGGACGACCGTCGTGTCCTCGGCGAGCAGCTCCACCTCCACCCGGGCGTCGGCGGTGCCGGCCAGGGCGTCGAGGGCGTTGTCCACCAGGTTCCCCACGATGGTCACCAGCCCGCCGGGGTCCACCAGCCGGGCCGGCAGCAGCGTCCTCTCCGCCAGCCGCAGGGAGACGCCGCGCTCGGCCGCGACCGTGGCCTTGCCCACCAGCAGCGCGGCCAGCAGCGGGTCCCGGACCCGCTCGGTGATCTCCTCGGCCGTCGCCCGGTGCCCGCCGGACACCTCGGTGATGTAGGCGGTCGCCTCCTCGTGCAGGCCCAGCTCCAGCAGGCCGAGGAGGGTGTGCAGGCGGTTGGCGTGTTCGTGGTCCTGGGCGCGGAGCGCGTCGATCAGGCCCCGGGTGGAGTCCAGCTCCCGGCCCAGCCGTTCCAGCTCGGTGCGGTCGCGCAGGGTGGCCACGGCCCCGCCGTCCTCGGTGGGCATCCGGTTGGCCACCAGGACCCGGGGACCGCTCACGGCCAGCAGATCGGTGCCCGTGACGCGGCCGGCGAGCACGTCGGTGGTGCGGCCGGAGCCGAGCAGCTCGTCCAGGGAGCGGCCGGTGGCGTCGGGTCCGAGGCCGAGCAGCCGCTGGGCCTCGTCGTTGACCAGGCGTACCCGGCCGTCGCGGTCGAGCGCCACGACGCCCTCGCGGATCGAGTGGAGCACCGCCTCGCGCTCGGCCAGCAGACCGGAGATGTCGGAGAACGCCAGGTCACGGGTCTGCCGCTGGATCCGGCGGGAGATCAGGTACGCGGCGAGCGCGCCCGCCGCGAGCGCGCCGCCCGCATAGGCGAGGAGGCCGGGGATCGCGCCGACCAGCTGGTCGCGCACGCCCTCGTACGCGATGCCCACCGAGACCGCGCCGACGATCGCGCCGTCGGCGTCGCGCAGCGGGACCTTGCCGCGGGCGGAGCGGCCCAGGGTGCCGTCGTCGATCTCCATGACCTCCTCGCCGGCCAGGGCGCGGGCGGGGTCGGTGGACACGTGGCGGCCGATCCGTTCCGGGCTCGGGTGCGAGCGGCGGATGCCCTGCCGGTCGAGCACGACGACGTACTCGGCTCCGGTGGCCCGGCGGATCCGCTCGGCGGCCTCCTGCACCGGGCCGTCGGGGGCGGGGGCCGCGGAGATGACGGCGGCGGCGATCCCGGGGTCGGCTGCGGTGCTCTGGGCGATGGCCAGTGCGCGGCGCATGGCCTGGTCGTCGAGCTGGGAGCCGAGCGGCGCCAGGAAGAGCCCGGTGGCCAGGACGGCCACGCCGGCCGCGACGGCCAGCTGCATCAGCAGCACCTGGGAGAAGACCCTGCGGGGCAGCCCGAGCCGCCACGGGTGCGTGGCGGTGCGGCGGAGGGTTCCCGGGGCGGCGCTCATGACTGAGAACGGTAAGCGGGGCCCGCGCTTTGCGGTACTTCCGGCCCGTCAGGTGCCGGGGGCCGGCCGCCGTCGGCCGGGGGTCCCGTCGGCCGGTGGCCGGGAGGCGCCCGCCGGCCGCCCGGGGCGGGCCGGGCCGCGGGATCCGACTACGATCGGACGGCGTGACCAGCAGGCAGCCCATCCCCGTCGTCGTTCTCGCCGGTTTCCTCGGTTCCGGCAAGACCACCCTGCTCAACCACCTGCTCAGGAGCAGCCGTGGCACCCGGATCGGAGTCGTGGTCAACGACTTCGGGCAGATCGAGATCGACGCCATGTCCGTGGCCGGACAGGTCGGCGACTCGATGGTCTCCCTCGGCAACGGCTGCCTGTGCTGCGCCGTCGACGGCAGTGAGCTGGACGCCTACCTGGAGAAGCTGGCGCGGCCGGTCCACCGGATCGACGTGATCGTCATCGAGGCGAGCGGGCTGGCCGAGCCGCAGGAGATGGTCCGGATGCTGGTGGCCAGCGAGGTCCAGGGGATCACCTACGGCGGGCTGGTGTACGTGGTCGACGGGGCGGAGTTCGGGGCCACCCGTGCCCGCCACCCCGAGACCGACCGCCACCTGGGCATCGCGGACCTCGTGGTGCTGAACAAGACGGACCGGACCGCACCGGGGGAGCGGGAGCGGGCCGAGGCGGCCCTCGCCGTCCTCTGCCCCGGCATCCCGGTGGTCGGCGCGGACCACGGCCGGATCGATCCGGAGCTGCTCTTCGACCGCCGGCCCTGGACCGAGACGCGGGGCCAGCTGTCGTTCGAGGACCTGCTCGCGGAGGCGGAGCAGCGTGAGGACGAGGGGGACTCCGGCCCCGGAACGGACCCCTGCGGCCCGTCGTGCGGCGAAGCCCACCTCCACCACGCCTACGAGAGCACGGAATTCGTCTCCGACCAGGCCCTCAGTCCGCGCCGGCTGATCGACTTCCTGGACCGGCGCCCGGCCGGGCTGTACCGCATCAAGGGCTACGTGTACTTCGGGGTGCCGGGCCACGAGGAGAAGTACGAGGTCCACGCGGTCGGCCGCTTCCTGCGCTTCGACCCGGCCCCCTGGGGGCGGGACGAGCCGCGCCGCACGCAGCTCGTCCTGATCGGCTCCGGCACCGACCCCGAGGCCCTCACCCGCGACCTCGCCGCCTGCCGCGAACCGTCCCCCCAGCACACCCCGCCGGAGGCCATGTGGTCCGTCCTCCGCTACGTCCCCCGCCCGCCGGCACCGGCGGCCGAGGAGGAGTAGTACCGGCTCAGTCGGTGTCCGTGGCCGCCAGCACCGCGAGACGGCGGCCGTCGGGGGAGAGCGCGGCGATCCCGTAGTCGTGGATCTCGTTGTGGAACCACGCGGAATCGGACTCGAAGTGGAACCACGCGCTGCCGAGCGCGATCCGCTCGACCTCCCCGGCCGTCGCGCCCGACGGTGCTCCGCACAGCCCCGCCACGGACCACCAGGCCGCCCTGCGGCCCCAGGCGCCGCCCACGCCGCCGCCGTAGCAGCCGCCCATCGAGGCGGTGCCGAAGAGCATCGGCCAGATGTCCTCCAGAGGACGGCGGGCCAACGCGAAGCGGGACGTGGGGGTGAGGTCCGAGACGCAGGCCATCGGGAGCGCGGGCAGCAGGGCGGGCACCTCGGCGGGATCCAGGGGTGTGTCCGGCTCGAAGACCCAGGCGTCGCAGTTGCCGAATTCGCCCTGCTCCGGCGCGGCGACGATGGTCTCGTGCACGTCCTTGGTCGCGACGTCCCGCATCCGCGCCGGTTCCGTCGTACGGGGCGTCGGCGGGTCCAGTCGGCCCTCGGCGGGGAGCCCGCTCGGCGGTCCGTACGCGCTGCCGTTGACGGAGTGGACGCGGAACGTGGAGCCGGCCTCGAACGGTCGCCGCTCGTCCGGGAGCCAGGCCAGGGGCGAGTACGGGCGGCGGTTCCGCCGCCAATGGGCCAGCGGTTCCAGCTCCTTGGACGCCTGGACGTCGACGCCGCGCAGGAGCAGCTCGTGGAACAGGCAGGCGCGGAGCTCGTCGAGGCCGTCCGGGCCCGGCCGGCCGTAGAGGACCCGGGCCAGCTCTGCGGGGTCGTGCGCCCCGGCGAGGAGGGAGGCGACGTGGCGGGGGCCGGTCTCACCGGAGCCGTGCCGGACGTGTCCGTCGAGGAGGCGGACCAGCTGCTCCAGGCCGTCCCGGCCGGGGGTGAGGGCGAGGATCCGCACCACCCGGGCGAGGCCGTGCCGGTACTCGCCCGACTGCGCCTGGGCTGCCTCGTACCGGGCGGCGAGAAGCGTGCCCAGCTCAGCCGCGTATCCGGTGTCGCCCGCCGCCGCCCGCGGTTCGGCCTGCTCCCACACCAGTCTTACGAGTTCACGCGCTTCGTCGGTCATGATCCGTCACCCTATGGCCCTGGCCGGCCCTGGCCCGGCGCGCAGCGGGGCCGGTGAACCACGGCGTGCGCGGCCGGCGGGGGCCCCCGGGCGTACCGAGGGCCCCCACGCGCTACAGCGCGGCGCCCGCGAGGGTGTTGACCGGCGTGGGCAGGGGGGTGCCCGAGCCGTCGCGGCGCGGGTCGGGGTCCGGGAGGTCGACCGGGGTGCCGTTGGCCGAGGCGGCGCGGACCGGGGCGGAGCCGGCCCAGGCCAGCACCAGGAGGTCCTCGCCCTTCAGGAAGCGCTGGCAGCGGACACCGCCGGTGGCCCGGCCCTTGCGCGGGTACTGGTCGAAGGGGGTCAGCTTGGCCGACGTACCCGACGCGTCCAGCGTGCCGTGCGAGCCGGCCACCGAGAAGACGTACGCCTCCGTGGCCGGGTCCACCGCCGAGAAGTGGATGACCTTGGCGCCGTCCGACAGCTTGATGCCTGCCATGCCGCCCGCGGGGCGGCCCTGCGGGCGGACCTGCCCCGCCGGGTAGCGCAGCAGCTGGGCGTCGTCGGTGATGAAGACCAGGTCCTCCTCGCCGGTGCGCAGCTCGACGGCCCCGACGATCCGGTCGCCCTCCTTGAGGGTGATGACCTCCAGCTCCTCCTTGTTCGCCGGGTAGTCCGGCACGACGCGCTTGACCACGCCCTGCTCGGTGCCCAGCGCCAGGCCCTGGGAGTTCGCCTCGTCGAGGCTGGTCAGGCAGACCACCTTCTCGTCGGGCGCCAGGGAGGAGAGGAACTCGGTGATCGGGGCGCCGCCCGCCAGGTTCGGCGCGGCGTGCGTGTCCGGCAGCTGCGGCAGGTCGATCACCGACAGCCGCAGCAGACGGCCCGTGGACGTGACCGCGCCGACCTCGGCCCGGGCCGTGGCCAGCACGGAGGAGACGATGGCGTCGTGGCGGGCGCGCTTGCCGTCGCCCTCGGAGAGCGGGTCGCCCGTGACCGTACGCGCGAGCAGGCCCGTCGACGAGAGCAGTACCCGGCAGGGGTCGTCCGCGACCTCCAGCGGCACGGCCGAGACCGCGGCGCCGGCCGACTCCAGCAGGACCGTCCGCCGGTCGGTGCCGAACTTCTTCGCCACGGCGGCCAGTTCGGACGAGACGAGCTTGCGCAGCTCCGCGTCCGATTCGAGGATTTTCGTCAGCTCCTCGATCTCGGCCGTCAGGCGGTCGCGCTCCGACTCCAGCTCGATCCGGTCGAACCGGGTGAGCCGGCGCAGCGGGGTGTCGAGGATGTACTGGGTCTGCACCTCGCTCAGCGAGAAGCGCTCGATCAGGCGCTCCTTGGCCTGCGCGGAGTTCTCGCTGGACCGGATCAGCCGGATGACCTCGTCGATGTCGAGCAGGGCCACCAGCAGGCCCTCGACCAGGTGCAGGCGGTCGCGGCGCTTGCGCCGGCGGAACTCGCTGCGCCGCCGGACCACGTCGAAGCGGTGGTCGAGGTAGACCTCCAGCAGCTCCTTGAGGCCCAGCGTCAGCGGCTGGCCGTCGACCAGCGCCACGTTGTTGATGCCGAAGGACTCCTCCATCGGCGTCAGCTTGTACAGCTGCTCCAGCACGGCCTCGGGGTGGAAGCCGTTCTTGATCTCGATGACCAGGCGCAGGCCGTGCGAGCGGTCCGTGAGGTCCTTGACGTCCGCGATGCCCTGGAGCTTCTTGGACCCGACCAGGTCCTTGATCTTGGCGATCACCTTCTCCGGGCCGACCGTGAAGGGGAGTTCCGTGACGACCAGGCCCTTGCGGCGCGCCGTGACGTTCTCCACCGTCGCCGTGGCGCGGATCTTGAAGGTGCCGCGGCCCGACTCGTACGCGTCCTTGATCCCCTGGAGACCCACGATCCGGCCGCCGGTGGGCAGGTCGGGACCCGGGATGAAGCGCATCAGCGCCTCCAGGTCCGCGTTCGGGTAGCGGATCAGGTGGCGGGCGGCGGCGATGACCTCGCCCAGGTTGTGCGGCGGCATGTTCGTGGCCATGCCGACCGCGATCCCGGACGCGCCGTTGACCAGCAGGTTCGGGTACGCCGCGGGCAGCGCGACGGGCTCGCGCTCCTGGCCGTCGTAGTTCGGCGTGAAGTCGACCGTGTCCTCGTCGATCGACTCCGTCATCAGCGACGTGGCGTCCGCCATCCGGCACTCGGTGTAACGCATGGCCGCCGGCGGGTCGTCGTTCCCCAGCGAGCCGAAGTTGCCGTGGCCGTCCACCAGCGGCAGCCGCATCGAGAACGGCTGCGCCATGCGCACCAGCGCGTCGTAGATGGAGGCGTCGCCGTGCGGGTGGAGCTTGCCCATGACCTCACCCACGACACGGGCGCACTTCACGTACCCGCGGTCGGGGCGCAGGCCCATCTCGTTCATCTGGTAGACGATGCGGCGGTGCACCGGCTTCATCCCGTCCCGCGCGTCGGGCAGGGCGCGGGAGTAGATCACCGAGTACGCGTACTCGAGGAAGGAGCCCTGCATTTCGTCGACGACGTCGATGTCGAGGATCCTCTCCTCGAAATCCTCCGGCGGCGGGGTCTTCGTGCTGCGGCGGGCCATCGCTGCTGCGGCTCCTCGTGATCCGAGATCGGTCTGACGCGGTCCATTGTGGACCGCCCCGCCGACAACGCCGACCCCGACCCTGGGGGTACCCCCGGACGGGGTGCGGCGAGGGGGTGCGGCGGAGGGGGCGGAAGGCCCCGGGAACTTCTCCGTCCGTCGGCGCGCTTGCATACAGTGGCAGGACTTCTCCCCAAGCGATCGAAGGGATCACATGCCCATGGGTCACACGGCCACAGCGCAGGCCGCCTCCGGCGGCCTGACAGCGACCGAGCACCGCCTGGCCAACGGCCTGCGCGTGGTGCTGTCCGAGGACCACCTGACCCCGGTCGCCGCGGTCTGCCTGTGGTACGACGTCGGCTCGCGCCACGAAGTCAAGGGGCGCACCGGTCTGGCTCACCTCTTCGAGCACCTGATGTTCCAGGGCTCGGCCAGCGTTTCGGGCAACGGTCACTTCGAGCTGGTGCAGGGCGCCGGCGGGTCGCTCAACGGCACCACCAGCTTCGAGCGCACCAACTACTTCGAGACGATGCCGGCCCACCAGCTGGAGCTCGCGCTCTGGCTGGAGGCGGACCGGATGGGCTCGCTGCTCTCCGCGCTGGACGACGAGTCCATGGAGAACCAGCGCGACGTGGTGAAGAACGAGCGCCGCCAGCGGTACGACAACGTCCCGTACGGCACCGCCTTCGAGCGGCTGACCGCCCTGGCCTACCCCGAGGGCCACCCGTACCACCACACGCCGATCGGCTCCATGGCCGACCTCGACGCCGCCACGCTGGAGGACGCCCGCGCGTTCTTCCGTACCTACTACGCGCCGAACAACGCGGTGCTGTCGGTCGTCGGCGACATCGACCCGGAGCAGACCCTCGCCTGGATCGAGAAGTACTTCGGCAGCATCCCCTCCCACGACGGCAAGCAGCCGCCGCGGGACGGCAGCCTGCCGGACGTCATGGGCGCGCAGCTGCGCGAGGAGATCGTCGAGGAGGTCCCGGCCCGCGCGCTGATGGCCGCCTACCGCCTCCCGCACGACGGCACCCGCGAGTGCGACGCGGCCGACCTCGCCCTGACCATCCTCGGCGGCGGCGAGTCCTCCCGCCTGCACAACCGCCTGGTCCGCCGCGACCAGACCGCCGTGGCCGCGGGCTTCGGCCTGCTGCGCCTGGCGGGCGCGCCCTCCCTGGGCTGGCTGGACGTGAAGACCTCCGGCGGCGTCGAGGTGCCCCGCATCGAGACCGCCGTCGACGAGGAGCTCGCCCGCTTCGCCGCGGACGGTCCGACCTCCGAGGAGATGGAGCGCGCCCAGGCCCAGCTGGAGCGCGAGTGGCTGGACCGTCTCGGCACCGTCGCCGGCCGGGCCGACGAACTGTGCCGCTTCGCCGTGCTGTTCGGCGACCCGCAGCTGGCGCTCACCGCCGTCCAGCGGGTGCTCGACGTCACCGCCGAAGAGGTGCAGGCCGTCGCCGCGGCCCGGCTGCGCCCGGACAACCGCGCGGTCCTCGTGTACGAGCCGCTGCCCGCCACCGAAGACAACGCCGAAGGGGCAGACCAGTGACCGCCGACGTCGCTTCCTCGATGACCTTCCACCCGCAGCCGCAGGCCGGACAGCCGAAGCCGTGGGCCTTCCCCGCCCCCGAGCGCGGCACGCTCGGGAACGGCCTGACCGTCCTGCGCTGCCACCGCCCCGGCCAGCAGGTCGTGGCCGTCGAGGTGATCCTCGACGCCCCCCTGGAGGCCGAGCCCGAGGGCCTCGACGGCGTGGCCACGATCATGGCCCGCGCGCTGTCGGAGGGCACCGACAAGCACTCCGCCGAGGAGTTCGCCGCCGAGCTGGAGCGCTGCGGCGCCACCCTCGACGCGCACGCCGACCACCCCGGTGTGCGGGTCTCCCTGGAGGTGCCCGCCTCCCGTCTGCACAAGGCCCTGACCCTGCTCGCCGAGGCCCTGCGCGCCCCCGCCTTCGCCGACAGCGAGGTGGACCGCCTGGTCCGCAACCGCCTCGACGAGATCCCGCACGAGCTGGCCAACCCGCAGCGCCGGGCCGCGAAGCAGCTCTCCAGGGAGCTCTTCCCCGCCACCCTGCGCATGTCGCGTCCGCGCCAGGGCAGCGAGGAGACCGTCGGCCGGATCGACTCCGGGGCCGTCCGCGCCTTCTACGAGGCCCACGTGCGCCCCTCCACGGCCACGGCCGTCGTGGTCGGCGACCTGACCGGCACCGACCTGGACGCCGTCCTCGCGGACACCCTGGGCTCCTGGACCGGCGGCACCGGCACGGCGTACCCGGTCACCCCGGTCACCGCGGACGACACCGGCCGCGTGGTGATCGTGGACCGGCCCGGCGCCGTGCAGACCCAGCTGCTCATCGGCCGGATCGGGGCGGACCGCCACGACCGGGTCTGGGCCGCGCAGGTGCTCGGCACGTACTGCCTCGGCGGCACGCTCACCTCGCGCCTGGACCGCGTGCTCCGGGAGGAGAAGGGCTACACGTACGGCGTGCGCGCCTTCGGGCAGGTGCTGCGCTCCACGGCCGACGGGACCGGCGCCTCGATGCTGGCCATCAGCGGCTCGGTGGACACGCCCAACACCGGCCCCGCGCTGGGCGACCTGTGGCAGGTGCTGCGCACCCTCGCCGCCGAGGGGCTGACGGACACCGAACGCGACGTGGCCGTCCAGAACTTGGTGGGCGTCGCGCCGCTGAAGTTCGAGACGGCGGCGGCCGTCGCCGGGACCCTGGCCGACCAGGTCGAGCAGGAGCTGCCGGACGACTTCCAGGCGCAGTTGTACGCGCGGCTCGCCGAAACCGGCACGGTGGAGGCGACTTCGGCCGTGGTGAACGCCTTCCCGGTGGACCGTCTGGTGACGGTGCTCGTGGGTGACGCGTCCCAGATCGCCGACCCGGTGCGGGCGCTGGGCATCGGAGAGGTGACCGTGGTCACCAACTGACCTGATTCCGGCCCGAGATGGGGCAGGGCCCTGATGGATTGTCCATCAGGGCCCTGTTTGTGTCTTCTGTCCGTTTCGGGGTGGTCGTTGCCTGAATGACCCGTGGCGTACGCCACAAAACAGCGTGTCCGTTTGGTGATTGTCCGACGATCCGCCTAGCGTCAACCTCGCTGTCCGTCAGCTGTAACAGCCGCACCCGCGGCACCGGACAGCGATCGCCGAGTCCCCGTCAGGCGCGAGCCTGGGGAGCCGGGGACCCACATCAGTCCCTGGGGTGAATCGGACCGCCTCGCCAGAGGTGGCCCGTAGGAGACCTTCCTGCTCCGAACCCGTCAGCTAACCCGGTAGGCGAGAGGGAAGGAAAGGATCAGCCTCTCCATGGCCTTTGGCAGTCGTGCCACCGGTAAGCACCGTGGCCCCAGCCGTCTGAGCCGCAAGAGCGCGAACGTGGCCGGCATAGCCGCCCTCGCGACCACCGGTGTCGTCGGCACCCTGGCCGGCCCGGCCTTCGCCGCCACCGACGCCGACTCCCGAGGTCCCGAGGACACCGGCCTGAACGCCGTCGTCGTCGCCGACGACCTCGCGGGCCAGATCGAGGCCCAGGCCGAGTCCCAGCAGGCCGCCGCCGAGATCGCCGCCGCCAAGGCCCAGGCCGAGAACGAGGCCCGCCAGCGCGCCGCCGAGGCCAAGGCGAAGGCCGAGGCGAAGGCCAAGGCCGAGCGCGAGGCCGCCGAGCGCGCCGCCCGTGAGGCCGAGCGCAAGCGTCTGCTCACCTACGTGGCCCCCGTCGCGGGCTCGTACGTCAGCACCTCGTACAAGGCCGGCGGCTCCATGTGGTCCTCCGGCAGCCACACCGGCATCGACTTCCACGCCGCCTCCGGCACCTCGGTGCACGCGGTCGGCCTCGGCACCGTCGTCGAGGCGGGCTGGGGCGGCGCGTACGGCAACAACGTCGTCATCAAGATGAACGACGGCACGTACACGCAGTACGGCCACCTCTCGTCGATCAGCGTCTCGGTCGGCCAGCGCGTCACCCCGGGCGACCAGATCGGCCTCTCCGGCTCCACGGGCAACTCCAGCGGCCCCCACCTCCACTTCGAGGCCCGCACCTCGGCCGACTACGGCTCGGACATCGACCCGCTGGCGTACCTGCGCTCGCACGGCGTCAGCATCTGACCCGCGACCGCACCCGCCGCCACCGCGGCGCCGCACGCTTCCCGAAGGCCCCGGCTCCCCGAGCCGGGGCCTTCGGCGTGCCCTTCGCCGGAGGGGTGCGGATCCGGCGCGGGCATCCGGTGCGTGCAGATCTGGCAAAAAACCATTCCGGAATTCATCGGTGCGCTCCGGAATTCCTCGTTTCTGCAATAGAGTCGGCGGCACACATGTCGACGCCGACCGCGTTTCGCGGGGATTAAGCGGAGGTCCGGTCATGCGCATTCCCGCGCACGCGGTGTGCACGGCGATCCGCGACGACATCGTCGCCGGCGTCTTCGAGCGCGGCAGCAGGCTCACCGAGGAACTCCTCGCCCGCCGGTACGGCGTCTCGCGCGTCCCCGTCCGCGAGGCCCTGCGCACCCTGGAGTCCGAGGGCTTCGTCACCACCCGCCGGCACGCCGGGGCCTGCGTGGCCGAGCCCACCGAACAGGAGGCGGCCGACCTGCTGGAGCTGCGGGTGCTGCTGGAGCCCCTGGGGGCCTCCCGGGCCGCACAGCGCCGCACCGAGGGCCACCTGAAGGTGCTGCGCGGGCTCGTGCGCCTCGGCCAGGAGCGGGCCCGCCGGGGCCAGGGCGAGGACCTGCGCTCGCTGGGCGGCTGGTTCCACGAGACGCTCGCCCAGGCCTCCGGCAGCCCCAACCTGATCTCGATGCTCACCCAGCTGCGGCACAAGATCGCCTGGATGTACGTGGTGGAGGCCCCGGCCCACCCCGTGGAGTCCTGGGCCGAGCACGGCGCCATCGTCGACGCCGTGGCGCGCGGGGACGCCGACCGGGCGCGGGCCCTCACCGCCGCGCACATGGACCGCACCACGGGGGCGCACCGGCTGCGGCGGGCGCGGGGCGAGGCGCGTGTGAGGGGTTCGCAACCTGCCGTAAACACCGCGGGCGGCCGCCTTTAACAAAGGCCGTATACAAAGGGACGGCGGAATTCATGAGGCCGCTCATTTCCCATGCCCTGATTTCCTCGCGGCCATTCCTGTCCGGCCGGGCTGACCGGAAGAGAAGAAATGAGCCGCACCCCGGAGCGGGGTACGGCTCATTCGGCGGCCGGAAACCGGCCGGAAGCTCAGACGGTCTCGGGAAGCTCTTCGAGGCCCTCCGCGACCAGCTTCGCCAGGCGGTCCAGGGCGGCGTCCGCGCCATCGGCCTCGGAGGCCAGGATGATCTCCTCGCCACCCTGCGCACCCAGGCCCAGCACGGCGAGCATGGAGCCGGCGTTGACGGGGGTGCCGTCGACCTTGGAGATGGTCACCGGGATACCGGAAGCGGTCGTCGCCCGGACGAAGATCGAGGCGGGACGAGCGTGCAGGCCCTCGGCCCAGCCGACGTTGACGCGGCGCTCTGCCATGGTGATGCCCTTCAGGTTCTACGGGTTGTCTAGACCACTATCTCACGACCGCCGGGCTGCATCCGACCGACCTTCGGCCCGGAGGAGCCTGCCGTTCGACCTCCCAGCTTGCCCTGGTTTGTCCCTCCTGCCCAACCCGCCGCGCGCGTAGGGTCCGCCGGGTCCCGGGCCGTACTCTTGGCCCATGCGGACGCCGTCGGATCCTTCGTACCCGGCCCACTGGGAAGCGGATGTCGTGCTGCGCGATGGCGGCACCGCCCGGATCAGGCCGATCACCACAGAGGACGCGGGCCGGCTGGTCAGCTTCTACGAGCAGGTCTCGGACCAGTCGAAGTACTACCGGTTCTTCGCGCCCTACCCGCGGCTGTCCGCCAAGGACGTGCACCGCTTCACCCATCACGACTACGTCGACCGGGTCGGCCTGGCCGCCACCGTGGGGGACGAGTTCATCGCGACCGTCCGCTACGACCGGATCGACGCCACCGGCCGCCCCGCCACCGGCCCCGCCGACGAGGCCGAGGTCGCCTTCCTGGTCCAGGACGCCCACCAGGGCCGCGGCGTCGCCTCCGCACTGCTCGAACACATCGGGGCGGTGGCGCGGGAGCGCGGCATCCGGCGCTTCGCCGCCGAGGTGCTGCCGGCCAACACCAAGATGATCAAGGTCTTCACGGACGCCGGGTACACCCAGAAGCGCAGCTTCGAGGACGGCTCCGTCCACCTCACCCTCGACCTCGAACCCACCGCCGAGTCCCTCGCCGTCCAGCGCGCCCGCGAGCAGCGCGCGGAGGCCCGCTCCGTGCAGCGGCTGCTCTCGCCGCGCTCCGTCGCGGTGATCGGCGTCAGCCGCACCGAGGGCGGCGTCGGCCGGGCCGCGCTGGGCAACCTCCTGGACTCCGGCTTCACCGGAACCGTCCACGCCGTCAACGCCGCCCTGCCGGACGGTACGGGCGGGACGCTGGCCGGCGTACCCGCGTACCGCTCCCTCGCGGGCCTCGACGGCCCGGTCGACCTCGCGGTCGTCGCCGTCCCCGCCGAACGCGTGCCCGAGGCGGTCGCGGACTGCGGCGAGCACGGCGTCCAGGGCCTGGTCGTCCTCTCCGCCGGGTACGCCGAGAGCGGCCCGGCGGGACTGGAGCGGCAGCGCGAACTCGTGCGCCAGGCGCGCTCGTACGGGATGCGGCTGATCGGACCCAACGCCTTCGGCGTCATCAACACCGACCCCGAGGTCCGGCTCAACGCCTCCCTCGCCCCCGGCTCGCCGGAGGCGGGCCGCATCGGCCTGTTCGCCCAGTCCGGCGCCATCGGCATCGCCCTGCTCGCCGGCCTGGTGCGGCGCGGCGCGGGGCTCTCCTCCTTCATCTCCGCGGGCAACCGTGCCGACGTCTCCGGCAACGACTTCCTCCAGTACTGGTACGAGGACCCCGCCACCGACGTGGCCCTGCTGTACCTCGAAACCCTGGGCAACCCGAGGAAGTTCACCCGCCTCGCGCGGCGGACCGCCGCCGTGAAGCCGGTGGTCGTCGCCAAGGGCGGCCGCCACAGCGGGGTCAGCCCGGCCGGCCACACCGTGCCCGAGACCCGGTTGCCGGACGCCACCGTCTCCGAACTGCTCCGGCAGGCCGGCGTGATCCGGGTGGACACGGTCACCGAACTCGTGGACGTCGGCCTGCTGCTGGCCGACCAGCCGCTGCCCGCCGGCCCGCGCGTGGCGATCCTCGGCAATTCCGAGTCCCTCGGCCTCCTCTCGTACGACGCCTGCCTCACCGAGCGGCTGCGCCCGCACGCCCCGCTCGACCTGACCACGGCCGCGGCGCCGGAGGACTTCCGCGCCGCCCTGGGCGCGGCGCTGCGGGACCCCGGGAACGACGCGGTGATCGTCACCGCCATCCCGTCCGTGGGGGAGAGCACCCTCACCGAGGACCTGGCCGAGGCGCTCCGGGCTGCCGCGGCGGAGGCCCCGGCGAAGCCGGTGGCCGTGGTCCACGTGGAACTGGGCGACCTGGCGGAGGCGCTCTCGACCGCGGCCTCGACGACGGCGGCGGCGGGAGGGGAGGCGGGGGCCGTCGCCGGCCTGCCGGCGACAGCCGGGACCGGCACGGCCGGACCGGCCGCGGGAGGCCCGGCGCCCGGGGCGCAGGCCGGCCCGGGCCCGGCGGCCACCGGAACGCAGGCGGCCGGCCGGGCCGCGGCGTCACCTGCCCCCGCCGGACCCGCTCACGCCGCCCCCTCCGCACCCGCACCCGCACGCACACCCGCCCACACCCCCGGCAACGCCGCCCCCAGCGCCGAGCCCGCCCGCCCGCCGCGCGGTCCCATCCCCGCCTACCCCTCCCCGGAGCGGGCGGTCCGGGCGCTCGCCGAGGCCGTCCGGTACGCCGAGTGGCGCTGCGGCACCGTGGTGTCCGGTCAGGTCCCCGAGTACGAGGACATCGACACCGCCGGGGCCGCCGCCCAGCTGGAGGCGCTGCTCGCCGGCACCGACGGCGACGCCGGGACCGCCCCCGCCGACGCGGACGCCGGGACCACCCTCGCCGACGCCGACGCCCACGCGCTGCTCGCCCGGTACGGGATCCGGGTGCTGCCCACGCTGCCCGCGCCCACCCCCGACGCCGCCGCCGGGGCCGCCGCCCGGCTCGGCTACCCCGTGGCCCTGAAGACCACCGCCCCGCACCTCAGGCACCGCGCCGACCTGGGCGGCGTACGCCTGGAGCTGGCCAACGAACAGGAGCTGCGCCGTGCCTACGGGGAGCTGACCGAGCTGCTCGGCAAGCCGGCCGAGCTGCTGCCCGTGGTCCAGGCGATGGTCCCGCGGGGCGTCGACACCGTGGTCCGGTCCGTCATCGACCCCGCGGTCGGCGCCGTCCTCTCCTTCGGCCTGGCCGGCGTGGCCTCCGAGCTGCTCGGCGACACCGCCCACCGCCTCGTGCCCGCCACCGACCGCGACGCCGCCGCGCTCGTCCGCTCCATCCGCACCGCGCCCCTGCTCTTCGGCTGGCGCGGCAGCGCGCCCGTGGACACCCCCGCCCTGGAGGAGCTGCTGCTGCGCGTCTCCCGGCTGGTCGACGAGCACCCCGAGGTCGCCGGCGTCTCCCTGGAGCCCGTGGTGGTCGCGACCGAGGGCCTCTCGGTGCTCAGCGCGCAGGTGCGGATCGCCCGCCCGCCGGTCAGGACCGACCTCGGGCCCCGCACGCTGCCGAGCTACTGACCGGCACTGCGGGGAGCGGCCGCACGGAGCGGCTTGGGCGCCTCCTGCGGGCCTTAGGATGGACCCCATGGCGAAATCCGGTACGACGACCCAGGGGCTGCGCGCGGCGATCGAGCGCAGCGGCTACTACCCGGCCCTCGTGGCCGAGGCCGTGGAGGCCGCGGTGGGCGGCGAGCCGATCTCGTCGTACCTGGTCCACCAGGAGACCACCTTCGACTCCAACGAGGTGCGGCGGCACGTCACCGTCCTGGTCCTGACCGGCAACCGCTTCATCGTGAGCCACACCGACGAGCAGGCCGCCGACGCGGGCTCCCCGTCCCCGTACGCGACCACCTCCACCGAGTCGGTCAAGATCAGCGCGATCTCCTCCGTGGTGGTCAGCCGCGTCGTGGCGAACCCCGAGTCCTACACGCCGGGCACCCTGCCCCGCGAGGTCGTCCTGACCATCGGCTGGGGCGCGGTCGCCCGCATCGACCTGGAGCCGGCCGCCTGCGGCGACCCGAACTGTGACTCCGACCACGGCTACACCGGCAACTCCACCGCCGACGACCTGAGCCTGCGCGTCAGCGAGGCGGGCGACGGCCCCGAGGCCGTGCGGCAGACGCTCGCCTTCGCGCAGGCCCTGTCCGAGGCCACGGCCGCCACCGGCGCCCGCTGATGGTGCACTCCGCCTGGCAGGAGCCCGAGCCGGTACTCCTCGACCTCGACGGCGCGCCCGTGCCCCAGTACGGGTCGGGCTCGCTCGCCGACCTGCTGCCCACGCTCGCGGCAGGCCAGGGCGTGCCCGGGCTGACGGCCACGATCACCGAGCTGACCCCGGCCGACCGGAACTGCGTGTTCCTGATAGACGGACTCGGCTGGGAGCAGATCAAGGCGCACCCGGACGAGGCCCCGTACCTCACCTCGCTCCTCGGCAGCTCGCGCGGCGGCACCGGCCGCCCGCTCACCGCCGGCTTCCCGGCGACCACCGCCACCTCGCTGGCCTCGGTCGGTACGGGCCTGCCGCCGGCCCGGCACGGCCTGCCCGGCTACGCCGCCCGCAACCCCGCAACCGGCGAGCTGATGAACCAGCTGCGCTGGCGGCCCTGGACCCCGCCCGCCGTCTGGCAGCCGTACCCGACGGTCTTCCGCATGGCGCACGAGGCCGGGGTGGCGACGGCCCAGGTGTCGTCCCCCGACTTCGCCCAGACGCCGCTGACCAAGGTCGCGCTGAGCGGCGGCACCTTCCACGGCCGGATCACCGGCGAGGAGCGGATGGACCTCGCGGCCGAGCTGCTCGGCGCCGGGGACCGCTCGCTGGTCTACACGTACTACAGCGAGCTGGACGGCGCCGGCCACCGGCAGGGCGTCGACTCGGACGCCTGGCGCGGCCAGCTCATGTACGTGGACCGGCTGGTCCAGCGGCTGGCGGAGCAGCTCCCGGCGCGGTCGGCGCTGTACGTCACGGCCGACCACGGCATGGTGGACATCCCGTTCGACGAGGAGTCCCGCTACGACTTCGACGAGGACTGGGAGCTGAGCGCGGGCGTCGCGCTGCTGGGCGGCGAGGGCCGGGCGCGGCACGTGTACGCCGTACCGGGCGCGGAGGCCGACGTCCTCACGGTCTGGCGCGAGGTGCTCGGGGACCGCTTCTGGGTGGCGAGCCGCGAGGAGGCCCTGGCCCTCGGCTGGTTCGGGGCGCCGGGGGAGTGCGACGAGCGCGTGCTGGGCCGGATCGGCGACGTGATCGCCGCCGCCCGGGACGACGTCGCGATCATCGCCTCCCGCACCGAGGTCAACGAGTCCGCCCTGACCGGCATGCACGGCTCGATGACCCCGGCGGAGCAGTTCGTGCCGCTCCTCGAAGTCCGCACCTGACGCCTGCCGCCCGACGCCGCCGCCCCTCTCCCCGACCCGACCCGAAAGGTCAGCGCTTCCCCATGCCCGAGCTGGTGTTCTTCTCCGGAACGATGGACTGCGGAAAGAGCACCCTCGCTCTCCAGATCACGCACAACCGCTCGGCCCGGGGCCTGGTCGGCGTGATCTTCACGCGGCAGGACCGCGCCGGCGAGGGCAAGCTCTCCTCGCGCCTCGGTCTGGTGACGGACGCGGTCGAGGTCACCGACTCGATGGACGTGTACGCGTACCTGGTCAGGGAGCTCTCGGCGGGCGGCAAGGCCGACTACGTGATCGTGGACGAGGCGCAGTTCCTGACGCCGGACCAGATCGACCAGCTGGCCCGGATCGTGGACGACCTGGACATGGACGTCTTCGCCTTCGGCATCACCACCGACTTCCGCACCAAGCTCTTCCCGGGCTCGCAGCGCCTGATCGAACTGGCCGACCGCATCGAGCAGCTCCAGGTCGAGGCCCTGTGCTGGTGCGGCGCCCGCGCCACGCACAACGCCCGCACGGTGGGCGGGGTGATGGTGGTCGAGGGCGAACAGGTCGTCGTCGGCGACGTGAACCGCCCCGCGGAGGAGATCGGCTACGAGGTCCTCTGCCGCCGCCACCACCGCCGCCACATGACCAGCGCCGCGGCCCACGCCGGCTCCCTCTCCCCGGACGTCCTCCCGGTCCCCTCCGGCTGATCCGCCGGTACCGGAACTCCTCCGGTCCGGTACCACGTCCAAGCGGGCGGTCCTGGACGGTCCCGGGCGGCGCGTGTCGGGGGTTTCGGGGTGCGCCGCCCGGGCGGCTGTCAGGCCGCGGCCGGGTAGAGGTCGCGGAGCAGCTTCGACTCGTCCTCGGTCAGCGCGATGCGGAACGTCTCGCGCAGGGTGTCGACGAGTTCGTCGGCGGACAGCCTGACGGTCTCCTTGCGGCCGTCCGGGAACGTCCGCACCAGCTCCTGGTTGCGCAGGCTGTAGCGCACGTGCGCCTCGGGCCGCTGCGCGACGAGCTGGCCCACGAAGGGCGAGCGCGGGTGCGTGGAGGAGTAGTAGTTCGCCACCTGGAAGTCGATGGCGTGCTGCCGCTCCAGGCGGACCGCCCACACGTCGAACCAGCCGTCGGCGTGCTCGCTGCGCAGGATCCAGTCGTCGCCCTCCTGGTCCAGGCGCCAGGTCCAGTCGCCCGCCGTCATGAGACCGCCGGCCTCGAAGGGCACCGGCTCGAGCGGGCCCTCGTCGCCGAAGCCGACGTCCGCGATCCAGCGCCGCCCGTCCGCCTCGACCAGCAGGACGGTGTGGGAGCGCCAGCGGACCGGCGCGTTCCCGCGGCGTACGCGCGACAGCAGCCGGGAGACCGGGAAGCCGAGGCGCTCCAGGACGGCGGCGAACAGCAGGTTGTTCTCGTAGCAGTAGCCGCCGTGGCCCTCGCCGACCATCTTCCGCTGGATCGCGTCGATGTCGATGTCGATGGCGCCGCCGAGCGCCAGGGCGACGTTCTCGAAGGAGAACGTGGCGAGGTGGGCGCGGTGCAGGGCGCGGAGCGTGGCCGCGTCCGCGGTGCGCGGACCGTCGTAGCCGACGCGGGCCAGGTACGCGTCCAGGTCGAGCTTCTCGGCGCCCCAGTCCGGCTCGGTGCCGGGCTGCGCGGGTAGTGCGTCAATCTGCATGGTCATCTCCCGGTGTGGTGGGGTACGGGGCCCGCGCGCGGATCGTGCTCGCGTGCGCACCCAGCGGCCATGCTCCGGCAGTCGTCCGGCGGGCCGGGATCCGATTCCGGGAGTTTGTCAGGACTGCGGTCACTTGCTGCCCGATGCCCGGTCCGGGGGCCCTCGGAGCCTTCGTCCCCGGACCTACCGAGCCTTCGTCCCGGGGCCCTCGGAGCCTTCGTCCCCGGGCCCACCGAGCCTCCGTCCCGGGGCTCACGGAGCCTTGGTCCCGGGGCGGACGGGCCTCGCCGGTGCCTCCGCGGCGGCCGGCCCGAGGACCTGACGGACCCGCGCCCGCCCCTTTGACCCTGCCCGAGCCCGCTCCGCAACCTTCAGAAAGGTTGGCCGGCGGGCTGTGATCCGTCGCTGCGAAGAGAACGCCAACCGCGAGCGTGCCCAGGTACGTTCCCCGGCCCTGGCCGCACAAAGGAGAGTATTTCTGATGTCGAACACATCGGCCTCGGACAGCGAAACAGCAGCGGTCCGCACCACCGGAACAGCGGCGTCGAAACCGGCGGTCGGCCTCACGGCCGAGGAGCGCGCCGAGCAGTTCCCCTTCGCCACGACCCTGGCGGTCCTCGCCCTCGCCGCCGTCGTCGTCGTCAGCCAGGGCTACGTGGCGATCCCGCTCATGCCGGACTTCGGCGAGGCGTGGGGCGTGTCGCAGGGTTCCGCGGCGTGGGCGACCACGGCGTTCTCCGCCGCCTACGCGTGCGCCTCGCTGGCGAGCGGCTTCCTCGCCGACCGGTACGGCCGTCGCAACGTCGTCGTCGCGAGCATCGCGGTCATGGCCGTGATGACGGCGCTCGTGCCGCTCGCGTCCGATCTCGTGACCGGTTCCCTCCTGCGGGCCCTGCAGGGCTCGATGGCCGGTGTGTTCACGCCGGTGGTGTACATCTACCTGAGCGACCGGGTCCCGACGCGCCGCCTCGCACTGGCCCTCACCGTGGTGTCCTGCGCACTGGGCGTCGCGCTGTGCGTCGGCCAGGTCATGGCGCAGATCCTGGGGTCCTCGCTCGGCTGGCAGTCCGTGTTCTGGCTGGTGGCGCCGCTGCTGGCGGTCGTGGCTGCGGTGGCCTGGAAGGTCCTGCTGCCGGACGAGGCCAAGGACCTGCCGCCGCGCGGGGCCAAGGGGCCCTCCCCCGTCGCCGGCGTGCTGCGGAACGGCTCGATCGTCGCGCTCTTCGTGGCCTCCCTGGGCGTCCTGGGCAGCCTCACCGCGATCTACACCGGTGTGCAGCTCTACGGGCCGGCGGAGGTGGTCGGGAACCACGACACCATGCTGGCCCTCCGCGCCAGCGCCCTCCCCGCCATGGTCGGTGCCGTCTTCCTCGCGCCGGTCATGGGACGCCTGTCCGCACTCACCCGGACGGTCATCGGCTTCTCCGTCGGCGCCGTCGGACTGCTCGCGGCCGCCCTGTACGCCGATTCCGTGATCGGCCTGGGCGTCTCGCTCTTCGTCTACGTGCTGGCGATCTCCACCGTCAGCCCGGCCCTCGTCCAGGCCGTCGGCACCAGCGCCGGGCCCGCCCGGGCCACCGCCACCGCGATCTACAGCTTCATCCTCAACGGCGGAGTCGCGCTGGGTGCCCAGATCCCGCAGGGCATGCCGGGGCTGTCCAGCCTGGCGCTGCTCCTCGCGGCCGCCCTGGTGGTCGGCATCGGGCTCGTCGGCCTCGCCGCCCGGTCCGCCCGCCGCCACGCGACCGCGTGACGGAGTCCCCCGGCAGGGAGAGGAGGTGGTGGCCCATTGAGCCCGTGAACCGTCAGCACCACCGGACGTGACGCCCCTTCACCGGGCGCCGTCCCACGCGAAGGCCACACAGAAGAACTTTCCACAGAGGGAGAGAGCAGTGACCACTCAGGAACAGTCGGCTCCGGAACTCATCCACGTCGCCCAGGGCGAGGGCGACACCCGGTGGGTATTCCGTGACCACTACACCTTCAAGGCGGAGAAGCAGGACACCGGCGGCGCGTTCGGCCTGCTGGAGGTCGTGCTGCACCCCGGTTCCGGCGCCCCGCCGCACACCCACCACGGCGAGGACGAGGCCTTCTACCTCCTCGAGGGCAGCCTGGAACTCCGCTGGGAGGGCCGCGTCGAGACGGCCGGGCCGGGCTCGTTCGTCTTCCTGCCGCGCGGCAAGGCCCACACGTACAGCGTCCTCGGCGACACCCCGGTGAAGATGCTCGCCTGGTACACGCCCGGCGGCACCGAGGGCTACTTCAAGAAGCTCGGCATCTCGGCGGCCAACGGCGTGCCGCGCCCGCCGGCCGAGCAGTTCGAGATCGACGCCAAGGACGCCAGCGTGGTGGCCCTGGAGTTCGACGTCATCCGCTAGTCCGGTCCACCGCCCGGGCACGCGACGTCCGGACGTGACGATCCGACGGCCGTGGCCGGTCCCCGGGGACCGGCCACGGCCGCCGTCGTCAGCGCTCCGTGCGGATGATCGTGAAGACCGCGCCCTCGGGGTCCGCGACCGTGGCCAGGCGGCCGCTCGCGCCCTCGCGCGGCGGCTGGATCACGTGGCCGCCGAGGTCCACGACCTGCCGGGCCGCCCCGTCGGGGTCCGCCACCTCGAAGTACGTCATCCAGTGGGCCCCCCGGTCGTGCGGCAGGGCCCGGCCCACGCCGTGCACCGCGCAGACGGGGCGGCCCTCCAGGTGCAGGGTGACGTAGTCGAAGTCCGCCGACACCAGTGCCTCCAGCTCGTGCCCGAAGACGCTCTGGTAGAACTTCGCCACCGTCGAGGTCTCCTGGGTCACCAGCTCGTTCCACACCGGCGTGCCGGGCACCCCGGTCAGGCGCGAGCCGACGTGCGCGGAGGCCTGCCAGATGCCGAAGACCGCGCCCACCGGGTCCGAGCAGATCGCCATCCGCCCCGCGTGGTCCGCGTCCAGCGGCCCCACCGCCACCGTGCCGCCGCAGCTGCGGATCAGCTCGGCCGTCGTGTCCGCGTCGTCCGTGGCCAGGTACGGGGTCCAGGCGGTCGGCAGGTGCCGGTCGGGCGGCAACTGCCCGATGCCCGCGACCTCCTTGCCGTCCAGCCGCGCCCGCACGTACGGGCCCAGCTGCCCGGGACCGGGCACGTACTCCCAGCCGAAGAGGGAGCTGTAGAACTCCTGGGTCGTGGTGAGGCCGTGCACCATCAGGCTGACCCAGCACGGGGTGCCGGGGGAGCGCCGCAACGCCTGCTCGGTCATGGAGACGATGGTGGCACTCCCCGCTCCGCCGCGCGCCCCGGCCGCGCCGCCTTTCCGGCCCGCGGGACAGAGATGTCCGAATCGATGCGCCCGGGTGATTTCGTGCCTGTTACGCCAGGCGTGGCGGCTGGAGGAGGATGTGCCCATGAACCCGATCATTTCCGCTTCCGAGCTCCTGGCCGCGACGGCCGGCCCCGTGCCGCCCGTGCTGCTCGACGTCCGCTGGCAGCTGGGCGGCCCCGACCTGCGGGCCGAGTACGAGGCCGGGCACGTCCCGGGCGCGGTCTACGTCGACCTCGACCGCGAACTGGCAGGTCCGCCCGGTGCCGGCGGCCGCCACCCGCTGCCGGACCCCGAGGCCTTCGGAGCCGTGATGCGCCGCGCCGGTGTGGGCCCGGAGACCCCGGTGGTCGTGTACGACGGGGGCCTGGGCTGGGCCGCGGCGCGCGCCTGGTGGCTGCTGCGCTGGACGGGGCACGAGGACGTCCGTGTGCTGGACGGGGGACTGGGTGCGTGGGTGGCCGCGGGCGGTGCCCTGTCGGCCGAGATCCCGTCGCCGGCCGAGGGTGATTTCAAGCCAAGTCCGGGTGCCGTGGGTCTGCTGGACGCCGAGGGCGCCGCGGAAACGGCCCGCGCAGGTGTGCTGCTCGACGCCCGGGCGGGTGAGCGGTACCGGGGCGACGTCGAGCCCATCGACCCCGTCGGCGGTCACATCCCGGGCGCGCTGTCGGCGCCGACCGCGGAGAACGTGGGGGGCGACCGGCGCTTCCTGCCCGCGCCGGAGCTCGCGGCGCGCTTCTCGGCGCTCGGAGCGGACGGGGCGCGCCCGGTGGGCGTGTACTGCGGGTCCGGGGTGTCCGGCGCCCACGAGGTGCTGGCCCTGGCCGTGGCGGGGGTGCCGGCGGCGCTGTACGCCGGCAGCTGGTCGGAGTGGTGCTCCGACCCGTCCCGCCCGGTGGCCACGGGTCCGGACCCGCAGTAGGCGCGCGGGAGGCCGTGCACGCGTACGGGCCCGGTGCCGCTCCACACGCGGTACCGGGCCCGTACGCCCTGCCTTGCGGCCGCGCAGGCGGCTCCGGCTGCTCCTACTCCTGCTTCTTGCGGCGCGTGCCGAAGACGATCTCGTCCCAGCTCGGCACGGCCGCGCGGCGGCCGGGACGGACGCCGTCCGCCTCCGCCTGCCGGTCGGTCGTCCCGATCAGCCGCTCCCGGTGGCCCGCCACCGAACGCGGCATGAGCACGTCCGCGTACGCCGCACCGGCCCCGGCCGACGCGGCGGGGGCCGCCGTGGCCGCCTCCTCCGCCTCGGTCTCGGACTCCTCGGGCTGCGTGGTCCGCTCCGGTACGACGAGGTCGCCCCGGAAGCTCGGGACGGCCTCCAGCAGGCTGGTCAGCGAGTCCCGCTCCTCCTCCGGTTCCGGAGCCGGCGCGGGGGCCCGCTCCAGCTGCCGGTCCAGGGCGCGGTCCAGCGGCCGGTCCCGCGGCAGCCGCGCGATCCGCGGCACGAACGGGAAGCTCGGCTCCGGCGCCGGAAGGTCGTCGGCCTCGCCGATGAGGGAGCGCGCCTCGTCGTCGACGGCCTGGACGAGCCGCCGGGGCGGGTCGTACGTCCAGCTCGCCGAGTGCGGCTCGCCCGCCACCCGGTAGACCAGCAGGACCTCCCAGGTGCCGTCGTCGCGGCGCCAGGAGTCCCACTGGACGGAGTCCTTCTCGGCCCCGCGCAGCAGCAGCCGCTCCTGCACGGCGTCGCCCAGCTGGGGTCCCGTGTTCTCGCCGGGCCGGCGCACGGGAGTCTTGCGGGCGCGCTCGGCCATGAAGGCGCGCTCGGCGAGCACGGGTCCCTCGAAGCGGCGTACCCGGTCGACGGAGATGCCGGCGAGTTGTGCGACCTCCTCCGCGGAGGCACCGGCACGTATCCGCGCCTGGATGTCGCGGGGGCGGAGGTGGCTCTCCACCTCGATCTCGATCTGGCCGAGCCGGGCCCGGTCGTTGCGCACGGCCGCGCGCAGCCGCTCGTCGATCGGAAGGGTGTACTCCGTGCCGTCCGCAGCCTTGAGCACCAGTCGTGTGCCGTCATTCGAGACGGCCACGACACGCAGTTCGGGCATGGGGACCTCCCGGGTGGTGCCTGCCGACGTCACGTGCGTCGCTGCTTCCGCTAGTCGAGTGTGGCCTGCCCGGGTGCAGCCTGCCACAACCTTGCCGAGTTAAACCGGCGTGTCGGGCATGCGCCCTTGATCGCCGTTATGGCACGGTTACCTGTTCGCCACTCAAAGTGACGACGTGGTCACTCTGTGCAGCGGGGCACCGTACGAACCCACGGCTTCGCCGGTTGCGAGCGCCGTTTCTCCGAAGACCGGCCCCCTCTCCCGAGTCCGGGCATCCGAAAGGAAGCGCGGTCCCAGGGCTCGCCACAGTACTCCATTCGGGCCACCTGGGTGGACCGCCGCGCCGCCGAACTTGTCCCACGGCAGGGGAGTTGGGGCGCGGGATTCCTTACGCGGGCCTGACGAACGGGCGTTTTCTGGTGTCTTGATTCACAGAATCCCTCTCGGTGGAACTATCCGCTTCGCCCACATGTCAGTAACTGCTGTAAGTGGAGTGGTCGGTGACGGCAGAGGCTGGGGATGGGTCGGAAAACGGACACCGCGTCGGCTGGGACGACGGCGACGGGAGTGACGGAGCGGCAGGCGCGCGACGCGGAAGCGGACGGCACGGACGCGGGCGGCGCGGAGCAGAAGCGGCTCGACCTGAGCGTCGCCCAGGTCGCGGGCAGCTCCCTCGCCACCATCGCCGCCGCCTACCTCGCGTCCAAGATGGGCGTCTACGGGACCATCCTGGGCGCCGGCGTCGTCAGCGTCGTCGCCACCGCGGGCGGACCGGTCATCCAGCACCTCTTCAAGCGCACCGGCGAGACCCTCCGGGAGACCGGCGAGGCCGCCCGCCCCAGGGCCCGGCAGGTGCCGGTGGCGGAACCCCGGCCGGGGGCCGTGGTACCGGAGGCGGACGGCGACGCGCGCACCCGCCTGATGCCGGCCGCCGACCCGGCGGGGGCGCCGCCCCGCCACGACCGGACCATGGTGCTCGGCGCGGTGGAACCGCCGGACGCCACGCGGGCCGTGGACGCCGTACCGCCCGGGCCGGGGCCCTCGCCGGGCCCGCCGGCGGACTTCGGCACGGCCACCACGCACGGCACCCGGGTGCGCGGCTGGAAGGCCAAGGCGGTCGCGGCGGCACTGGTCTTCGGGGTCTCGATGGGCGGCATAGCCGCGTACGAGCTGGTCTCCGGCAACACCTCCGCCTTCGGCGGCGTCACCACCGGCGGTACGCAGTCCCGGCAGCACCGCACCACCCCGGAGGACGAGCCCTCGGGGAACGGGCGGGAGGAGCCGGGGACCACGCACTCCGGGACACCGGCGCCCGACCCGTCGGGGCCGGGCAGCGCCACTCCCGACCCGAGCGGGACGCCGACGCCGTCGCACTCCGCGGACCCGACCCCGGAGCCCACCCCGCCGACGCCCACGCCCACTCCGCCGGAGCCCACCCCGACCCCGAGCCCGGAGAAGCCGACGGGATCGGGGAGCGGCCCGGGCTCCGGGACCGGCACGGCCGACGGCGGCACGGCCCCGACCGCGGCCGCGGACGCGCAGGACGGCGGGAACTAGCGCCCGCCGCGGGCGGACCTCAGTCGCCCAGCACCCGGCGCAGGTAGTCGTTGCCGAACACCCGGTCCGGGTCGAGCCGGTCCCGCAGTGCGGTGAACTCGCCGAACCGCGGGTAGACCTCGGAGAAGTACGCCGCGTCCCGGGTGTGCACCTTGCCCCAGTGCGGACGGCCCCCGTGCGCGGTGAAGATGCGCTCGGCCGCGGTGAAGTACGCCTGGTACGGCGTGCCCTTGTACATGTGGACCGCGATGTAGGCCGTCTCGCGCCCGGACGCCGTCGACAGCGCGATGTCGTCGGCCGGAGCCGTGCGCACCTCCACCGGGAAGCTGATCCGCAGGTCCGAGGCGTCGACCATGGCCCGCAGTTCGCGCAGCGCCCCGACGACGGCCTCGCGCGGCAGGGCGTACTCCATCTCCACGAACCGCACCCGGCGCGGGCTGGTGAACACCTTGTACGGGATGTCCGTGTAGGTCCGGGCGGACAGCGCCCGGCTGGCGATGCGGGCGATCGACGGGATCGTCGACGGCGCCGCCCGGCCGAGCGAACAGGCCGCCTGGAAGACGCCGTTGGAGAGCAGCTCGTCCTCGATCCAGCCGCTCACCGGGCCGTTGGGGGCGGCGGGCCCCGCGCTGCGGTTGTTCCGCTTGGTGTTGCAGTTGCCGGTGTGCGGGAACCAGTAGAACTCGAAGTGCTCGTTCTCGGCCCAGTGCTGGTCGAACTCGTCCGTGACCCGCTCGAAGGGCATGGGCTCCTCGCGCGCGGTGAGCAGGAAGAGCGGCTCCACGGCGAAGGTGATCGAGGTGACGATGCCCAGCGCGCCGATGCCGACCCGGGCGGCCGCGAAGACCTCCGGGTTCTCCTTCTCCGAGCAGGTCAGCAGCTCACCGTCGGCCGTGACCAGGTCCAGGGACCGGATCTGGGCGGCTATGGAGGCGGAGTCGCGGCCGGTGCCGTGGGTCCCGGTGCTCGTGGCGCCGGAGACCGTCTGCTCCATGATGTCGCCCATGTTGGTGAGCGACAGGCCCTCCTGGGCGAGGGCCGCGTTCAGGTCCTTCAGGGCCGTGCCGGCCGCGACCGTCACCGTGCCCGCCTCGCGGTCGATGCGCCGGATGCCGGCCAGGGCCTGGGGGCGCACCAGCACCCCGTCCGTGGCAGCCGCCGAGGTGAAGGAGTGGCCGGTGCCGACCGCCTTCACCTTCAGCCCGTCGGCCGCGGCGCGGCGCACGGCCTCCCGGACCTCCTCGACGGTGCGGGGCGCGACCACCCGCGCGGGCCGCGCGGTGACGTTGCCGGCCCAGTTACGCCACGTGCCGGGCGTCGTCGCGCCGGCCGTCCTCGTGCTGCTCTGCGTGCCCATCGGGTCCCTCCCCTAGCGCAGGCCTCGTCAGCCTGCGGTAACCCGCGAACGCGACCGCCGCCGCGGCGGCCCCTGCCGAGATCGACACCACGAACGCGCTCCGCGCCCCGGCCGCGTCGATCACCCAGCCGGCCACGGAGGACCCGAGCGCGACGCCGACGGCCAGGCCCGTACCCACCCAGGTCATGCCTTCGGTCAGCTTCGCGCGCGGTACGTGCGTCTCGATCAGGGCCATCGTGGTGACCATCGTGGGAGCGATGGCGAGGCCCGCGACAAAGAGCGCCACGGCCAGAAACGGAAGGTTCCCGGCCAGTAGGAGGGGGATCATACTCACGGCCATCGCACAGATGCCCAGGACCCAGGTCCTTTCCTTGCGGCCCTTCAGGCGGACCAGGCCGAACAGCAGTCCGGCGATGCAGGACCCCAGCGCCCAGACCGCGAGGACCACGCTGGCCGCCGCCTGACTGCCGCGCTCCTCCGCGAAGGCCACCGTCACCACGTCCACCGAGCCGAAGATCGCGCCCGTCGCCACGAAGGTCGCCACCAGCACCTGGAGACCGGGGGCGCGGAGCGCGGAGCTCCGGTCGGCGCCCGGCTCGCGCGGGTGCGGGACGGGCTCCGTGGCGCGCTGGGCGGTCAGCCAGAACAGGCCGATCAGCAGCGAGACCGTCGCGATCAGGGGCCCGGCCTCGGGGAACCAGACGGTGGACAGTCCGATGGAGGCGATCGGGCCGACGATGAAGCAGACCTCGTCCATCACGGACTCGAAGGAGTACGCGGTGTGCAGCTGGTCCGGCGAGTCCCGGTAGAGCGCCGCCCAGCGGGCCCGGAGCATCGCGCCCGCGCTCGGCACCGCGCCGGCGCACGCGGTGAAGGCGAACAGCACCCAGTCGGGCGCCCCTTCCCGCGCGGAGACGAGCAGTCCCGACACGGCGGCCACGGATATGAGCGCGGCCGGGCGCAGCACCCGCCGCTGGCCGTACTGGTCCACCAGCCGGGAGACCTGCGGGCCGAGCACGGCGGCGGACAGCGCCAGGGTGGCCGTGAGGGCTCCCGCCAGGCCGTAGCGGCCGGTGAGCTGGGAGATCATCGTGACGATGCCGATGCCGAGCATCGAGAGGGGCAACCGCCCGAAGAATCCGGCAACCGTGAACGCCCGGGTGCCGGGCGCCGCGAAGATCGCGCGGTAGGGACTGGGCAAGGGGGCCCTCCGTAAGGGACGTAGATGGCCCGTACAGGTTACGTGCGCCGGGTACGGGGCGGCAGGGGGTTTCCCGGGGGAAAGAAGTTAGGTGAACCTTACCTGCGGTCCCGTGGCGGGCCGGTTACCGGGTGTCCGAGCCGGGTGGCAGGATTCGGGACATGCCAGACCAGCTCGCGACTCCCGAAACCACCGCCGACGCCCGCCCGTACGACGCCCTCCTGCTGCTCTCCTTCGGCGGCCCCGAGGGCCCCGACGACGTGGTCCCGTTCCTGGAGAACGTCACCCGGGGCCGGGGCATCCCGCGCGAGCGCCTCAAAGAGGTCGGGCAGCACTACTTCGGCTTCGGCGGGGTCAGCCCCATCAACGACCAGAACCGCCGCCTGCTGGACGCCCTGCGCAAGGACTTCGCGGAGCACGGCCTGGACCTCCCGGTCTACTGGGGCAACCGCAACTGGGCCCCGTACCTCACCGACACCCTGCGCGAGATGGTCCGCGACGGCCGCCGCCGCATCGCCGTCCTGGCCACCAGCGCGTACGCCTCGTACTCCGGCTGCCGGCAGTACCGCGAGAACCTGGCCGACTCGCTCGCCGTCCTCGCCGGGGAGGGCCTGGAGCTGCCGCGCGTCGACAAGCTGCGGCACTACTTCAACCACCCCGGCTTCGTCGAGCCCATGATCGACGGCGTGGTCGCCTCCCTCGCGGAGCTGCCCGAGGACGTCCGGGACTCCGCCCGCCTCGTCTTCACCACCCACTCCATCCCCACCGCCGCGGCCGACGCCTCGGGCCCGGCCGGGGAGCACACCGAGCACGGCGAGGGCGGCGCGTACGTCCGGCAGCACCTGGACGTCGCCGAGGTGATCGCGGACGCCGTGGCCGTCGAGACCGGCGTCGCGCACCCCTGGGACCTCGTCTACCAGTCCCGCAGTGGCGCCCCGCACATCCCGTGGCTGGAGCCGGACGTCTGCGACCACCTGGAGGCCCTGCACGGTTCCGGGACCCCGGCGGCCGTGATGGTCCCCATCGGCTTCGTCTCCGACCACATGGAGGTCATGTACGACCTCGACACCGAGGCCACCGCCAAGGCCGCGGAACTGGGCCTGCCGGTGGCCCGCTCGGCCACGGTCGGCGACGACCCCCGCTTCGCGGCCGCCGTGCGCGACCTCGTGCTGGAGCGGGCCGCCGTCGAGCGCGGCGAGGAGGCCGAGCGCTGCTGGGTCGGCATGCTGGGGGCCAGCCACGACCTGTGCGCCGTGGGCTGCTGCCCGGCCCGGGCGCCCCGCCCGGCCGCCGCCGGCGAGGACAGCCCGTACGCCTGACGCCACCGCACCCGCCCGCCCGCCGAGAGGAGATCCATGACCGACCCGCTCAACGCCGAACTGCTCGGCATCGCCCTGGAGGCCGCCCGGCAGGCCGGAGAGCTGCTGCGCGACGGCCGCCCCGCCGACCTCGGGGTGGCCGCCACCAAGTCCAGTCCGATCGACGTCGTCACCGAGATGGACATCGCCGCCGAGAAGCTGATCACCGGCTACCTCGGCGCCCACCGGCCCGACGACGGCGTCCTCGGCGAGGAGGGCGCCAGCAGCCCGGGCACGAGCGGGGTGCGCTGGATCGTCGACCCGCTCGACGGCACCGTGAACTACCTCTACGGGCTGCCGTCCTGGGCGGTCTCCATCGCCGCCGAGTACCACGGCGAGACCGTGGTCGGCGTGGTGGCCGTGCCGATGCGCGGCGAGACGTACCACGCGGTGCTGGGCGGCGGAGCCTGGCTGGCCGGCGGCGGGCCGCTGCGCTGCCGGGCAGCCGCGCCCCTGGACCAGGCCCTGGTCGCCACCGGCTTCAACTACGTGCAGACCGTCCGTGCCCACCAGGCGGACGTCGCCCAGCGGCTGGTCCCGCAGGTCCGGGACATCCGGCGGAGCGGCTCGGCCGCCGTGGACCTGTGCGACGTCGCGGCCGGCCGGCTCGACGGCTACTACGAGCGCGGGCTGCACCCGTGGGACCTGGCCGCCGGCGACCTGATCGCCCGGGAGGCCGGCGCGCTCACCGGCGGACGGCCCGGACAGCCCCCGTCGGGCGAGCTGGCGGTGGCGGCCACCCCGGCCGTCTTCGAGCCCCTCCAGAGCCTCCTGGACGAGGCGGGGGCCTGGCACGACTGACCGCCCGCCCGGCGGCGCATCCCGCAGCCCGGGGCCATGCGCACACACGCACGGGGGCCCCGGTACCGTCCCGCGGTACCGGGGCCCCCGTGTCGTGCGTCGTGACGGTTCGAGCGGCTACGAAGGTTCCGGACGGACCGGAATCGCCTCGGACGCCTCTCGTGCGGCCGGTGCGCGCTATGCGGCGCTGACCCGCACGCCGTGCTCGGCGGCGAGGCGGTGCAGGTCGTCCAGCTCGGCCTGCTCGACTTCCGCGAGGAAGTCGTCGCCCGTCTCGCGCGCCTGCGTGAGGTCGGACTCCGTGGTCTTGATGCGCTGCAGAAGACCTGCGGTGAATGCGTCCATGGTGCGCCCCCTCTTCGTGGGTCGGGGTCGGTGGCACGGGGGTGCCGGGGGTTCGGTCGCCCGGCACGGGGGTGCCGGGGGGCCCATCGCCGGTCACCAGGACGCGTGGGTCTGCCACGGCCGGGTGATCGAGGGTGTGACCCCCTCCTCCCCGCCCCCCGGAACGCAGAAACCTCGGAAGGCGCGGGAATCCTCGCCTCCGGCCCCCGCGGGAGGCCGCCCCGTGACGCCTTACAGCCGGTTTACCGGAGAAAAGGGCAGGATGGACGCGCAACAGACGCTGCCCCCCACGGGCCCATGAGGAAGGAAATCGACGTGCGCGTACTCGTCGTCGAGGACGAGCAGCTGCTCGCCGATGCGGTGGCCACCGGACTGCGCCGGGAGGCCATGGCCGTGGACGTCGTGTACGACGGCGCGGCCGCTCTGGAGCGCGTCGGCGTGAACGACTACGACGTGGTCGTCCTCGACCGAGACCTCCCTCTGGTCCACGGCGACGACGTCTGCCGCAAGATCGTCGAGCTGGGCATGCCCACCCGGGTCCTGATGCTGACCGCGTCTGGCGACGTCAGCGACCGCGTGGAGGGCCTGGAGCTGGGGGCGGACGACTACCTCCCCAAGCCGTTCGCCTTCAGCGAGCTGACGGCCCGGGTGCGGGCGCTGGGCCGGCGTACGACCGTCGCGCTGCCCCCCGTCCTGGAGCGCGCGGGCATCAAGCTCGACCCCAACCGCCGCGAGGTGTTCCGGGACGGCCGCGAGGTGCAGCTCGCGCCCAAGGAGTTCGCGGTGCTGGAGGTCCTCATGCGCAGCGAGGGCACCGTCGTCTCGGCCGAGCAGCTGCTGGAGAAGGCATGGGACGAGAACACCGACCCCTTCACCAACGTGGTGCGCGTGACGGTCATGACCCTGCGCCGCAAGCTGGGCGAGCCGCCGGTCATCGTGACCGTGCCGGGCTCCGGATACCGGATCTGACGGCGGTGGCATCGACCCCCGCGCCGCCACCGGCGCCCCCGAAGCCCACCTGGGACCCCGGCCAGCCCGAGGGTCCCTTCCCTTGGCTCAGACCGACCATCCGGATACGCCTGACGCTGCTCTACGGCGGCATGTTCCTGATCGCCGGGATCCTGCTGCTGTCGATCATCTACCTGCTCGCCGCCCAGGCGGTGCACGGGGGCAGCTTCCCGCCGTTCAAGATCGTCGGCGGGCAGAAGATCGAGGTCACCAGCGCGACCTGCCCCGGGGTGGGCGGCGACCAGACGATCGACCAGTTCAACCAGGCCATCTCGGCCTGCATGGACCAGCAGAAGAAGCAGGTCCTGGACGACCTGCTGAGCCGCTCCCTGATGGCGCTGCTGGGCCTGAGCATCATCGCCTTCGCCTTCGGCTACGCGATGGCCGGCCGGGTCCTCTCGCCCCTGGGCAAGATCACCCGTACCGCCCGGCGCGTGGTCGGCTCCGACCTCTCCCGGCGGATCGAGCTGGACGGGCCGGACGACGAGCTCAAGGAGCTCGCCGACACCTTCGACGAGATGCTGGACCGGCTGGAGCGGGCCTTCACGGCCCAGCAGAGGTTCGTCGGGAACGCCTCCCACGAGCTGCGCACCCCGCTGGCGATCAACCGCACGCTGCTGGAGGTGCACCTCTCGGACCCCGGGGCGCCCGTGGAGCTCCAGCAGCTGGGCAAGACGCTGCTGGCCACCAACGAGCGCAGTGAGCAGCTCGTGGAGGGCCTGCTGCTGCTCGCCCGCAGCGAGAACCAGATCGTCGAGCGCAAGCCCGTGGACCTGGCCGAGGTCGCCTCGCGCGCCATCGACCAGGCGCGCGCCGAGGCCGACGCCAAGGGCGTGGAGATCCGCGGCGAGCGCGCCCTGGCCGTCGTCCAGGGCAACGGCGTGCTGCTGGAGCGGATCGCCCTGAACCTGGTGCAGAACGCCGTCCGGTACAACGTGCCGGAGGGCGGCTGGGTCGAGGTGACCACCGAGATCCAGCACGGCCAGGCGGTGCTGGTGGTGTCGAACACGGGTCCCGTGGTTCCCGCATACGAGATCGACAACCTCTTCGAACCGTTCCGGCGGCTGCGCACCGAGCGGACCGGCAGCGACAAGGGCGTCGGGCTGGGTCTTTCCATCGCCCGCTCGGTCGCCCGGGCGCACGGCGGACGGATCGTCGCGGAGCCCCGGGAGGGCGGTGGCCTGGTGATGCGTGTCACGCTACCCATCTAGCATCCGGACATGATTTCGCCCTGAGCGAAATCAAGCACGGTCGCGAGAGGTCGATTTCTGTGTGATCGATCACATTGTGCCGTGCCGGGTCCTGTACGTTCAGTGACCCTCTGGGGTGCCGGAAAGCCCGGGAAAGTCCGGGTTTCCGGCCCCCCGAATGGCGGGAAATACACGGGGTGGCACCGATGCGGCGCGACCGTCGGACCGTGTACGGTCCCGCTCGACATCCCCGCCGATCGCTCCTTCAGGCGTGCGGCTGGGTGTCGATTGAGTAACAGACCTTGATGTGAGGCAAAATCTCCGCCTCAGGTCGGGCACAAGTCCGGCCTCTCGCGCGTTACGTGCGCTGAGACACCGCTAACACCCAGAGGGGGAGAGCGACTATGGCAACGGACTACGACACCCCACGCAAGACCGACGACGACGTCGACAACGACAGCCTGGAAGAGCTGAAGGCCCGGCGCAGCGACAAGCAGAGCTCGTCCATCGAGATGGACGACTTCGAGGCCGCCGAGGGCATGGAGCTGCCGGGCGCCGACCTCTCCAACGAGGAGCTGGCCGTCCGGGTGCTGCCCAAGCAGGCGGACGAGTTCACCTGCATGAGCTGCTTCCTCGTCCACCACCGCAGCCAGCTGGCACGCGAGAAGAACGGCCAGCCGATCTGCCGCGACTGCGACTGACAGCCGCCGTGGCAGGCTCGACGCCGTCCCGGAAGCGCCGCTTCCGGAGGCAGCAGGGTTCAGCGGAGGCGTACGGGAGCGGCACGGGTCCGGAGACGGGCCACGATGCCGGCGACGTACCCTCCGCCACGCCGCCCGCCGTCACGGAGGGCACCGAGGGGCCCCGGGCCGCGGCCGGGGCTCGCCTGCGCGCCGCCGTCAGGGACGGCGTACGCAAGGGCGGAGAAGGTGCCCTCACGGGCGCCCGCACGGTCATCTCGTACCTCGCCGACCGGGTCGTCGAGATCGCCCCGCGCGTGCGGGTGCGGGACCTGGAGACCCTGCGCGCGCAGTTCCCCGGACTCGACCCCGACCAGCTGGCCGACAAGCTGATCGCGGGAGCCTGCAACGCCACGTCCACGGTCGGCGCGAGCATCGGGGCGGCGGCCATGCTGCCGGTGCCGCCCGCCATGCCGACCGAGCTGGCCGCCGAGATCACCGGCGTCGCCGCCATCGAGCTGAAGCTCGTCGCGGAGCTCCACGAGGTCTACGGCCGCCGCCCGCCCGGCGGGCTCAGGGAGCGCAGCATGGCCTACCTCGGCGCCTGGACCGAGGAACGCGGCATCGACGTCACCAAGCCCACGACGATCAACGCGGCGCTCGGCGGGCAGATGAAGCGCGAACTGCGCCAGCAGATCATGAAGCGGATGGTCCGGAACCTCCCGAACCTGATGCCCTTCATGATCGGCGCCGCGGTCGGCGCCGCGATGAACCGGCGCGACACCAGGAAGCTCGCCGAGAAGGTACGCGGCGACCTGCGGGCCAACGCCGTCCCCTGGGCCCTGCTCAAGCAGCTCCCGCCCCTGGAGGAACCGGCGCACCCCCTGCCGCTGCCCGGGCACAACACCCACGCCCTGGAGCCCGGCCCCGGCGAGTGAGCCCCGCCCGCGGGACTCAGGCGCCCCGCGCCGCCCGCAGGGCAGCGGCCAGGGCCTCCGGCTCGCGCGTGGACACGTACACGTACGGGGTCGGGTCGGCCGGGTCGGTGACCGGCACCCGCAGCGCCGTCGGGACGTAGCTGCGCATCAGCATGAACGCCCGCGGATCGGCCTTGTGCGTCCGCCAGGCCCGCGCCTCCGCCGCGTCCAGCACCTCCGGCTCACCGAGGGCCGTCACCGGGATCCGCGCTTCGCCCGCGGCCAGCGAGCCGCCCACCACGCGCACGCGCGCGGAGCCGTACGAACTCACGAGCACCCCCGCCAGCGCCGTGCCGCCGACCAGCCCGGCCACCATCGGCAGCAGGCCCAGCGGCAGCATGATCAGCGCACCCGAGACGCCGACGAGGGCGGTGATCGCCCACCAGGAGCGGGGGGCGGTGAGGCGTTCGTCGTGGTGTGCGGGGGAGAGCTGCATGACCCCAAGCTTGGCACGGGGCGACCGGCGGGTAGCCGCGCGGGTAAGGTCTGCGCCTGTGAGTGGACGAAACACAGCCTTGACGCCCCCTGCCGACGCCGTGGCGCCGGTGCGGCACCCCGACGCCCCGGCCCCCGGTGAGCTCCTCGGTGCGCACTACGACCACTGTTTCGGCTGTGGCGGGGGTCAGCCGCACGGCCTCCACCTGGAGGCGCGGGCCGGCGAGGGCGTCAGCGTCACCGCGGAGTTCACGGTCAAGCCGGCGCACCAGGGCGCCCCCGGCCTCGCGCACGGCGGCGTGCTGGCCACGGCCCTCGACGAGACGCTCGGCTCGCTGAACTGGCTGCTGCGCGTCATCGCGGTGACCGGCCGGCTGGAGACCGACTTCGTGCGCCCCGTCCCGGTCGACACCGTCCTCCACCTGGAGGCCGAGGTGACGGCCGTGGCCGGGCGGAAGATCTACTCCACCGCCGTGGGCCGGATAGGCGGCCCGGAGGGCCCGGTCGCGGTCCGCGCCGACGCCCTCTTCATCGAGGTCAAGGTCGACCACTTCATCGAGAACGGTCGGCCCGAGGAGATCCAGGCGGCGATGGCCGACCCGGACCAGGTCAGGCGCGCCCGCGCCTTCGAGGTGAACCCCTGATGTCCTTCAACCACGCACCCCTCGACGTGCTGATCAAGCGCGTCGACCCGGAGGTGCCCCTGCCCGCCTACGGCCACCCCGGCGACGCGGGCTGCGACCTCGTCACCACGGAGGCCGCGGAGCTGGCCCCCGGCGAGCGCACCGTACTCCCCACCGGGGTGTCCATCGCGCTGCCCGACGGGTACGCCGCCTTCGTGCACCCGCGTTCGGGACTCGCGGCCCGCTGCGGGCTCGCGCTCGTGAATGCCCCGGGGACGGTGGATGCCGGGTACCGTGGGGAGATCAAGGTGATTGTGGTCAACCTCGACCCCCGTGAAAGCGTGCGGTTCGAGCGGTTCGACCGCATTGCCCAACTGGTCGTCCAGCGGGTCGAGAAGGTGCGCTTCCACGAGGTGGCGGAACTTCCCGGTTCGGCACGTGCCGAGGGGGGATTCGGATCGACCGGCGGTCACGCGGCCGTGTCCGGATCCGGCGCTGGGCAGCAGGGTGGGAATGGCTACGCTTCGGTCGTATCCGACCGGGAAGGACAGTGACGTGTTCGGACGTCGCAAGAAGAGCAGCGCCGCCGAGAGTGTGGCGGGCGAGGCCGAGCAGGTCGTCGACGGCGTCGAGCAGGACGCCGATGAGCTCGCCGGGCTCGCCGCGGGCGAGCAGCGCAGGGTGAACCTGCCGCCGGCCCCGCGGCCCGACGGCCCGTGGGACATCTCCGAGGTCGGCGCGCCCGGCGAGGGCCGCGTGGACCTGGGCGGCATCTTCGTGCCCGGTGTCGAGGGCATGGAGCTGCGTGTGGAGGTCGCCGGGGACGCGATCGTCGCCGCGACCGTGGTGCTGCGCGACAGCGCGATCCAGCTGCAGGCGTTCGCCGCCCCCAAGAAGGAGGGCATCTGGGGCGAGGTCCGCGAGGAGATCGCCTCGGGCATCACCCAGCAGGGCGGTCTCATCGACGAGGTCGAGGGCCCGCTGGGCTGGGAGCTGCGCGCGCAGGTCCCCGTACAGCTGCCGGACGGCACCGGCGGCGTCCAGCTGGTGCGGTTCGTCGGTGTCGACGGCCCCCGCTGGTTCCTGCGCGGTGTCATCTCCGGCCAGGGCGCGGTGCAGCCCGAGGCCGCCGGTCTGCTGGAGCAGATCTTCCGTGACACCGTCGTGGTGCGCGGCGAGGGCCCGATGGCCCCGCGCGACCCGATCGTCCTCAAGCTGCCGAACGACGCGCAGATGGTGCCGGACGGCGTGCAGACCGACGACCAGGAGGGCTCCCGCTTCTCCGGCGGCATGGGCCAGCTGGAGCGCGGCCCGGAGATCACCGAGGTCCGCTAGCAGCCCCGGTCCCCCGCTCGGCGCCGACGGGCCCTCAGGGGCCCGCCGGAGGCGCCGTAGGGGCACTTTCACGCCGATGGGCCGTACCCCCGCTCCGGGGGTGCGGCCCATCGGCGTACCCGGGAACGGCCGTCCGGCGTCAGGAAGTCGTCAAGGGCGCGGCCGCCGCCGTATGGAGGGCGTCAACGGCGGCCCTGACGCCGCAGAACCGGGGTTTCCTCGGATGGTCCGAAAAGCGACTTCCCCCGGCGGCGCCCGCCGTCGGCCTTCCTCCGGCCCGGCCTTCACCCCCAGGTGGGCGGCCCGGAGCTGACCCCCCGCAACGGTGAGTTTCCAGGGCGTGAAAGACAATAGGGACATGGGACGCGGCAAGCTACGGATCTACCTCGGCGCGGCACCGGGCGTGGGCAAGACCTACGCCATGCTCTCCGAGGGCCACCGCCGGGCCGAGCGCGGGACCGACGTCGTCGTCGCGTTCGTCGAGCACCACGGGCGGGAGCGCACCCGGACGATGCTGGCCGGTCTCCAGCAGGTGCCGCGGCGGGAGCTGGCGTACCGCGACGCGGTGTTCACCGAGATGGACGTGGACGCGGTGCTCGCGAGGCGGCCCGCCATAGCCCTGGTCGACGAGCTGGCGCACACGAACGTCCCGGGCTCGCGGAACCCCAGGCGCTGGCAGGACGTCGAGGAACTGCTGCGGGCCGGCATCGACGTGGTCTCCACCGTCAACATCCAGCACCTGGAGTCCCTCGGGGACGTCGTGGAGTCCATCACCGGGGTGCGGCAGCGGGAGACCGTGCCGGACGAGGTGGTGCGGCGGGCGGACCAGATCGAGCTGGTCGACATGTCGCCCCAGGCGCTGCGCCGCCGGATGGCCCACGGCAACATCTACCAGCCGGACAAGGTCGACGCGGCCCTCTCCAACTACTTCCGGCCCGGCAACCTCACCGCCCTGCGCGAGCTGGCGCTGCTGTGGACCGCCGACCGGGCCGACGAGTACCTCCGCCAGTACCGGGGCGAGCACGGCATCCGCAGCACCTGGCAGGCCCGGGAGCGGATCGTCGTGGGCCTCACGGGCGGCCCGGAGGGACGTACGCTCATCCGCCGCGCGGCACGGCTGGCCGAGAAGGGCGCCGGCGGCGAGGTGCTCGCCGTCTACGTCGCCCGCAGCGACGGCCTGACCGCCGCGTCGCCCAAGGAGCTGGCGGTCCAGCGGACCCTGGTCGAGGATCTTGGCGGAACGTTCCACCATGTGATCGGCGACAGCGTTCCCGAGGCCCTCCTGGAGTTCGCGCGGGGCGTGAACGCCACCCAGATCGTCCTCGGCTCCAGCCGTCGCAGGCCCTGGCAGTACGTGTTCGGGCCCGGCGTCGGCATGACGGTGGCCCGGGAGTCGGGGCCCGACCTCGACGTGCACATCGTCACCCACGACGAGGTGGCCAAGGGCCGGGGGCTGCCCGTCAGCCGCAAGGCCCGGCTCAGCCGCACCCGGATCATCGCCGGCTGGGTGGTGGGCGTGGTCCTGCCCACCCTGCTCGCGCTGCTGCTCACGCATGTCGACACCGATCTCGGCCTCGCCAACGACATGCTGCTCTTCCTCGCCCTCACGGTGGCCGCCGCACTGCTGGGCGGACTGGTGCCGGCCCTGGCCTCGGCCGCCTTCTGCTCGCTGCTGCTCAACTGGTTCTTCACCCCGCCCCTGCACCGGCTGACCGTGTCCGACCCCAAGAACATCCTGGCCATCGGCGTCTTCTTCGCCGTCGCCGCCTCGGTGGCCTCGGTCGTGGACCTCGCCGCCCGGCGCACCCACCAGGCCGCCCGGCTGCGGGCCGAGTCCGAGGTGCTGTCCTTCCTCGCCGGCAGCGTGCTGCGGGGCGAGACCACCCTCGACGCCCTGCTGGAACGCGTCCGCGAGACCTTCGCGATGGAGTCCGTGGCCCTGCTCGAACGCGACGGCGAGGTCGAGCCCTGGACCCCGGCCGCCAGCGTCGGGCCCCACCCCGCGGAGCGCCCCGAGGACGCCGACGTCGACATGCCGGTCGGCGAGCACATGGCCCTCGCGCTGTCCGGACGGGTGCTGCCCGCCGAGGACCGGCGCGTCCTCGGCGCCTTCGCCGCCCAGGCCGCCGTCGTCCTCGACCGGCAGCGGCTGGTCGGCGAGGCGGAGCGGGCCCGGGAGCTGGCCGAGGGCAACCGCATCCGCACGGCCCTGCTCGCCGCCGTCAGCCACGACCTCCGCACGCCGCTCGCCGGCATCAAGGCCTCGGTCAGCTCGCTCCGGTCCGACGACGTGGAGTGGTCGGAGGAGGACCGGGCCGAGCTCCTGGCCGGCATCGAGGACGGCGCCGACCGCCTCGACCACCTGGTCGGGAACCTCCTCGACATGTCCCGGCTCCAGACCGGCACCGTGACCCCGCTGATCCGCGAGATCGACGTGGACGAGGTCGTGCCGATGGCGCTGGGCGGCGTACCGGAGGGCAGCGTCGAGCTCGACATCCCGGAGACCCTGCCGATGGTGGCCGTCGACCCGGGGCTGCTGGAGCGGGCGGTGGCCAACGTGGTCGAGAACGCCGTGAAGTACAGCCCCGCCGGGACGCCGGTCCACGTGAAGGCCAGCGCCCTCGGCGGCCGCGTCGAGGTCCGCGTGGTGGACCGGGGGCCGGGCGTGCCCGACGAGGCCAAGGACCGGATCTTCGCCCCGTTCCAGCGGTACGGGGACGCCCCGCGCGGAGCCGGGGTCGGCCTCGGGCTCGCCGTGGCGCGGGGGTTCACCGAGGCCATCGGCGGCTCCCTCGGCGCCGAGGACACCCCGGGCGGAGGGCTCACGATGGTGCTGAGCCTGCCGGCCGTCACCCGTGACCGCGACGCGTCACGGGCCGCGGTGGAGGATGACGTGGTAGCGCGATGACGACAGAAAGCAGGATCTCCATGACGCGGGTGCTCGTGGTGGACGACGAGCCGCAGATCGTACGGGCCCTGGTGATCAACCTGAAGGCGCGCAAGTACGAGGTCGACGCCGCCCCCGACGGGGCCACCGCCCTGGAGCTCGCCGCCGCCCGGCACCCCGACGTGGTCGTGCTCGACCTCGGCCTGCCCGACATGGACGGCGTCGAGGTGATCAGGGGGCTGCGCGGCTGGACCCGGGTCCCGATCCTCGTCCTCTCCGCCCGCCACAGCTCCGACGAGAAGGTCGAGGCGCTCGACGCCGGGGCCGACGACTACGTGACCAAGCCCTTCGGCATGGACGAGCTGCTGGCCCGGCTCCGCGCCGCCGTCCGCCGGGCGGAGCCGGTGCCCGGCAGCGGCGGCGACGAGGTGACCGTCGCGACCGCCGGCTTCACCGTGGACCTGGCCGCCAAGAAGGCCAGCCGGGACGGCAGGGACGTACGGCTCACTCCGACCGAGTGGCACCTGCTGGAGGTGCTGGTCCGCAACAGCGGACGCCTGGTCAGCCAGAAGCAGCTGCTCCAGGAGGTCTGGGGACCGTCCTACGGCACCGAGAGCAACTACCTCCGCGTGTACATGGCTCAGCTGCGCCGGAAGCTGGAGGCCGACCCGGCGCACCCCCGCCACTTCATCACCGAACCGGGCATGGGATACCGCTTCGAGAGGTGACCCCCGCGCCGGTAGGCTTCCTGTATGAGTGCTGTACCTCGTTCCGAGAAGCCCGCGAAGCCTGCCGGGCGCTTCCGCCGGATGATAGAGCGGCTGTCCTCCTCACAGGAGGAGCTGCACTCCGCGGAGCTCCAGGAGGACGCGGAGGCCGCGGGGTGCACCCGTATCTGTGACTGCCACGACCGCGAGATAGTCAAGGTGGCTGGTACGTTGCGCACCGTCACCCTGCGACCGCGGGCCGGGGTTCCGGCCCTGGAGGCGGAGCTGTTCGACGGCTCCGCCGCGCTGGACGTGGTCTGGCTCGGCAGGCGCTCGATCGTGGGCATCGAACCGGGCCGCAAGATGATCGCCTCCGGCCGCATCTCGATGAGCCACGGCCGCCGGGTGCTCTTCAATCCGAAGTACGAACTCCGACCGCTCGGACAGGAGCATTAGCCGGTGACGTCACTCGACAAAAAGGGCCACGAGGGCTCGGAGGAGACCCGGGGCGACCGGGCGCCCGGCGCCGACCCGGACGCCGACGCCAGGGCCGTGACGCAGGCGGCGCTCTTCGACGCCTTCGGCGGGATCCGCGGCACGCTGGAGACCATGCTCCCCGGCCTGCTCTTCGTCGGGATCTACACGGTCAACAAGGACCTCAAGCTCTCGGCCATCGCCGCGGTGGCGGTGGCCCTCGTGCTGGTCGTGGTCCGGCTGGCCCGCAGGGACACCGTCAAGCACGCCTTCAGCGGCGTCTTCGGCGTGGGCTTCGGCGTGGCCTTCGCCATGTTCACGGGCAACGCCAAGGACTTCTACCTGCCAGGCATGATCTACGGCGCCGGGCTCGGCGTCGCCTTCACCGTCTCCGCGCTGGTGGGCTTCCCGCTGCTCGGCGTGGTGCTGGGGCCGATCTTCCGGGAGAACCTCTCCTGGCGCACCCGCAACCCCGGCCGCAAGGCCGCGTACACCAAGGCCAGCCTGGCCTGGGGCCTGATCTTCCTGGCCAAGTACGCCATCCTCTTCCCGCTGTACTGGTGGGGCGACACGACGCAGCTGGGCTGGGTGCTGATCGCCCTCAAGCTGCCGCCGATGGTGCTGGCGGTGTACTTCACCTGGGTGTTCCTGGCCAAGGCCCCGCCGCCGATCGACGTCTTCGCCGAGATGGAGGCGGAGGAGGAGGCCGAGCGGCAGCGCAAGGAGGCCGCCGCGGCCGCGCGGCGCGGGGAGGCGTAGCGAGGATCCCCGCCCGCTGTACGCGCCAGGGGTCGCCGTACGTGTCGACGGCCCGGGTACGTGACGAGGGCCCCCGGAACCGATTGGTTCCGGGGGCCCTCGTCACGTACAGCGGCCGGGGGCCTACTCCGCCGCGCGCTCCGCGTTCAGCAGCTCCTCCAGCTGCTCCTCGCGGGCCTGCGCGGCCACGAACAGCAGCTCGTCGCCCGCCTCCAGGCTCTCCTCCGGGTGCGGGGTGAGCACCCGGTTGCCTCGGATGATCGTCACCAGGGAGGTGTCCTGCGGCCAGCTGATCTCGCTGATCCGCACGCCCGCCATCGGGGACTCCGGCGGCAGCGTCAGCTCGACCAGGTTGGCGTCGCCGTGGCTGAAGCGGAGCAGGCGCACCAGGTCGCCGACGCTCACCGCCTCCTCGACCAGGGCGGACATCAGGCGCGGGGTCGAGACCGCGACGTCCACGCCCCAGGACTCGTTGAACAGCCACTCGTTCTTGGGGTTGTTCACGCGGGCCACCACGCGCGGCACCCCGTACTCCGTCTTCGCCAGCAGCGAGACGACCAGGTTCACCTTGTCGTCACCGGTGGCGGCGATGACCACGTTGCAGCGCTGCAGCGCGGCCTCGTCCAGCGAGGTGATCTCACAGGCGTCGGCCAGCAGCCACTCCGCCTGCGGCACCCGCTCGACCGAGATGGCGGTCGGCGCCTTGTCGACGAGCAGCACCTCGTGCCCGTTCTCCAGCAGCTCGCCCGCGATGGAGCGGCCCACGGCGCCGGCTCCGGCGATCGCGACCCTCATGCGTGTGCCTCCTCGGGACCCTGCGCGAACGCCTCTTCGACCTTGGCGATCTCGTCCGTGCGCATCATCACGTGGACCAGGTCGCCCTCCTGCAGCACGGTCTGGGAGGACGGCAGCATGGCCTCGCCCAGCCGGGTGAGGAACGCGACGCGCACGCCCGTCTCGTCCTGGAGCTTGCTGACCTTGTGGCCGATCCAGGCCGGGGAGGTGTGCACCTCGGCGAGCTGCACGCCGCCGCTCGGGTCGCGCCAGAGCGGCTCCGCGCCGGAGGGCAGCAGGCGCCGCAGCATCTGGTCCGCGGTCCAGCGGACGGTGGCCACCGTCGGGATGCCCAGGCGCTGGTAGACCTCGGCGCGCCGCGGGTCGTAGATGCGAGCGGCGACGTTCTCCACACCGAACATCTCGCGGGCCACGCGGGCCGCGATGATGTTGGAATTGTCACCACTGCTGACCGCGGCAAAGGCGCCCGCGTCCTCGATGCCGGCCTCGCGCAGGGTGTCCTGGTCGAAGCCCACGCCCGTGACGCGACGGCCGCCGAAGCCCGATCCCAGCCGACGGAACGCCGTGGGGTCCTGGTCGATGACGGCGACCGTATGCCCCTGCTGCTCCAGGGTCTGCGCGAGGGCCGAGCCCACTCTTCCGCAGCCCATAATGACGATGTGCACGGCCGTCCTTCCGGCTGTCAATAGTTTCGGACCCCGTCCCGCCCGGGTGATCCTCTGGCTTCACAGGGTCTCAGACCATGGCCCAAGCTACACACGGGCGGTCACCAGTGTGACCTCTTGTGCGGTGGTGGTGCGTAATTGGGGCAGGGTTCGGGTGGTGGTTGGTCAGCGCTCTTTTCGAACGCTTAACATCCTCTCCGTGTCCAAACTGACCGACCTGCCCAAACGGATCCTGATCGGCCGGGCGCTGCGCAGCGACCGCCTCGGTGAAACGCTCCTCCCGAAGCGCATCGCACTCCCCGTGTTCGCGTCCGACCCGCTCTCCTCCGTGGCATATGCCCCGGGCGAGGTGCTCCTCGTCCTCTCCATCGCGGGCGTGTCGGCGTACCACTTCAGCCCCTGGATCGCGCTCGCGGTCGTGGTGCTGATGTTCACGGTGGTCGCGTCGTATCGGCAGAATGTCCACGCCTATCCCAGCGGTGGCGGCGACTACGAGGTCGCGAACACCAATCTCGGGCCGAAGGCCGGACTCACCGTCGCCAGTGCCCTGCTCGTCGACTACGTGCTGACCGTCGCGGTCTCCATCTCCTCGGGAGTGGAGAACCTCGGTTCCGCCGTCCATTTCGTCATCGAGCACAAAGTGCTCAGCGCGGTCGTAATGATCTTGCTGTTGACGCTGATGAACCTGCGCGGCGTCAAGGAGTCCGGAAAGCTCTTCGCGATCCCGACCTACGTGTTCGTCGCCGGCGTCTTCCTGATGATCGCCTGGGGCGCCTGGCGCGGACTCGTCCTCGACGACACCATGAAGGCCCCCACGGCCGACTTCGAGATCAAGGCCGAGCACCAGGGCATCGCCGGCTTCGCGCTGGTCTTCCTGCTGCTGCGCGCCTTCTCCTCCGGCTGTGCGGCCCTCACCGGCGTCGAGGCCATCAGCAACGGCGTCCCCGCCTTCCGCAAGCCCAAGAGCAAGAACGCCGCCAGCACCCTCGCCCTCATGGGCGCCCTGGCCGTCACCATGTTCTGCGGCATCATCGGCCTGGCCATGGCCACCGACGTGCGGATGGCCGAGAAGCCCGCGCAGGACCTGCTCGTCGACGGCGTGCCGGTCGGCCCCGAGTACGTGCAGGACCCGGTGATCTCCCAGGTCGCCGAGGCCGTCTTCGGCGACGGCAGCTTCCTGTTCATCCTGCTCGCCGCCGCCACCGCGCTCGTCCTCTTCCTGGCCGCGAACACCGCGTACAACGGCTTCCCGCTGCTCGGCTCGATCCTCGCCCAGGACCGCTACCTGCCGCGCCAGCTGCACACCCGCGGCGACCGGCTCGCCTTCTCGAACGGCATCGTGCTGCTCGCGGGCGCGGCGATCCTGCTGGTGTGGATCTACGACGCCGACTCGACCAAGCTGATCCAGCTGTACATCGTCGGCGTGTTCGTCTCCTTCACCCTCAGCCAGATCGGCATGGTCCGGCACTGGAACCGCCACCTGAGGAGCGAGCAGGATCCGGCGGCCCGCCGCCGGATGCACCGCTCGCGGGGCATCAACGCCTTCGGCGCCACCTTCACCGGCCTCGTGCTGGTCGTCGTCCTCGCCACGAAGTTCACGCACGGCGCGTGGGTCGCCCTGCTCGGAATGCTGATCTTCTACGCGACGATGTCCGCGATCCGGCGCCACTACGACAAGGTCGCGGCCGAGATCGCCGCCGCCGAGGAGCGCCCCGACGAGTACGTGCGCCCCTCGCGCGTGCACTCGGTGGTGCTGGTGTCCAAGCTGCACAAGCCGACCCTGCGGGCGCTGGCGTACGCGAAGCTGCTGCACGCCAACCAGCTGGAGGCGCTCAGCGTCAGCGTGGACCCGGCCGAGACCCGTGCCCTGAAGGCGGAGTGGGAGCGGCGCGGGATCGACGTACCGCTGAAGATCCTCGACTCGCCGTACCGCGAGATCACCCGGCCGGTGATCGAGTACGTGAAGGGGCTGCGCACCGAGAACCCGCGCGACGCAGTCAGCGTGTACATCCCGGAGTACGTCGTCGGCCACTGGTACGAGCACGTGCTGCACAACCAGAGCGCGCTCCGGCTCAAGGGGCGCCTGCTGTTCACGCCGGGTGTCATGGTCACCTCGGTGCCGTACCAGCTCCAGTCGTCCGAGGCGGCGAAGAAGCGGGCCAAGAAGCGGCAGGAGTGGAGCGCCCCGGGCGCCGTCCGCCGCGGTCCCGTGGACACGCGCCGCAAGGAGCCGAGCGGCAAGGGCTGAGCCCCGCTTGGTTACCGACCCGGACGCGACCCGACGTAGACTGACGGGTCGCGTCCGTCGGCATTGCGCACGCTTCACCGTGGTCCGCGGCACAACCGCACGTAGGCCCCACCCACCCCATGAACCCTGGAGCACTCCCCACCATGCAGAACCAGAACGAGAAGCAGTCACTGGTCGGGGAGGAGTACGAGGTCGAGGTCGGCCCCGTCGCGCACGGCGGCCACTGCATCGCCCGTACCGCGGACGGCCGGGTCCTCTTCGTCCGCCACGCCCTCCCGGGCGAGCGGGTGGTCGCCTCGGTCACCGAGGGCGACGTGGACTCCCGCTTCCTGCGCGCGGACGCGGTGAAGGTGGTGTCGGCCTCCAAGGACCGGGTCGAGGCCCCCTGCCCGTACGCCGGTCCCGGCAAGTGCGGCGGCTGCGACTGGCAGCACGCCAAGCCCGGCGCCCAGCGCCGCCTCAAGGGCGAGGTCATCGCCGAGCAGCTGCAGCGGCTGGCCGGGCTGACGCCCGAGGAGGCCGGCTGGGACGGCACGGTCATGCCGGCCGAGGGAGACAAGCTCCCGGCGGGCGAGGTCCCGCAGTGGCGCACCCGCGTCCAGTACGCCGTCGACGAGGAGGGCCGCGCGGGCCTGCGCAAGCACCGCTCGCACGACGTCGAGCCCATCTCCCACTGCATGATCGCGGCCCCCGGCGTCACCGAACTCGGCATCGAGAAGCGCACCTGGCCGGACATGGCCACCGTCGAGGCCATCGCGGCCAGCGGCTCCCAGGACCGCCAGGTCGTCCTGACCCCGCGCCCCGGCGGCCGCCTCCCGCTCGTCGAGCTCGACAAGCCGGTCTCCGTCCTCCGCGTGGAGGAGAAGGACGGCGGCGTCCACCGCGTCCACGGCCGCCCCTTCGTCCGCGAGCGCTCCGACGGCCGCACCTACCGCGTCGGCATGGGCGGCTTCTGGCAGGTCCACCCCCAGGCCGCCGACACCCTGGTCCGCGCCGTGATGCAGGGCCTGATGCCGCGCAAGGGCGAGATGGCCCTGGACCTGTACTGCGGGGTGGGCATCTTCGCGGGCGCCCTCGCGGAGCGGCTCGGCGAGACCGGAGCGGTCCTCGGCATCGAGTCGACGAAGCGCGCGGTGGAGGACGCCCGCCACAACCTCGCCGACTTCCCGCGGGTCCGCATCGAGCAGGGCAAGGTGGAGCAGGTCCTGCCGCGCACCGGCATCACGGAGTGCGACCTCATCGTCCTGGACCCCCCGCGCGCCGGCGCCGGCAAGGCCACGGTCCGCCACCTGGCCTCCCTCTCGGCCCGCCGCATCGCGTACGTCGCCTGCGACCCGGCCGCCCTGGCCCGCGACCTGGCGTACTTCCGCGACGCCGGCTACAAGCCCCGCACCCTCCGAGCCTTCGACCTCTTCCCGATGACGCACCACGTGGAGTGCGTGGCAATCCTGGAGCCGATCCGGGAAGGGTCCTGACCTGCGGTTTCTTGGCCTTCACTCCTTGCTCGACGTGTTTCCAGCCAAGCAAGGAGTGAAGCGGTCCGGAGACTGCTGAAAGCCGCTTGACCTGCCGATTCAGCAGGAAACGCGCTCGCCCTTCGCTGACAGCACCCATGCAGTCTTCGGATGCTGACGCTCTGAAGCCCCGTCACATCGGCCCGGCCATGTCCGCTGTGCAGAGCCGTGACGAAGTCGCCCAGACCGATGCTGTGCAGGCGGTTGCGTACTACGTTCAGCGCCGCGGCCTTCTCGCTGACGGAGAGCACTCTGCGGCCGGCGACACCATCTTGAGGTCCTGGTGAGCCATACGTTCAGCAGCCGGTTGCGCCCGCCCATGTCCAGCAGGGACTTCGCCATTCCTCGAGGACGGCCTACAGGCGGTCGAGGCTGGGATCGCCGCCATGGGTGGATGGCGTGCGGAACTGGGCGGGCATAGGGTGAGTACCTCCTCAGCTGGGCGCGCAGGGCGATGTCGCGACGACCCCGAGGTATCCGCATCTCAGTTCACATCGTCCGATGCGTGGTCGGCGATCAACACGCCATCACACCTGCTGGCTGTCCGTCCTGTCTGGCGTCTTGATGCGGAGACGTCAGGCATCGCCGTCAGTATCAAGACCTGCGGACCGTCTCACGTGAGGGATTCGGTATGGAAACGGACTGGGCCCTGAAGGGTCGTGCGCGCTCCGTCGAAGTCCGCCAGTCGTGCGGCAACGGTGGCCATCGCGAGTCGGTGAGGTAGCGCTGCTGAGAACTTCAGGCCGTGTACCGCTCGGTGGTCAACATCGGGCAACACCAGTGCGTTTCCACCGTCAGCATCTGCACGAGCCACTTGCCACATGTCGGGTGTCAGGTCTTCTCGTAGCCGCACGTAGCAGTCCGTCGGCCTTTGGACGGGGTCACTGATCGACGGAAGTGTGGCGGCGAGCGTCGCGTTAGCCCGGTAGCCGGCCCACGTCCACCACCGGACGTCCGTCCCCAGTCGAGTGATCAGAGAGCCGTCGGAATCGGTGATGTGAGGCGCATCCTCCTCGCGCCACTCGGTCAGGCACGACTCGGCCCGACGGGTGAGAGAAACCAGGGGGTCTGCTCCGAGCAGTACGTCGCGCATCGAGCGGGTCAGAGCGAACGAGAGGCCGGCGAGCGACCCGCCCGTCCATTTGGCGACGCCGCCACCGTCAGCCGGCTCGACGAACACCCGCTTGCGCCCCCAGTCGATGAACGTCACCTGCCAGCTGCGCCCACCGAGCAGCAATCGACGGGGTCCCGGCCGTTCCTCCGTCAACACGGAAGGGTCCGTCTGCCCGATTTCGGAACGGCCGGACAGCACCGTGAACTGCGGGGGAGCGGTGAACGAAGCAGTCAACTCGATGAAGTGACGCCGGCCGAATCGGCGTTCCGCCTCGGGACCGATGAAGAGCATGCTGCTGTCCTCATCGAGGAACCCCTCGTTCACCAGGTGGCGCAGGATGGGGGAAGCTGATCTGTCGAACGGAGCCAGCCCGTTCCACATCCCTTGCCACGCCTGGTCGCCGATGCGGTGCTGCTGAAGCGTGGCGGCGAGCAACTGCTGCGCCACGAGGTGGCGAGGCTCCGGAGGGGGTGTGACCGGTTCGACCCAGCCGCGCCCCCAGAGGAGCAGCAGGGCGGCGGCCTGCAGCAGGGTGTCCTTGCCGGTGGCGAGGAACAGGCAGTTTCGAGTGGTCCCCGGGCGCCGGCCGGTGCGGCCGATGCGCTGGAGAAAGGAGGCCACCGTGCGGGGCGAGTCGATCTGGATGACGCGGTCCAGATCGCCCACGTCGATGCCCAGCTCCAATGTGGAGGTGGAGACGATGACGCAGTCGCGTGCTTCGGCGAAGGCCTGTTCCGAGCGGGCTCTTTCCTCGGCCGAGAGGGAGGCGTGCGAGAGGAACACCGTCACTTCGCGTGCCCGCAGGGCTGCTCCCAGCTCCTCCACCTGACGTCTGGACTCGCAGAAGACCAGCCTCTTCTCCCCCCGGTGCAGGGCCGCGATCAACTTGGACGCGTTGTCGAGGGACCCTACGTAATCCAGCTCCACCTCTCCCGGCGGCCGAAGACTCCCGCCCGTGGTGGCCGTGGTATTGGTCGCAGCCGGCGTGAGGGTGAGGTCGGGGGCGACGACCCGCCCCGGGCGCTTGCCCGCACCGGAGCCCTGGAGCCAGGTGAGCAGTTGCTGAGGGTTTCCGACCGTCGCAGAGAGGCCGATCCGCTGGATGGGGCGTCTCGTGACCTGCTCCAGACGCTCCAGCACCGCGAGGAGGTGCCAGCCTCGGTCGTCGCCGGCGAACGCGTGCACCTCGTCCACCACGACTGCCCGGATCCCGCCCAGAAGACGGGCGTGGTCGGTTTTGACCCCGATGAGCATGGCCTCGAGGGACTCAGGAGTGGTGAGGAGGATGTCGGGTGAGTCCGTACGGATGCGCCTGCGCTGAGACTCCTTGGTGTCTCCGTGCCAGAGCTCGGCCCGGCGGCCGAGCCACTGGGCGTAGGAGTCGACACGGGTGACCAGGTTGTTGAGGAGCGCCTTGAGCGGGCACAGGTAGAGAACCGACGTGCCGGACCAGCGTTGGCCGGACATCGCCGACAGGATCGGCAAACACGCTGCCTCGGTCTTGCCACCCGCGGTGGGCGCGAGCAGCACTGCGTCCTCGCCGTCCATGAGGGGATCGATCGCGGCCCGCTGCAGAGGCCGCAGGTCGGGCCAGCCGAGCGTGTTCACGACATGGTGGAGGATGACGGGATCGAGCCGGTCGACGGGGTCCGTGCCGTCTGGGTGGGGGCTGGTGTGGGCGGATCCTGTCCCACCCGCCGGGACTGCAACCATCACATGTCCAGGTCGACGTCGTCGGCTGATCCGGATGCCGCGTGATTGCGCTCCACGTCCGTGAGTTCGCTGGTCGTCACGGTCAGCCGATAGTGCCGGCGCGGGTCGAAGTCCTCGAACTGGTCGACGCGGTCCAGCACGTCACCGACCATTTTCTTGAGGAACAGCCGGGGCGCCACTCCTGCCCTCCCCCCGAGGGCTCCGCCCACCGCGCGCGCGAGGTCGGCAACGTACGCGTCGTCGGCGAGTGACTTCACGCGTTCCGGCGAGGAGGCACCCTCCGCATACAGGTCCCGGATGGTCACTCCGAGGCCGACCAGCGACTCCTGTGTGAAGCCCGGCAGCCGCACTTGGACCGCACGAGGGTTGTCGAAGCGCGGGTCGGTGGTGAAATCGGTGGCGAGGCGCTGAGCGAGAGGAGCGAGCCGCTGAACTCCCTGCTGCCCGTCGTAGAACGCAGGAGTTCCGGTGATCAGGAGATAGAGGCCGGGGAACCGGCCGGAGTGCACCTCGTCGATGAGCTGCCGAAGGGCGTTCAACGCCTTGTCCCGGGCGTCCGAACGGACGCGCTGCAAGGTCTCGACCTCGTCCAGGACGACGAACAGGCCGTTGTGCCCGGAGTCGCGCAGTACGGTCAAGAGGCCTTGCAGGAAGCCGAAGGCCCCGAAATGATCGAGGTCGCCGCGGACTCCGGCAGAGCGTCGCGCGGCCGCAGCCACGTGCGGCTGGCCACCCAGCCAGGCCAGCACGGCCGCTGCAGTCGCCTCGTCGCCTCCGGCAAGGGCTGACTTGTAGCCGCGCAGCGCCGTGGCGAAGGAGGGCGCGTGCCGCGACACCTCGGCCAATCGTGCCGTCAGCAGTTTCTCGACCGCCTGTGGGAGGTCTTCCTCGTCGGCGCCGTCCGCGAGGGCGTCCTCTTCCAAGGTGTAGAACCACGAGTCCACGACAGGCCGGAGCGCGCTCGGGGGAAAGCTCGTGGTGGTGAGCCGCTCGGTCAGACGTCGGTAGACGGTCTCCAGCTTGTGGAGGGGGGTCTCCGTCTCGGAGATCTGGATCTCCGCCAACGCGAAACCCCTCCGCTTGGCCCGTTCACCCAGCCATCGGGTGAAGAAGGTCTTACCTGATCCGTACTCCCCGCGGACGGCCTTGAACACCGAAGAACCGGAGGCGACCGTGTCGAGCTCGGAGTCGAGTGCTGCCTCGAACCGGTCCAGGCCGGTGGCCAGGAGGTCGAGCCCGCTTTCGGGAACGGCGCCGCGGCGCAAGGCGTCGATCACCGCGCGGCGCCGCGCCGCGCTGGCCGGGGAGGGACGGGAGGAAGCAGCGGTACTCACGCCACCAGTGTCCCATTGCAAGGGCGTCCAGCGGTTGGCTGAAGTCGACTACTGGTGCGGCCGATCTCGTTGACCTTAATGTCGCGTGATTGGTCTAATCGCCGCCCGCGTGAAGAACGCGCAGCACTGCGAGGGTGGGGAACGGGCACGTGGCAGGACTCGACAATGTGAAACTCAAGGCGCTCCTGGCGGATGTGGCGTCAGGCTCCCTTCAACTGCCTGACTTCCAGCGGGACTGGAAGTGGGATGACGATCGAATTCGAGCCATTATTGCGACGGTGACGCTCGACTACCCCCTGGGCGTGGTGATGACGCTGGAGACAGGGGGTGACTCACCGTTCCGTGCCCGTGCCCTCACGGGCGCGCAGGTGGCGGACGAGGTGGCGCCCAGCCTGCTGCTCCTCGACGGACAGCAGCGTCTCACCTCGCTGTTCCAAGCCCTGTTCCAGGACAGCCCTGTCGAGACCACCGATGCGCGTGGCAACCCTGTCAGGCGCTGGTACTACGTGGACGTCAAGAACGCGATCGGCTCGCCCGCTGACCGCGACGAGGCCATCGTGTCCGTACCGGAGGACAAGGTCCAGCGGTCCAACTTCGCCCGAAGCGTCGTCCACGACCTGACCACTGCCGAAGGCGAGTGCGCTGCCGGACTCTTCCCCCTGAGCATCGTCTTCGACACCGCGAAGGTGAATGCCTGGCGACGAGCGTACGAGAAGATGGACGACGGCCATTTCGACCGGTGGAGCCGCTTCGAGGAGCAGGTCCTGGAGCCCGTGCGCTCCTTCCAGGTACCCATGATCAAACTTGCGGCCTCGACCTCCATGGACGCGGTGTGCGCCGTCTTCGAGCGGGTGAACACGGGGGGCGTTCCCCTCAACGTGTTCGAGCTCCTGACGGCGACCTACGCCGGTGACCGGGACTACCGCGAGCGGACCGGAGACTACTACCAGCTGCCGCAGGTCTGGCGGGCGATCAAGGAGGACCTGGCCGGCCGCCACCCCGTGTTCGGACGGCTTGAGGCGGGCATCGACGACGGGCTGAGCAGCAGCGATTTCCTGCAGGCCGTGGCACTGGTCCGCACGTGGTCCCGGAAGCAGGACGGCCAGGGCACCGGCGTCTCCTGCAAGCGCCGCGACCTCCTGGAGCTCCCCCTGGCGGACTTCGAGTCGCTCGCGCCGCGGCTTGCCCAGGCGTTCACCTGGGCCGGTGCCTTCCTCGAGAGGCAGTGCATCGTGCGCGCCGCCGAGCTGCCCTACCGCACCCAGCTGGTACCCCTCGCCGCGGTCAGGGCCATTCTCGGGGAGGCCACCGACAGGCTCGGTGCGGAAGACATGATCACGCAGTGGTATTGGTGCGGCGTGCTCGGTGAGATGTACGGCGGCTCCACCGAGACCCGCTTCACACGGGACGTCGAACAGCTGGTGGCATGGGTCCGGCGCGAGGGGCCCCCACCGGAGACCGTCACCGACGCCTACTTCTTCCCGGAGCGGCTGGACACGCTCACCACGCGGAACAGCGCTGCCTACAAGGGCATCTATGCGCTGCTCATCAAGCAGGGCGCGGTGGACTGGCACTACACGGACGCGCCGCTGAAGCCGGGCCTGATGGACGAGTACGGTGTGGACGTCCGGCACATCTTCCCCCGGGCCTGGGTGCGCCGGAACCAGGACGGGGCCAAGTCGTCCCCCGCCAACTCCATCGTCAACAAGACACCGCTGTCCCTTCGTGCGGCTCAGGCCCTCACCGGCGCACCCGGTAGCTACCTCGACTCGCTCGCCGCTGCCTCGGACATGCGTCGTGAATGGTTCGACGACGTCATCGCGACGCATCTGATCGATCCGTACTTCCTGAGGAACAACGACTACGAGGCGTTCTACGCGGCGCGGGCCAAGCAGCTCGAGGACATGGTGTACGCCGCCATGGGCAAGCGGACGATCCTGCGCGACATGACCGACGGCAAGGCGGTCAAGTGAACCAGAAGCCGAGCACTGAAGAGCTCCTGGCACTCAAGGGCACAGAGGTACCCCTCGGGGAGCTGCTGGACCTGTTCGGCGTCCGGGTGCGCCGGCCGTGGAACGTGCACGAGATCGCGGAAGCACTGACCGATGCGGGGCTCGCCACCCTGCCGGACTTCGCCACCTGCGCTCCGGGCGAGCGCGTCCAGGTCGTCCCTTTCGCCACGGCCGTGCAATCCGAGCCCGAGGCGGACGACGCCGACACCGCGGAGCGGGATCCGCTCCCGTCGGCCGCGCTGCCCCAGCGGCTCCGCATCGGCGACCTGCCGTCGGCCCGTGGCGGGGTGCGGTGCGTGTCCCTCACCACGGAGCTGTCCCAGGCGACGTACCTGATGCGCCAGCGAGGCTATGCGCAGATACCGGTCACGACGGGCATGACAACGATCCACGGCGTCATTACGTGGCGCTCACTGGCCCTCATGTACGAGCGGGGGAAGGAGAGCAGCCTGGAGAACGCCATGCAGCAGGAGACGCTGCCGCTGGCCGATGCGCGGCAGGAGTTCTTCGCGTGTCTGCCCATGCTGTCGGAGCACGGCTACCTTCTGGTCCGCGGCGAGGACGGAAGCCTGTCCGGCATCGTGACACAGGCCCACGTGGTCGGCCGCTTCGAGAGCGCTGCCCGCCCATTCTTCCTGCTCGGCGAGATCGAATCCCTCCTGCGCCGGTGGCTGGGATCCAGGCTCACCGAGGAGGCGATCAAGGCTGTCCAGACGAACAAGAAGCCGGAGCACCGCTCGGGCAGGGTCGAGGACCTGGCGTTCGGCGACTACGTCTACCTCCTCAACGGCGAGCAGAAGAAGCAGACGATGGCCCAACAGGCGGACCTCAACTGGGCCGCGCTCCAGTGTGAGTCCCTGGACCGCGGCCAGTTCGTCCGCCATCTGCAACGGGTGAAGGACGTGCGGAACCGCATCGCTCATTTCGACGCGGAACCTTTGCCCCTCGAGTCGATGCGAGAGCTGACCGCCTTCACCACCCTGCTGCGTGACTACGCCGGCTGAGCCACCGCCTACACCCCGAACTGCAGCTGCAGCAGGCTCCTGTCGAGACGGAGGGTCCTTCCGTCCGGCAGGGTCTGCAGGACCTGCACTCCGTCGTAGTTGAGGACCTGCCGCAGCACTGCGGCAAAGCCGTCCGCGCGGGTGGCCGGGTAGCCGACGCGCTGCGCGACAGCCGTCACGGGCAGGGTGCCGCCGGCCTCCAGGAGCGCCAGTATCGCCTTTTCCAGCTTGTCCAACGGAGGCTTGCGGGCCAGTAGCCCGACCTGGTCCTGGAAGGCCTCGGACGCGAGCAGTGCCGTGACGAGTGCCTCGTCCGGCGCGAGCAGAACGGGTGTGACCAGGGCGCCCTCGCCTTCGGCCGCCGGTACCAGAGCGACGTCGAAGAGGGAGTCGTGGGTCTGGGCGAGTTCGGCCTGCGCCTTCGTCGGCTTCTGCCGGCTCGGCTTCTCCGGCGGAGCGGGCGAGGGGGAGGCCTGGGGGACGGCCGCAAGCGGCTTCTGCTCCTCCAGGAACCACCACGCCGGACGCTGATCGCCCAGCTCGCGCCAGCCCTCGGGCGGCGTTGCGCCGAACGGCAGGAAGGCGAGCACGGGGATGGTGAACTCGCTGAGGGAGGCTCCCCCGTGGTAGCCCGCCTTGAGCGCGGTGTACCGCGAGTCCGCATCCCACAGGGCGACGATCGAGCCGCCCGGCTCGGGCCAGACCACACGAGGCCCCGACAGCGCGACCTCCGCGGCCGCCAGCGGCCCGCCGGGGGCGCGGTGCCGCGCCGAGTCCGGGGCCGTGGCACTGACCTTGACATTGCGGCGGTCCACGACGTGGCCGTGGTCGCTGGTGAGGATGACGGCCATGCCCTGGGCGGCGGCGACCCGCAGCAGATCGCGCAGCCGCCCTATCTCGTCGAGGCGCCACGCACCGTCGCCGAGCTTCTGTTCCTTGGCGAGGCGGTCGTCGATGGTGTTCAGAACCACCGCGACGTGCGTCCGCCCGTCACCGAGGGCTTCGGTGAGTGCGGGTCCGAAGGTGTCGCCCGAGCCCTCGGCCCGGAGCTCGTCCTTGTGGAAGACCGCGGCCGGGGCACCGTCCCAGAAGGCGTGGGCGGGGAAGAGCTTCTTCTCCTCGGCCTGGGTGCCCTTGGTCAGCCTTCCCGCGAACAGGGACGTACGGCAGACCGTCGTCAGCGTGGGCAGGGCCGCGGCCATCGCACGGCGGCGCGGCGCACCCTCGTCCAGCGGATCGAACTCCGCCCAGGCAGAACGCAGTTCTTCACCGAGCTCGCAGGCGATCGCAGCGCTCATCCCGTCCAGGACCAGCAGGAGCACCCGGCGGTCGGCCCCGCGGCGGACCACCGGCTTCACGACCCGGTCCAGGAAGGTCTCCACCGTCAGCATGGAGCCGGGCCGGGTGCCGGCGGAAGTCCAGCCGGCCAGGGCGCGGGCGAACTCACCGTCGATCTCGCGTCGTTTGAGGCGCACCCGCTCGCCGAGCGTGTCGTACGCCGACTTCAGGACGGGGGTGGGGTCGCCGCCCGCTTCGATGTGTTCGAGTGCCCGGTCCACCCACCCGGTTTCGGTGATGTGGCGTTGCAGCGCGTCGGCGACGGTGTCCGAGGAGACGGCCGGGTCGCCGGCCAGCCACTGCGCCAACCGCTGCGCCATACGGGCCCGTTCCACCCGCGGCAGGACGTCGGGACCGCCGGCCCGCTTGTGCCGGCCGAGGGCGCGTACGGCATCGGCGATGACGAGGGGCTGCCCGCCCGACAGAGCTCGGCCCACCGCTGCGAAGCGCGCCTCCAGGCCGGCTGCGAGCAGCGCGCTGGTCTCGGCGGCATCCTCCGCGCCGAACTGGCGGACCAGTACGGAAGCACGGTCCAGGACGGTGTCGCTGAGCCTTCGGGCCTCGCGCGCGGTCTCGGTGTCGCCCCCGGTACCGCGGGCCGCGGACGTCAGGAGCGAGGCGACGTACTCCTCGGCGGCGAGGCCGAACCGGGACACGAGGAGATCCAGCTCCTCGCCCTGGGCGAGAGGCTGTTCGCCGAACCACCGCTCGGCCCGTCCCCGTGCCTTGTACGCGGAGGCGTCCGGCCGGCAGTGCACCCACAGCGCCGCGCAGACAAGGCCGAACGCCACCGCGTCCGCGCCGTGGTCGGCCTCGACCAGCGCGAGGAGCGCCCGTCCGGCGAGGCCGGCCTGGTCCTCCTCCCCGAGGAACGCGGCAAGGCCGTCGCGCTCCGGACGGCGCAGCTTCAGGAGGAGTTCGGGTCCGCCGGCGGACAGGGACCAGCCGAACAGCGCGTGGGGGTCCAGGGCGTCTCCCGTCGGTGTCCGGCCCGCGGATTCAGCCTCCTCGTCGTACCGGCCCAGCCGCAGCCGGCGCAGGGCCAGGGAGGACAGCGCGGTACGCCGGGAGAGCATGCCGCCGGCGACGGGCGGCCAGCCTCCTCCCTTCGGCGGGGTGGCGTCGAGCAGGGCCTCCGCGGCCCAGTTGGATTCCTTGAGACGCGGGTCGACCTGCTGGGCACGGAACGCGTCGCGGACCACGTCCCAGCTGTCGACCGTGTCGACGCGCTTCTTGTGGGCGCGCGCGAGGATGGCCGGATCGAGCTCGTTCTGTTCGCGGTCGGTCAGGACGACGAGCACGGCCGGCCCGGGCACCCTGCCGTCGAGGTGGTCCAGCAGCAGTTCGTGCACGGCGAGCGGCGAGGGCGCGGCCGCGATGCGCGCGGCCAGCCCGTCACCCCAGGAGGGCTCGGCCGGGCCGTCCCACTGGGGCGCGGAGCGCAGCAACACGGCACGGCGCCGGCCGCTCCCGGCCAGAGAAGCGGTGAGAGAGCTCTGGGACGACAGGTACTGGGTGACGGTCGCAAGGTTCAGCCGGACGGCGACCGTGGTGGAAGTGGTGCTCATCCGCCGATGACCCGCCAGGTGATCTCGACCCTGGCGCCCGGCTCGGCGGCGGCCAGCTCCGCCAGCTCCGCCTGGAGCTCGGCCACCGCGCGCGAGGCCGTGGTCGTACCTCCACCACTCGTGCGGTACTTCCGCCCCGAGGCGGCGGCGGGTGACGGCTGCTGCGGCTCGTACGGGATCCGGGGGTCGCTGGTGGGTGTGTCCAGCGGGACGTCGGAGGGCCCCGGGGCGGGGATCGGGGCTACCGGCGGCGGAGAGACAGTCCGGTTCCGCTTGACCAGGGCCAGGACCTCGCGCTGGGTGCGTGCAAGTGCCTCTTCCAGCCTGTCCGTGCGCTGCTGTTCACTGCGGGCCACATTGCGCAGGGACTCAAGGAGGGCCTCGCCTTCCGGGCCCTCGGCCGACGCCAGCTCCAGCGTGCTCCAGGACGCGGCGGCCAGCGCTTCGGCGACCTTTCGCGCCTGGGCGATGGACGTCCCGTACTGCTCCGCGCTCGCCTGGCCGAGGTCGAAGCGGGCCAGTGCCTCGACTGTCTTCTTCGCCCCCGCGGCGCCTTGGCCCGCCGTCCCGGTCAGGACCTTCAGCAGTTCCACGGCCTGCCGGGCGAGTGCGAGGCGGCCGGTCTCACCGGTCTGGTCGAGGTGCAGGAACCCGGCGTGGTCCTCCAGCCGCTGGACGAGCTCGGCGGCGGGCTCCTGGAAGGCACGGGCCTGCTCGGTGATCTGGCGGGCGAACTGGTTGACGATGCGGCCGCGCAGGAGGGTGGGCGCCGTCTGACCGAAGACCGCGGCGAAGCGCTGCCGGGCCGTCTCCCAGTCCTCGGCGGAGGGCAGGGGCTGGCTGCGCAGGGCGTCGCGGTCCTTGATCTGCGTCAGTTCCGGGGCGGGGTCGAGCGGCATGCCTTCCCGCACCCAGACCCGGTCGTCCATCTCGGCGAAGGAGGCCACGACGAGCCGGACGAGGAAGTCGGGCAGTCCGCGGGGGGTGGGCTTGTCGCTCCAGTCGGTGAGCGTGATCAGAGTGAGGTCGCTGGTGACGCCCTTCTCGCGGGCGAGCTGGCGGAAGTGGTCGGCCCAGAACGTGGACAGCTCGAAGTACGCCTCCTTCTGATGCCCGAGGCGCAGCGGACGGGCGATCCGCCGCATCAGCGCCCGGTCGCCCGCCGGAACCTCGGCCCGGTGGTCGCGGGCTTCGGCCGCGGCCCGGACGTGGGTGAAGACCTTCCTGGCGTCGGCGGCCTTGACGACCGTCCCGGTGTTCTCGGGGTCGAGGTCGGGGTGGTCGGGGAACTGGGTGGCGAGCAGCTTGCCGGCGATGTGCCGGATGCCGTCGCGCAGCGACTGCCCGAAGGAGAGGGTGAGCCCGTCGACCTCGCGCAGCGACTCCAGGTGGTCGCTGAAGCCCAGCTCCACGTCCGCCGGCTTCTTCTCGGCGAGTCCGTACGCCTGCTTGAAGGCGGCCTTGACGTTCTTCAGCAGGGATTCGCGCTGGGTCTCGAGGAGGCCCTTGGCGCGGGCCCGGTTGTCGGCGTTCAGGTGGCCGGCGTACTGGCTGTCGAAGCGCTGGTCGTCGGCGAGCGCCTTGTCGATGACGACGAGCCGGCAGAAGTCGGCGTACCGCTGGCTGGAGAGGTGGGTGGGCAGCCAGGCGACGGTGCGGGACCGCTCGTCCTGCTGCTTCTCCCGCAGGCGGCGGATGCGGTTGGCGTCCTCGACGGGGCCGTACTCGCCGTCGTCGAAGGGGAGGTCGATGGCGATGCGCCAGCGGCCTTCCTCGCGGGGCATGAGGTCGTGGTCGGGCAGCTCGTCCTCGTCCGCCATGTTCCCGAAGATCACCTCGACGGCGCGGCTGGTGCCGCGCCAGACGAGGTTCAGCTCGTCGACCAGCTGGCCCTGGCTGAGGTCGAGCTCCGCCGCGAGCAGCCGCTTGGCGAGGGCGAGGCGGTTGCCCGGGTTGTTGTTGACGTTGGCGTTGGCGATGACCGAGTCGACGTCGACGCCGGAGAGCTCCAGGCGGACGCCCGGGTTGGCATCGGTGCCGGTCTCCTTGATCTCCGGGAAGCGGCCCGCCCAGTCGGCGACTTTGTTCTTGAGGATGCCGTACTCGCGGCCTGGGATCGGGGCGACGACCGAGCCGTAGTTCAGCGCGGACAGGCGGCGGATCGTCAGGTCGGCGAGGGCCGGAACGCTCGGCGCGAGCGCGGAGAGGAGGAGCGTGCCGATGATCCGGTTGTCACCGACGAAGGTCTTCACCCGGCCGCGCAGCTCCGGGTCGGTGAGCGTCTCGGGGCGGTGGGTGTACTGCTCGACGTCCTCCTCCGACACGTTGTACGTGGCGAGGAGGAACGGGCGCAGCTTGGTGCGGTAGAGCTTGTCGGCGGCCTCGAAGACGACCTTGAGGCTGTCGGTGAACGGCTTATCGCCGCCCGCGGTGATCAGCGGGTACAGGTCGCCGACCGGGACCAGGTCGCCCAGGCGCAGCTCGTGGCGGTGGTCGGCGAGGAGCTGGCCCATCAGCTTCATGCCGGTGCGGTTGCGCTGGAGCGCGGAGGAGACGTGGACGAGCGTGTCCATGAACGCCGGGGAGAACGGGTAGGTGAGCCGGAAGCTCTCCTCGTCGGCCCCGACGCCGTCGGCGCCGCGGTCGGAGCCGAGGAGGGTGTCCCACACCTCCTGGCGGACCTTGCGGGTCTTCTCGAACTCGGCGGTGATGAGGGCGGCCGCCTCGGCGTCCTTGGGCCGGAGCAGGCGGGCGTGCGCCACCTGGGGGAGGTTGCGGTCCTCCAGGGTGATCTTGTCGAACCGGCCGGAGGCCTGGTTGAGGGTGTCTTGGATGGAGGACTCGGCGGCCCCGGACAGCTCCTCGCCGACCAGTTCGCGCAGGTCGCGCTGGCGGGCGATGAACGACACGATCGGGATGGCCCGGCGGGCGTCGGCGCCCTCCACGAAGTTGGTGATCTTGCCGGCCTCGCGGCCCACGAACTTCTGGTCGTGGATGAGGGTGGCCAGCCAGAGGATCAGCTCGTCGAGGAAGAGGATCAGGCCGTCGTAGCCGAGGGACTTCGCGTGTTCGGCGATCACGGACAGGCCGGCGTCGAGCGAGATGAAGCCGTGCTCGTTCTCGTGGGCGTTCTGCGTGAAGCCGGGCAGCAGGTTGGTGCTGGCGTCCTGGACCAGGCGGGCGCGCAGCTCCACGGGGGTGGAGGGGGTGACGAGGTTGAGCGCGTACCCGGCCTCGTGGATCTCCTCGGCGGCGAGCGCGGTGTCGAGGAGGGCGGGCGTCCAGGCGAAGGACTCGCCCCACTCGTCGTCCTCGTCCGCCTCCCCGCCGACCGTGCCGAGGCCCTTGATGACGGCCTCGTCGCCCATGCGCTCGCGCATGGCGTGGATGTCGGCGAAGAGGGAGTCGGTGCGGTAGACCCGGGGGGTCGGCGCCTCGGGGTGGAGCTTCTTGACGTGGCTGACGTAGGTGCCGAGGACCCGCTGCTCCAGGGCCTTCGCGCCGAGCATGTGGTACGGGACGAGGAGGAACTTCTTGCCGTCCGTGGTGAGCCACTCGTGCTTGGCGAGTACGGGGTCGAAGTCGGAGCGGCGGTGGGCGGCCGGGCTGCCGCTGAGGAGGGCGTGCAGCACGGCCATGAAGTGCGACTTACCGGAACCGAAGGAACCGTGGAGGTACGCGGCCTTGGAGGTGTGCCCGTCGAGGGAGGCCTTGATGAGGCCGAGGGCCTCGTCGAAGTTCTCCAGCAGCCGTTCCGTGACGACGTAGTCCTTGAGCGCGAGCTCGGCACCCTCGGGGGTGGTGGCCTCGGAGAGCTGCAGGACGAAGTCGGAGGTGGAGATCGACTCCTTGATGTCGATCACATCGCGGAGGAGGGGCGGCTGCTGGGCCATTGCGCGTCTCGCTCACCTTCTGACGGCGTGCGCCGTCGCAGTCCGTGCCGGTACCGGGACAAGTTCCTCCGACATTGTCCGGCATCCTCGCTGGTTACGGGCCTGATGGGCGGAAATATCCGAGGATCGCGACGGCAGCGGCCATGAACAGCGGAGGGGCGCGGGAGCGGCCGGCCGGCTCAGCCGCTCGGACGGGGCCCACGGCTCCGGGCGTTGACCTCCGCGAGGCGGGCCCGGAGCACTTCCGCGGTGCTGACCGGCTCGGTGTCTTCCGATTCCGCTTCCCAAGCCCGGCCGCCGATGAGGGGGCGGATCCGGAGGTGGGGGCCGATGCGGTCGGTGACGATGCCGAGGCGGTTGCGGCGGGTGTCCCGGACGATCGCGCCGATGGCCGGGGCGGGGCCGGGACCGGGCAGGTCGTCGGCCGTCATCGGGAGGCGCCCCGAGTGATCACTTCCGCGAGGGCGTGTGCCACGGGGGTGGAGCACTGCCCGAGGTGGACGAAGGCGTAGCGGGCGCCCTCGGCCCAGGGAGTACGGATGTCCATGGCGGGCAACTGGATGCCGGCCCGGGTGAGGGCGGTGGCGAGGGCGTCACGGGCGTCCATGGCTTCCTTGACCTTGAGCTGGGCGGGGGTGGCGGGTCGGGAATCGGGCATGACGGACTCCTTCGGCTGGCGGTGACCTGTTTTCCCGGACCGGGGCGTGCGAGGTGGATTACGGTGCGTAGCCCGGGCACTACGAGCATGGACCCCGCAGGAGGCTGGCGACACCGTGGACGGGGTCTGGTTCCCCAGCCCGCGGCGGTAGTTCCACACCTTCCACGGAGACCAGGAAGGGGAGCCGTGATGCCGCCACGCAGGGTGGTCACGGGCCGCAGCCAGGAGCCGCGGCAACGGTTCGCGGAGGAGCTGCGGCAGCTGAGGGCGGGGAGCGGGGCGAGCCTGCGGCAGCTGGGGGAGCGGCTGGGGTGGGACTGGTCGCTCTTCGGGAAGATGGAGAAGGGCGAAACTCTGGGCGGACCGGAGGTCGTCCAGGCGCTGGACCAGCACTACCGGACCTCGGGGATGCTGCTCGTGCTGTGGGAGCTTGCGCGCGGGGACAAGACCCAGTTCAAGGAGCGGTACCGGCGGTACATGACGCTGGAGTCCGAGGCGGTGAGCCTGTGGCACTTCGCGGTGAGTGTGCTGCCGGGGTTGCTCCAGACGCGGGGGTACGCAAGGGAACTGCTGGCCGCGGGCGGGCTTACGGGGGACGCACTGACGCAGCAGGTGGAGGCGCGGTTGGGGCGGCAGGAGCTGCTGGAGGGGGAGGGGGCTCCGCCGTTTCGGACGATCGTGTCGGAGGCGGTGTTGAGGACGGCGCTGCGGGATGCGGTGGCGTGGCGGCAGCAGTTGGAGTACGTGGCCGAGATGGCTGAGCGGCCGAACGTGACCATGCACGTACTGCCCTTCAGCGCCGGACCATGCGGCTTGGACAGCACGGCTGTGATGTTTCTACGGCTTGCCGACGGGCGTACCGTGGCGTACACGGAGAACGCCCACCGCGGTGAACTCATCGAGGAAATCAGCGCGGTTGAGCGGCTGCAGCGCGCCTACGATGCGGTCCGTGACTTGGCGCTTTCCCCAGCCGAGTCACGGAAGTTCATCCTGCGCATGTTGGAGGAAGTACCGTGCGACCCATCGACCTGAGCGACGCAACCTGGCGTAAGAGCTCGCGCAGCAACTCGACCGGTGGCGAGTGCCTCGAGGTTTGCGATGAATTCGGTGGCATTGTCCCAGTGCGGGACAGCAAGGACCCGCACGGGCCAGTGCTTCTGTTCCCGGCCGACGGCTGGGCGGCCTTCGTCTCTGCCGTCAAGGACTGCGGACTGCCCCGATGAAGAAAGACGAATGCCGGATGGCCTCCCAGAACCAGTTGGTTCTCGGAGGCCATCCGGCGTTGCCAGCGGTCCCTACTTCTTGGTGCGTCGTCCTCGGCTGGCGGCAGCTGGGCGCCAGGCGCGCAGGTCGTCGTCGGTCAGGCCGTGCTCCCCCTGCACCATCTGCCGGTCGCCCCGGAAGAATGCGGCCGGTGAGGCTCCGAAGTTCACGTCGAACTCGTTGTGCCACTGGTCAAGCCAGGGCTGGAGCTCGAGCAGCCCGGCAAGGAACGGCGTCAGCTCCTCGGAGGTCAGCGCCTCATGAGAGGCGATGTACGCATCGAGGGCGTACGCCTGCTCCCGGTGGTCCCAGCCGGCCCAGCCGTAGAGGTCGGGCGTGGGGGTGTTGGTCTGCCCGTATGAGATGAACCGTTCCTTGGGCACGTCGAGCTTGCCGCGCGCCTTCCAGTAGGAGGGGCGCAGGAAGTCCGCCGAGGTGTACTTCGGCGGCACGGGGATCCTGTCCCGGATCTTCCGCTTGGCCGGCTCATCTGGGGCAGCGTCCTCCTGCCGCTGCAGATCCCAGACATGCTCCCAGTCCGCGCGCTTCTTCAACCCGGAGGGCTTGTACCGCAGGGCGGGGAGGAACGGCACGTGCTCGTCGGTCATCAACTCGGCGACGACGGCCGGCAATTCCTTGCGCGGCGCGTAGACCTTGGCAACGGAGACGAAGTCTTCGTCACGTGAAAGGGCGTCCGTGAGTCGGGAGAGGCTCACGAGGGTGGGCATCCCATTCTCGTCGAACCAGTGGTCACGGTTCTCGATCCGATCAAGCAGCCAGGACCGAAGCGCCTTCTCCTGAAGTGCGTCCCACCCCTCGGTGGCCCAGCGCCGCTTGTACTCCGGCCGCTCGACCATGGCGATGGCTCGGCTTGACTCGATGGCGTCGATCCGCTTCTGAACAACCTCGCGGTACGTGGCAGGCCAATGTGTAGGAATCTCGGTGATGGGCGTGGACCCGTGCCGCTTGAACCATTCGTCGCTGGCCTCGCCTGCGGCAGCTCGTCGTGCCAGCACGATCTCGAAGGCGCGCTCACCGAGAGCGAGCTCAGGAATGGCGGGATCGGCGGGGTCATCGGACACCCGCAGGTCCTCGGGCAGTAGGTTATACAGAGAATAGACTTGCCAGTCCAACTCTTCCTGAAGGGAGATCATTCGTGCGCGGATTGCCAGCCAATTGGTTCTGGCTGTGCGCAGAGTGGATGCGATGGACGTGACGTCAGTCGCCACTGCTGCGGGGCTGGTGGACGCCAGCTGCTGGGAGAGGGAATCCAGAGAGGCCCCAAGTGTGATGGTGGAGTAACTGGACGGTAGGGGGAATTCCAGGAGAACACCCGAGTTGAACTGGTAGCGTTCCGACCATGGTTGGGAACTGACACGCGCGCCGTCCCCCCCGACAGGATCGCCTCCGCCGCCGTAATTGACCTGCTTCATCCAGAAGCCTGCGGTTGAGCTGTTGAGTAGCCCGAGAATTTGCAGGCGCTCTTCGTCACTCGCTTCAGCGCGAAGTGCGATCACAGGGGCTGATTTGTTGAATACCTTCCCTCCGCGGTCCAATGTGAAGTGATTGTGTGTTGACACGAAAGCAAATGACAACAGACAGCGAGAATCGAGCCGGTCCTGCTTAGAGAATGCGTAGTCTGACCATGCCATACCCCGCTGCTCTTTCGTCTTGCCAAAATAGAGGGTACCTCTCAGTACTTTGCGTCCATACCAAAGAGGTCCTGTTTCCAAAGCTTCGCGCTCTTCGGAGGTGGGGTTGACCGGGTAGATGCAAGAGGATGCCGGCTCGCCGCCCCAGTCGCGAACCTTATCGCCCTCAATAAACGGGCGAATTCGAGAAAGTTTGGATTTTACTCCGTTAGCCAAGGGGTGTGGATAGATGTACAGATCGTCGTCTCCGGTGATGGCTGCGGAGCCAATGGAATCCGCAATCGAAGCCAAGGTCTGCCGTGATGTCAAATGGAGCTGTTCGATGGTTTCCAAACTTCCATCGGCGAGAATCCATGGTTGTTTGCCAAAGTAGCGCTCGCGTTCAAGATCATCGACGGAGACCCATTGGCTCACTGAACCGGGTTCGTCAATCTGGCCTGTGATTGCTTGCCAAACCTTGCCCTTGTGTGGCAGTTCCGGTGCCGTCGGTTCGCCTTGAATGCTTCGCACGGTCCGGATGGTTTCGGAGCGCGCGTTGCCCTCCCGTCGCCTGCCGATAAGGATGACTGTGGGTGTCCCGTGCCCTGGAATGTAGGCTCCCGAAGTGTCGATGACTTCGGTCAATTCCACCTTGTGCCGGAAGTATGACTCGATAAGCTTCGTGCCGAACTCTCTTTTCGTGAAGGAGTTTGCGGTGATCTGTCCGACCATGCCATATCCATGACCCTGTGCGTCTCCGCGCCTAGCCAGCTCAAAGAACCGCTGAGCGAAAGGTACGGAGAGGGCGTACTTTCCGCCGCAAGCGTCATAAAGATCTCGATACAGTCCGTTGAGATTCTTATCCCGCACCGTGATGTAGGGTGGGTTCCCTGCAACTACGTGATATCGTCCCTGCTGCAGGATTTCAGGGTGTTCGTTCAAATCCTCCGTGGAGTATGTGAACGACGTCAGCGGATCATCGTCCTCGTCCTCACCCAGTGTCAGCTCCAACTGTCGAGCCTTGATCAGCGAGTCGCCCACTGCGAGGTGAATCGGCCACTCGTACTTCGCGGCTTCGGCCATCGTTCGGGCCCCGCTCGCAGCCATCGCCGCCACCAGCAGCCGGAACCGGGCAATGGCCACCGCGAACGGATTCAGGTCCACGCCGTGCACCGAGTCCAGTGCTGCCCGCACCCGCTCGTGCGCGTCCTTGCCCGGCTGGCCCTCGGCCCACAGCCGCACCAGGCGCCGGAAGGCGCCCAGCACGAAGTGGCCCGACCCGCACGTCGGGTCGATCATCTTCAGGTCCTCGTAGCCGAACTCGCGGACGGCCGGGTCCATGGTGCGGTCGAGGATGAACTCCTCCACGAACTCCGGGGTCTGGAGGAGCGCGTAGGTCTTGCGGGCGGCCTCGCTCAGGTCCTGGTACAGGTCGCCTAGAAAGCGGGTATCCCAGCCCTCCGTGCCGTCCTCGTTCAGCTTGTCCGTGAAGTCGTGGACCAGCACGCCCGCCTCGTCGCGCTCGCGCCAGAACGCGATGAGATCCCGCGCCCCGTCGTGCGACAGGGGGATCTGGAAGAGCGGGTTGTGCTTGCGGTCGAACAGCAGACGGCCGGCCTGGCCGGCGCCCAGCTCCTCGAACGCGCGCTCCAGCCACCCGCGGAAGGTCGGGTCCGCGTCCTTCGCCACGTATTCCTCGTACCGGGCCAGGGCCAGGTCGCGGCGGTCCGGGTCCGGAGCCGTCAGGTACGGCTCCGGGATGAGTTCGTTGTCCTCGCAGAAGCGGACGAAGACCGTGCCCAGGACCCAGGCGACAGCGACCTGCGTGACGCGCTCGTCCAGCCAGGAGTTCCACGTCGCCGCCGTGCGGCCCAGCTTGCGGGCCTGGTCGTATTCGGCGCGCAGGCGGGTGCCTACCTCCGTGACGGCTTTGACCTGCTTTCCGAGGTCCGTCTCGACCGCTTTGACCTGCTTCTTGAGGTCTTCCAACAGGGCCTTGCGGTCGATCACTTGGTGTCTCCCTCGGTTCCGTCCGTCACTGCTGTCCTGCTCGTACTCGCGTCCTTGACCCACGAGTCCGGAAGTTCGATCCACTCGCCCAAACCCGCCTGGTACGCCACCGCGACCTGGCTCAGCTTCGGCTCCCTCGCCGGGTCGCTCTGCGGGACCAGGAGCCACAGGCCGCGGCCGCCCTGGCGGGCTGCCTCCGCCAGGCGGTCCAGGACGCCCATCGCGTCGTAGCGGGCGAAGGCCGCCGCCTCTGTCAGGAGGACCGGGCCGGTGCCGGCGGTGGGGGCCAGCAGGGTGCGGATCTGCGGTTCCACCGTGCCCCAGGCCGTCCGGGCGTACTCCGCGAACTTCATCGCGCCGCGCGAGCCCGGCTCCGCCACGTCAGCTTTCAGCAGCGTCTCCCACGTCGGCTTCAAGCCCTCCGGGGCGAGCGCGTGCATCGCCTCCAGGAAGAGGGCCGTCACCGAGACCGCCTGGGCGCCGATGGGCGCCGCGGACAGGGCGCGCGTCGCTTCCTCCGGGCGGTGGTGGTGGACGGTCAGGACGCGGTAGCCGTCGCGACGGGCCGACGCGGCCAGGCGTTCCTTCGCGCGGACGGCAGCCGCCAGCGCCGGGTCGTCCGCGTAGCGGGTCACCGCGCCCACATCCGTGGCCTGGCGCCAGGCACCGGTCGTCAGGTAGCTGGACGCGCTGTCCATGCGGGTCGGCAGGTAGCGCAGGGTCTTGGTGTCCTCGCGCGTGGACAAGGTCAGGTCGAAGCCGGCGTCCCGGAGGGCCTTCGTCAACGGGCCGCCCGTCGGGAGCTCGTGGGTGAGGCCGCCCCGGGAGTCCGGCAGGACCAGCTCGGGGAAGCGGGCCCGGACGCGCTCGTGGACGTCCTCGCTCGTCACACCCGGCTGGCGGGCCTCCGGGACGTTCGGGATGAGGCGGACCAGGCCGGCCTGGGTGAGGCGAAGGGCCCGTACGAGGGACAGGTCGCGCGGGTAGATCTCCAGGCGGGGCGTCGCCGCCGCGTTGAGGGAGGCGGCCGCGGCCAGCTCCACCAGGCGGCGTTCGTCCCACTCCACCGAGCCCGGGGGAGGGGTGAGGGAACCGAGCTCGCTCAGTACCGTCGTCGCCGTCGGGAGGGTTTCGAGGCGGGCAAGCCGGTCGGCCGTCTTGCCCAGGCGGGTGGCGTAGTCGAGCAGGCCCGGCGCCGTGGGGGTGTCCGGGGCGTCGTCCTCGCGGACGTCCAGGGCCAGCAGGCCCGCGCCCAGTGCCTCCTCCGTCGCCTTCCGGTTCGGCTGGTGCTGGAACTCGGCTTCCTCCGGCTCCAGCTGCTCCACCTCCACCACCGCCCGCACGGCGGCCAGCGCCAGCGCACGCCGCTGCTCGCGCTCAGCGAGCTGCGTGCCACGGCGTACGGCGAGGGCGTCGGCGATCTCCGCGGCGGAGGCGACCCGGCCCAGGTCGGAGAGGAGGTCCATGATCTCGGCGCGCAGCGCCTGCACCGCCGGGTGCTTCTTCCAGCGCTTGCGCTCCTCCTTGAGGAGCTGCGGGATACGGCCGGCAGACAGGCCGAGGGCGTCCGCGACGTCCTTCTGCTTGGGCCAGACGCCGATGTCCGGCAGGTCGCCCTGTGCGTTGGGCAGGCGCAGGAGCAGGCGTACGGTCTCGACCTTGTTGTGGTTCGAGCGGTTGTTGTTGAGCTCCGGGACGAAGATCGTGGCCAGGGTGTCCAGGCTGACGGCCCGCAGCGCGGAGCCGGACAGGCCGCCGGCGTTCTCACCGGAGGCCAGGGCGCCGAGCAGCACGGACTCGGTGCCGGACAGCTGGGCCAGCTCCTCCTTGGCCTCGGCCCGGCCCCGCGGAGTGAGCGGCGAGACCGGCGACTCCCGGAGGCGGTCGCCCCACTCGCGCTGGCGGCGCTGGACCTCGCTGCGGGTCTTCGCACCCAGCCCTGGGGCGTTGAGCAGCTTGCGGCGACTGTAGTCGAGGAGTTCGCCGACCGTGGTGACGTCCAGGCCGTAGAGGAAGGCCTCGGCGGCCGGGGTGAGGCCGGCGGCCGACAGGTGGGTGTCGCGGGTGACCTCGGCCGCCAGCTGCTCGCGCTGCTGCTCCGCGGTGAGCGGTTCGGCGTCCGCGATAGTGGCCTGGCCGGTGACGGCGGCAGGATGTTCCGCCGGCTCCGGGTGGCGGGAGCGGTGGCTGGACGGGACGGTCTGCGACGCGTCCAGGAAGATCTTCTTCCAGGCGTCCCGCATCGGCTTCAGCTCGGGGAAGCGTCGGGCAGCATCCCGGTGCAGGGCCCTCTCGAAGAAGGAGACCAGGCCGTCGCGCACGGCGGGCTCGAAGGCGTCCTTCGCGATGGTCGGGTACGGGTGCTGCTTCGGGTCCGTCATCCGGGGCAGCACCGAGCCGTCGCCCCACTTGGGGAGTTCGCCCGAGGCCATCTGGTGCAGGGTGACCGCGACCGCGTACCGCTCGGCGTGGGAGTCGTAGGCGGTGCGGGTCAGCGTCCCGATGAACGGGTCGAGGTAGCCCTCCGTGCCGGCCTCGTAGTCCTTCGCCGGATATCCGGCCAGGGAGAAATCGATGAGGACGAGCTCGCGGGTGCGGTTCGGGCGGATGCGGATGGCGATGTTGTCCGGCTTGATGTCGCGGTGCCAGACGCTCTCGCCCTCCAGGAAGTCGACGGCTCCGAAGAGGTAGTCGCCGTACGCCTCCAGCTGGTCGATCTGGAGCCGGCCACTCTCGCGCAGCTGGCGGGCCACGGTCTCCTCGCGGCGGCGGGCACGGGGGGTTCCGGACTCCTCGCCCTCGCCGGTCTCCTCCCGTTCGTCGCCCACGTACTCCAGGACGAGGACCGTACGGTCGGCGATCTTCAGCGGTTCGGGCTCGACGAGCCGGATGACGCGGGAGTCGGCACGCAGCCGCCCCATCACCTCGGCCTCATGGGCGAGGATCTCGCCCCGGCTGTCGGAGAGCGCCACCTTGAGGACGGCCAACGGCCGCGTCTTGCGCTCCTCGGCCTCCAGGTCGCGTACGAGGAAGGCACGGCTGGTGGAGCCGGTGCCCAGGCGGCGCCGGACCTGCCAGCGCCCGCCGAGTACGTCGCCGGCGACCGCTTCGAGCGGGTCCTTCTCGGGGGCCTCCGGGGCCGGGGGCGCTGAGGGCGCGGTGAGGGAGTCCTCGACGAGTTCCAGCATCTCGAGGAACTCGTCGACGGTGGAGAGGCGCTGGCCGGGCCGGTAGGCGGTGGCCGCCTGCACCAGGTCGTCGATGTCCTCGGAGAGGCCGTCCACCAGCGAGCTGGGGCGCAGGCCCTCGCCCGCTTCGAGGCGCGTCAGGAGTTCTGCCTGGCTGGCGGCCGGGGCCTTGCCCGTCACCAGGAGGTAGGTGAGGACGCCGAGGCCGTACACGTCCAGGTAGACCGGGTCGGCATTGAGGGCGGTCAGCTCGGGCGCGAGGTACGGGTCGGAGCCCTCCGGCAGGTGCATCGCCGACAGCGCGGTCGGGGCGAAGCGGGTCCCGCCCTGGCCGGAGCTGCCCGCGCCGCTGCGCTGCGTGGCGATCTGCCAGTCGGAGATCTGCAGGTGCGGGGAGAGCCAGGCCGCGTCCTCGCCGACGGCCTGTCCCTCGCGGCCGCGGTTGCGCGGCATGACGTGCACGGAGCGGGCGGCGAGTGCCCGGTGGTGGATGCGGCTGGAGTGGGCGGAGCGCATCGTCTCGGCGAGCTGCCGGACGAGGGCCATGCGGCCGAGGATGTCGAGCTTCTCCCCGTACTGGAGGAGGTACTCGTCCAGGCGCAGGGTCTGCGGGTGGTAGTCGAAGATCAGGGCGGGGCCCCAGGCGTGCCCGGACGGGTCGTACTGCTTGAGCTGGACGACACCGGGGTGGCGGAAGCGGCGCAGGACGGCCGCCTCGCGTCGGGCGGCGCTCTCCACGGACTGCCGGATCGAGGCGTCCGAGCCGCGCTCGCGCAGGTAGATGCGGACGCGGGCGACCTCGGGCAGTTCGGTGTGCTCGGCGAGGTAGTCGGCCCAGGTCTCGCCGGAGTCGAAGGCCTTCCGCTTCAGCTCGTACGGTCCGACCTTGTACCTGGCGTCGCTGGGGCGGACGCCGACCCGCTCCAGGGCGGCCTTGATCTCACGGGAGTCGATGGCGGTGATACGCCGGCGCTCGTCGCGCGGGGGCTGGTTCAGCATCGCGACCAGCTCGCTGATCGTGTAGACGCCGTTCTCGTCGTGGGCGGGGAGCCGCACGCGCAGGTCTCTGGCCGTGAAGCAGACGGCCTCGGCGACCCAGACGCGCTTGCCGTTCTGGCCGAGCAGCCCGGCGAGCTCCTTCGCCTTCTTGTTGACCAGATGCAGCGGGTTGCCGTGCGTGACGCGGCGACCGGTGGGCGTGGTCTGGACCCAGGTGCCGTTCTCGCTGGTCAGGGAGCCGTGCCAGTTCTTCAGCTCGATCATGCAGACGCCGCCGGGGGCGACGACGAGGAGATCGATCTCGCGGACGTGTCCGGTGTTCGCGGTGAAGGTGAAGTTCGACCAGGCCCGCCAGGGATCCGCGTCGGGCAGCTTCTCGCGGATGGACTCCAAGCCGCGGTGTTCGTGCTCGTACTCGGACTCGGTGACCGTGGTCCACCGGCCTTCCCGCATGTGCGGCCCCCGCTTCGTCGCTTCCTGCTGAGAGCTGACCGGCTCGGCCATCCGGCGGAGGGGGAAGCTCTCGGCAGATCCTAACGGTGGGCAGCGACATCCGGGGCAGCTGCGACGAAGCGGGCAGCGAGCTGCCGGGCGGTGGCCGGGTGCGATCCGGCCACCCTGGGCCGTGGTTTCGGCCGCGGGCCGGGGCGGTGCTACGCCGCAGCCGATGCTTTCCCTAAGATCACCGAACAGATTGCGGCCCGACGGGCTTCCCCGCGAGGACATGCCCCCACCCGCACGAGCTACTCGTGCCCTGGGGGAACCACCTCGTGTCCATGCTCCTGCTGAAGCTTTCGGCGCAGGATCTGCTCACCCTGCATGCGCGCCGCCACATGGTGCCGCACCTCGCTGCGCGCTGGCGCTACTTCCGCGGCTCGGACGCCTCGCTCACGGAGCGCTCGGCCTGGGCGGAGAGTCTGATCAGTCTTGCGAACGATCTGGTCGCCGCCGACCGCGGGAACGTGGAGATGGTCGTCGAGTGCGCCGCCACCATGGACGAGTCCGACCAGCCGGAACCCCGGCTCATCGACGTCGTGCTGGTCGGCCGCCATCCGCAAGAGCACCGGCCCTCCGTGCAGCTCGTCGAATTGAAGCGCTGGTCGACGGTGACCAGGATCGAACAGGCAACCGCGGACTGGGTCCACGTGGCGGGCATGGGGGCGAAGAAGCATCCCGCGCTGCAGTTGCGCGAGTACTACGAGGCGTTCACGAGCGACAGGGGCCCCTTCAGGAACACCGAATTCGAGTGCGGGGGATTCGCCTACCTGCACAACGCCACGGACGACTCGGTGCGTCCGCTGATCGGCGTGGACGCGCCCACGGGCGCGTACGCACGCGTGTACACGGCTGATCGGCGGGCCCAGCTCCTCGATGACATCAGGGCGAGCTTCGACGCCGAGGGCGGCGCGGCCGAGGCCGTGACCATGTTGGAGACCATGGGGCTGCGCAACACACCGCTGCTCGATGCGATGAACTGGTCCCGAGGCGATGACACCGTCTTCGTCCTCCGCGGGCGCCAGAAGGTGGTCGCGGACCAGATCCTCGAAGCGGCGGCCAAGGTGCTGCCCGACCCGGAGCATCCCGCGCTGGTCCCCGACGAGAGGCGTGTGGTCTTCCTGGTCACGGGTGGCGCCGGTACCGGTAAGAGCGCCATCGGCCTGCACGTCAAGGCACAGCTCGAGGCGCAGGGGCGCACCGTGAAGTACGCCAGCGGGAGCAGGGCCTTCAATGCGGCAATCCAGGAGCACGTCGGATACGGGGACAAGCAGTTCAGGGAGACCTTCACCTACTTCAGCAACTTCGTCCACACCACGGTGCCCCCGGTGGACGTGCTGATCTGCGACGAGGCGCATCGACTGCGGGATCGCTCGACGAACCGGTTCTGGACGCCGGAGCAGCGGGAGATCTGGGGGAAGGGACCGCAGGTGGACGAGCTCCTCGACGCGTCACGCCTGACGGTCTTCTTTCTGGACGAAGGCCAGTCCGTACGTCCAAAGGAAGTCGGAACCGTCGCGCTGATCAGGGATGCGGCCCTGCGCCGCGGTGCTGACCTGCTCGAATACGGACTGCGCGAGCAGTACCGCTGTGGTGGCAGTGGCTCGTACATCAGCTGGGTGCGCGAAGTCCTGGGCGTGACGGACAAGAAGCCGGAGCCCTGGAGGCCGGACGGACTGATGCACGTCGAGGTGGCGGAGACCCCGGAGGAGCTCGAACGGATCATCCTGACGGAAGCCGGGGCCGGCGCGTCCGCGCGCATGGTCGCGGGGTACTGCTGGCCCTGGACGGAGCCCGCGGGCGAGGAGAAGCGCCTGGAGGCCGATGTCCGCATCGGGGACTGGCACCGGCCGTGGAACGCGAAGAGCGAGAGCTACTGCGCGGGCGGGGTGCCGCCGTCGGACATCTGGTCCGTCCACCCCAAGGGCCTTGGCCAGATCGGCTGCGTCTACACGGCGCAGGGCCTGGAATGGGACTGGTGCGGGGTGATCATGGGCGATGACATGGTGCGCCGTGGCGATCAGTGGGTGTTCCAGCGTGGAAAGGAGCGAAAGGTAGGCCCCGATTCGGACATCAAGCGTGTTGATGTGCCGGGTTCGCTGGACCCGAAGGTCAGCGCGTCGAGTGTGGCCGACGACGACTTCGCGCGGTTGGTCCGACAGGCGTACCACGTGCTGTTCACCCGGGCGAGCCGTGCGACGGTGCTGTACTCCACGGACGAGGAAACCCGCAGGTATCTGAAGAAGCTTGTGGGTCAGGTGGAGATCCACGGGCTTCGGCCCACCTGGTTCAACCTTCCGAAGGAAGCTCGCACACCGCATCTGCCGCGCGCCAACGGGAGAGGCAAGCACAAGCGGAGGAAGTCGTCGGGCCCTGATCTCCGGCTGTTCTGACAGCGGATCGGGCTGTGGGGTGGCGGGCTCTCCGGGCCCGCCACGTACCTGCTCAGAAGAACAGGTCTGCCACCGCGGTCAGTGCCGTCACCAGAAGACTGGAGACGGCTCCGGCAGCGATGTCGATCAGGATTCCGCGAATCCGCTCACGACGCGCAGGCTTGCACTCGACGGGGGTCATACGGCCACTCCAGGTTGTGAGTTCGGAATGGCAGGGGGCGCCCTACCGGGCAGCCACGCTCGCGTCGTGTGTCGCCACACGACGGGCACAACCATTCGTTACCGACAGCCTGTTCGGCCTCTTGCATGAACCGCAGCCTCGTACCCTCCGGGAAGGTGCGCAGCGGGATCATGCTATCCGCTGACCGTGGCCGTGGCTCAGGGAATAAGCGAACGGAGCTTCTCGCGTGTTTCAGGGTCTGTCGAGTAGACGACCGTTCCGATCATGCCGCGGGTCAGGAGTACCTTGTACGTGTTGCGGATCAGGCGGTCGATGTCCTCGTCAGGCGTCGCCTTCGTGAAGGAGGGGTCCTTCGAGGCGGTGCGGTCGACCACCCAGCGGTCTGTCCGCCAGACCAGGTCCGGACCCATGATCACGCCCGACCAGTCGTACTCGAAGCCCTGGGCGGTGTAGACACAGCCGACCTGGCCGAAGCCCGCGGGATCAGTGGCCCAGAGCGGAGCCGGCGGTGCGCCCAGCAGGGATCGGTCCCCGTACAGGTTCCACGGCTTCGACCAGTCGCCGATGACCACGTCCGCGGGCAGCGCCGTCATCGCTGGAGTGATCTTGGTGGTCCACTTCCAGCAGTAGCCGGCGGAAAGCCGGGCGCCGTACCCCTGGGCGCGCTTGTCGCTGAGGAAGTCGTCCAATTCCTGCGGGCTGTCCACCGTCAGCAGCTGCACCTTGCCGTCCGGCTCCCACACGACCGGTACCCCGCCCTCCAGGCCCAGGAGACCGGTCACCCAGAGCACGTACGCGTCGCTGCCTCCGCACCGGAACTGGCTGTCCAGCTCCACCAGTGTGAAGTCCACTTCCTGCTCGGCCGCAGCCCGCCTGATCTGCTCAACGGTGCCCATCTCGCCGGGACGCACCACCTGGTGCTGGTCGAGGAGGAACACCGGGACCCGGGCCGCGTCGATCAGCTCCGCCACCTGTGGGCGCCCGGTGCGCAAGGCGGCCTTGGTGTAGCGGTTGGCGGAGGTCCTGCGGAGCCGGTGTGCCTCATCGCACACGAGCACGTCGATGTCGTTCGGCTCGGCCTCCATGAAGCTGTTGAAATAGCGGAACAGACGCTGGACCTCGGGCTTGCGGGCGCCCGCGACCTTGCGCATCGTCTTCGTGAACGACTGCGAGCCGGTGGCGTGGAGGGCAGACACACCGCGCCGGTACAGGTCACCGAGCACGGACAGGGCGATCACGCTCTTGCCGGACCCGGGCCCGCCGGTCACAACGACCACCTGCTTGCGGTTCGACCGGTGGGCCTTGCGGACTGCGGCCATCACCGTCTCGTAGGCGAGTCGCTGCTCGTCCAGCAGCACGAACTGTTCCCGGTCGCGGACCTCGTCGGCAGCCACGGCCATCAGCTGCCTGGACGGTCGAACCCTGCCCTGCAGGAGGTCGTCGGCGGCGGCAGCGCCCGGCTTGGCGGCCAGCCTCGAGCGCAGGTAGTCGAGGAACGCACCGCGCTGATCAGCGGTGTACATGCGACCGCGGTGGTCTTCTTCGACCTCGCGCAGCCCGGCGACCCTGGCCTCGGCTGCATTGTGCAGGAAGGCCACTCCCGTGACGGAGCCGGGGTTCTGCTCGAGAGCCCCGTTGAACGAGACGAGGTAGTCGCAGTAGCCCCGTACCTGCTCGATGGGGTTCAGTACCGGCTCGCGGTAGGAGGGCACGCTGCACCGCAGCGGTTCGTCGTCCACTGGTTGGGCCTCGGTCCACTGCTTGAGTTCCACGACGACGTACGACGGCTCGCCGGAAACCGGATGCACCCCGGCCAGTATCACGTCCGCGCGCTTGCTCGTCAGCGGCAGCCCGTACTCCAGCAGCATCTCGACCTCACCGAGACCCGCTTCGACCAGGGCGTGGGTGAGCGCGGGGATGCTCCGCTCCCAGGAGCGAACCTCCGCAGCGTGCGGCTTGTGGCCGTGCCTGTGGAGGAAGTTCTCGCTCAGCAGCTCCGCCAGCCGTCCCTCAAGGCGAGTGCGGTTGGCCAAGGACGCCGCGGACTCACGGAACAGCAAGAAATCGCCCCCAGGCAGCACGGAGTAGCTCGTGCGGGTGGGGGCATGTCCTTCGGGTCCACGTGACGTGGAGCGGAAGCCCGGCGGGCCGCTGAGATTGTCCCTGTCATCTTATGACAGCGCATGATCACGCTGCGGCAGTCTTTGGGGGTTCTCGCGCAGGGCTGCCGAGGCGCGCTCGCGCGCCTGCGTTTCCCGTTGCCTTCAGGACGTCCGTGCATTCGGACAGGGAAATGTCCGTAGCGTGGCTCAGGTCGCTCGGGAAGTGATCCACCAGCCAGTCGGCGGTCTGCGCCGGGGCGGGGTGGGCTACCAGGCATGCTTCGAGATGGGCTGTGGCCAGCCCGGCCGCCACATCGCCGGTGACCCCGTCCGAGCCGTCGATCTTCCCGTACGCCCGGGCGAGCGCTTGATCGCGGACCCTGCCAGCCCCGACGGCTTCCGCCGCCCTGGCGGTCTCCGCCAGCGTGCGCAGTGCGGATGCCGCCTCTGCGGCCTGGCGAACGGCCACTGTTGGCTCTTCGTCTGACAGCAGGCTCAGCTGCTGGTGAGAGCCACGGCCGGCCACGGAGAAGCGGCGGTGACTCGTGACGCTCGTATGACGCTCAGGGCCCGGACGAGGTTGTCCGGGGACGGTGCGGGTCCGGCGAAGGCGCTCCAACGAGAGCGGGAGGGGCACGAGTAGCTGACCGCGGGGGCCCGGTCGGTCGGCTGCCGCCGTGACCCGCGCCGACGCCCTGAGGCATGGTCGGAGGCGTACTCCTACCGGCCCCGGACAGCGGACGAGGGAGAAGGCGCAGCGCCGGTGCCGAACGGCCGGCCCTGGGCCAGGACCAGGCGGACCCTGCGCAGGGCGCTCAGGTCGGTCAGTGGGTCGCCCTCGACGACGAGGAGGTCGGCGTGGTGGCCGGGGGTGAGGCGGCCGGTTTGGTGGGCGATGCCCAGGGCCGTGGCCGCTCCTGCCGTGGCCAGATCGATGATCTCGGCCGGTGTCATTCCGATGTGTTCGAAGAACTCCAGGCTGGAGACGAAGCCGTCGAAGACCGCGCGGGGAACGCCGGCGTCGGTTCCGGGCAGGAGCGGTACGCCGTTCTCCGCCATCCACCGGATCCGCTCGAACATCTCCTCGGCCCGTTCCGGACCGAAGCGCTCGGCGAAGCCCCGCCAGTCGGGACTGGCCGCGGGGCAGACCGCGATGCCCTGGCCGGCCATGGCGGCCACCAGATCCTTGCGTACGTCGAAGCCGTCCGGTGCCATCCATGTGCAGTGCTCGATGCTGTCGACTCCGGCTGCCACGGCGGCCGCGATGCCCTCCGTACCGTGCGCGTGCGCGGCCACCGGAAGCCCGGCCCTGCGGGCCTCCTCCACGACGACGCTCATCTCGTGCGGAGTGAACTGGGCCTGCCAGACGGGCGGTCCGCCCTTGGTGATGCCGCCTCCGGTGGCCATCACCTTGATGAGGTCGACACCGCTTGCCGCATTGCGGCGTACCGCGGCGCGGATCGCGGCTTCGCCTTCGACCTCCCCGCCGAGGAACCAGCAGTGGCCGCCGGGTGCGGTCAGCGGCGTTCCGGCGGCGAGGATGCGCGGGCCGGGCAGCCGGCCTGCCGCGATCTCGTTCCGCAGGCGGACGGCCAGCCCTCCTCGGTCGCCGAGATCGCGTACGGTCGTCACCCCTGTGGCGAGGAGCTGCTCCGCGCGCGTCGCCATTCCCGCGTGGAGCTCGGCGTCGGAAGCGGTGCGCAGGGTCTCCACGGGATCGGAACCGGCGTCGAGCGCGAGGTGGACGTGGGCGTCGATCAGTCCGGGCAGCAATGTGCCGTCAGGGAAGTGGAAGCGGGGAACTGCGGGTTCGACCCGCGCCTCGACTTCCTTGCGCGGACCGGCGGCCACGATCACGCCACGCCCGACGTGCACGGCCCCGTCGAGGACCACCTTCCCGCCGGGGGTGGCTACCATCCGCCCCGCCGAAATCACGGTGTGCATCATGATCCTTCTTCCTGGTGGGAGTGGGGCGGAGGGTTCCATCGGGGCCTCCAGCTGTGCGAGACGGGGGCTGTTCCGTACGAGACCGTCCCGGCACGGGAAGGCCGGTGTGGTGATTCCGATGGCGGAGGCCAGGGGTACGAGTTCCCGTCGTGTGCGCCTATTGCCCGCCGTCCGATGCGATACCGAAGAGAGGAAGACGCAGTGCAGGAAGTGGGCGGGGAGGAGCCGCAGCAGTGCGTTCTGCGGCAGCTTCGTGATTCCGCCGGTGGTGAGTGAATCGACTTACTGTGCAACTGTCTTGAGTCCCAGAGGGAATGCTCGCGGAGGATGCATGGCCGGTGGCGACCAGCCCGGCTTCCCGTGCCCGGTCATCGTCAAGGCTCTCTCCGCTCGCGTTGCCAGGGTGCGACCCCATCCAACAGCGCGGATCTGCATGCGGCCAGCGGAGAATCAGTCAACCAGGAGCACGGATTTCCCCTTTCGCCTGCTTCAGGCGATAGACGCCGTCGTCCATGGGCCTGCGTCTGTTCCTGTTCCTCGGCGGAAAGGAACGGACCGCGGCCGAGCTCCGCGAGCTCGCGAGCGCAGTCAGCGGTTGAAGGTCAGTCGGGGGGCCGCGTTGCGGGCCAGGGTGTGGGCCTGGGCCGGCCACCAGGTGCCGGCCGGCGGGTCGACGATGCCGTACTCGGGGTCGATCGTGCCGCCGGTGTTGCGGGTGCAGCTGCCGTCGGACTCGCCCGGGATCTTGATCCACAGGTAGGCGTCGACGAGCGGTACGCCGGTGTCGGCGGTCGGGCGCGGGCCGAGGCCGCGGCCGGGCGCGTTGCACCAGATCTCCGGGTCGCCCGTGTACTTGCCGGGCTCCGGGGTCCAGGCGCCCAGGCCGTTGCGGCTGGTGTCGATGGCGAAGTGGTGCAGCGCGTCGTCCGGCGGGGTGCCCACGGTCCGGTCGAACCAGGCGTCGGTCCAGCGCCAGGTGGCGGGGTCGGCGGAGTCGACCGCGTTGCCCGGGACGCCGTCGTTGGGCGCGGCGGGCGAGTAGTACTGGGTGGCGCACCAGTCGGTGCGTCCGCGGGCGTGCTCGGGTCCCTCGGTGGCGAACCACATGCACTTCGCCACCCAGGTGCCGTAGCGCGCGTTGTGGTCGGTGGGGTGGGTGTTGGACACGTTGAGGGCGAAGCCGTCGCTGCTCTGGATGCCGGAGTCGAGCAGGCGCCGCGCCATCTCGCCGACGGGCCGCCACAGGACGTTGCCCGCGTCGAGGTAGACCGCGGTGCGGGCCCTGGCCTTGATGGTCCTGACCGCGTACGCGACGTCGGCGACGCGGGCCGCGGTGAGTTCGCCGGTCGGGTCCGCGCCCGGACCGCAGTCACTGGGGAGGAGGGCCAGGCCGTCGGGCTCGACCACGACGACGGCCTTGCCGTCGCCGATGCCGGTGGCGAAGGCGTCGATCCACTGCCGGTAGGCGGCGGAGGTCGCGGCGCCGCCGCCGGAGTACTGGGTGCAGTCCCGGCCCGGCACGTTGTAGGCGACCAGGACGGGGGTCCGGTTCACCACCCCGGCTGCGCGGACGAGGCTTCTCGCCTTGGCCCGGACCTCGTCGGGCGTGCCCTCGGTGAACCACTCGGCCTGCGGCCAGCTCGCGAGCCTGGCCATGTTCACGGCGTTCGTGAAGTCGCCGTTCCCGAGGTCGGTGAGCGCCTGCGCGGCGGCCTTGCTGCGCGGTTCCACGTAGAACTTCGTGGCCGGGGTGAGCGGGTCCGCGGCGGGCGCGGCCTGCGCCTGTCCCTGCGTCGCGGTGAGGGCGGCACAGGCCGCGAGCGCCGCGAGGGCGGCGGCCGCACGGCGCCGGAGGCTGCGTGGCTTCATGAGGGCTCCTGGTCGGAGGGGGAGAAGGGGAAGGGGGGAGGAGGGGCGGTGGGGCCTGCGGCCCGGTCCGGGGGCGGCGGGGTCCGGGCCGCAGGAAGGAGCCGGAGGTCAGTAGCCGTAGATCATCTTGTAGGCGACCTCGGGGAGGAACTGGCCGGCCGTGGAGCCGGTCCCCACGCCGCAGTTGCCGTCGGACTCGCCGGGGGCCTTGATCCACAGCAGCATCTCGGCGCCGCCGCCCAGCCGGGTGGGCGTGCCGATGCGGCGGCCGGCCGCGTTGCACCACTCGCCGTTGGCGCCGTTGCCGTTGCGGCTGGTGTCGACGACGAACGGCTTGGTGTAGCCGTAGCGGGCGGCCAGTTCGCTGTTGACGGCGTTGCCGTAGGACGTGTTCTGGGCGGTGGTGAAGTGGTTCGAGATGTTGAGGGAGAAGCCGTGTGCCTGTCGGAGCCCGGCCCCGTGCAGGCGCTGGGCCATCGTCGCCGCGCTCACCCAGCCGGGGTTGCCGGCGTCGAGGTAGACCCAGGTGTTGGGCGCCTGGCGGTTGAACTCCGCCAGAGCTCCGCTGATCATGCCCTGGCGCTCGCGGATCTGCGCCTGGTTCAGGCAGCCGTAGTCCGCGAGGGAGTCGGGTTCGAGGACGACGACGGCCGGGCGGTGGGCGATCCCGCCGGCGAACTGCGCGATCCAGGTCGCGTAGGCGGAAGCCGATGAGGCTCCGCCGCCGGAGTGCCCGCCGCACGAGTCGCGGAGGTAGATGTTGTACGCGACCAGGACGGGCAGCTTGTCGTGCTGGTCCGCGGCGCCGACGTACGCGCCCGTCGCGGTGCCGATCGTGCCGCTCCAGGAGCCGAACCAGCGGGCCATGGGGGTGTCGGCGAGGGACGCGCTGATGGCGGGCGTCCGGCCGTCACCCGGGTTGGCGGCGACCCACTGCTTCGCGCTGGAGTTCGGGTCCACGTAGAACCCGCTGGTCATGGTGGTCGGATCGGCCGCCTGGGCGGACGGCGCGACGGCCAGGGCCAGCGGGAGGGCGAGGAAGGCTGCCGTGAGGGCGCGGATTCGGTGGCGCATGGCGGTACCTCGATTCCTGACGGGCGGACGCGCCGCACGCTCTCGTCCCGAGCGCGGGCGGCGCACTGAGGAAGTGCGGTGGTACGGAACCCTGCATGGTGGAAGCGCTCCCACTGGAAGCGGTACCAGTAGGTTGCTTCCTGGCCTGAGGTGCGGCCGGTATCGTGTGACGCCCTGTTGAGCCTGTCAAGTGGGCGCGTTTCAAACGGCACTTCACGCGACGGCAAGAAGGCTTTACAGTGCTGGAACTGGAAGCGCTTCCAGTCTTCCGGGCGGGCAGGCCGCGAAGGGAAGGCGGATCATGGCCGAAGGTGTGCCGCGACGGCAGTCGACGCTTGACGAGGTGGCCGAACTCGCCGGAGTCTCAAGGTCGGTGGCCTCCCGCGTGCTCAACAACGCCCCGCACGTCAGCCGCGCCAAACGGGAGGCGGTCGAACGGGCAGTCGACCGCCTCGGTTACGTTCCCCATCCGACCGCTCGCGCGCTGGCGACCCGTCAGACCGGGGCGGCCGCCCTGGTGATCTCGGGAGAGGACCCGGCGATCTTCGCGGACCCGTTCTTCGCCCAGGTGATCGTGGGTGCCTCGGCCGCACTGGAAGACGCCGACCTGCACCTGATGCTGTGTCTGGCCGCTTCCGACCGGGGGCGGGGGCGCGTGGCACGGCTTCTCCGGTCCAAGGGGGCCGACGGGGTGATGCTGATGGCGCTGCGCGAGGACGATCCGCTGGCCCGGATGGCGGAAGACGCTGAGATTCCCGTGGTGCTCGGCGGGCGCCCGGTCGGTCTGGACCCGCGATGGTACGTCGACGTCGACAACCTCGGAGGCGCGCGCGCGGCGACCGAGTACCTGATCTCGCTCGGCCGGACCAGGGTGGCGACGATCTGCGGGCGGCCGGATACCGCGGTGGGGCGCGCTCGTCACCGCGGCTACCGGGACGCCATGCTGGCGGCGGGGCTCGAACCGTACCCACCGGAGGCCGGTGACTTCACCGAGGCGAGCGGAGCGGCCGCCATGGCCGCGCTGTTGGCGCGGCACCCGGACCTGGACGGGGTGTTCGCCGCCAGCGACAACATGGGGGTGGGAGCGCTGCGTGCGCTGCGTGACGCAGGTCGACGCGTCCCCGACGACGTCGCCGTGATCGGCTTCGACGACCTGGCCGTGGCCCGGATGGCCGACCCGCCGCTGACCACGGTGCACCAGCCCGTGGAGGGTCTCGGCCGTGAGATGGCGCGCATGCTCGTCGCTCTCGTCAACGGGCAGGCACCCACCCCGCTGATCCTCCCCACGCGTCTGGTCACCCGCGCCAGCGCCTGACGGCAGCCCGTCCCGCGGCCGGCCTTGCGTCTCGGGGCCCTCCTTCATGTTAACGCTCACAACTGCTGGTAGTCGATGCTCCCTGTGGGGGTATCGCGTCGGATCCGTGTGCGGCGGTGGGGCCCCTGGGGTCGCCGGAGTCGCGTGGCCCGTGGCAGGGCCGAGGTCCCGTGATGGTCGTCGACTTCCCTCGACTTGGCGGCCTTCCGGTACGTCGCCGCGGACTCGCTCCTCTGCATCAAGAACGAGTAACAGCGGTAAGAGCCCTTGAGTTACAAGTCTGTTAGCGCTCACAATGTCTCGCGTTCGCCGGCTTACCGGTCATCGGGGCCCACGCTTCACTCCGTTCCCCGCCGGTACGACCACCCCTGCGCAGCCACGCCTTCACCGGGCCCGCCTCCTTCAGAGCACCGCCTGGTACGACGTACGTCCCGAGAGGAACCACGACATGGCCCACAGAGCCCTCCGCATCATCGCCGTCGCCGCCCTGGTCGGCGGTGTGCTGACCGCCTGCACCACCGAGCCCGCGGACACCGGCACCACCGGCGGCACCGGCAAGGGCTCCTCCGACGGCAAGCTGGTGCTCGGGTTCGCCCAGGTGGGGGCCGAGAGCGGCTGGCGCACCGCCAACACCAAGTCCGTTCGCGAGGCGGCCGAAAAGGCCGGCATCACGCTGAAGTTCTCCGACGCGCAGCAGAAGCAGGAGAACCAGATCAAGGCGATCCGCACCTTCATCCAGCAGAAGGTGGACGTCATCGCCTTCTCGCCGGTGGTGGAGTCCGGCTGGGACACCGTCCTGAAGGAGGCCAAGAACGCCGGCATCCCGGTCATCCTCACCGACCGCGCCGTCGACTCGCAGGACACCTCCCTCTACCGCACCTTCCTCGGCTCCGACTTCGTCAAGGAGGGCCAGGAGGCCGGCAAGTGGCTCGTGAAGGAGTACGAGGGCACCTCCGCGCCGGTGAACCTCGTCGAGCTCCAGGGCACCACCGGCTCCGCACCCGCGAACGACCGCAAGGCGGGCTTCGCCGACGCCATCAAGGGCGACCCCAAGTTCAAGGTCGTCGCCTCCCAGACCGGGGACTTCACCCGAGCCAAGGGCAAGGAGGTCATGCAGGCCTTCCTCAAGTCCCACAAGGACATCGACGTCCTGTACGCCCACAACGACGACATGGCCCTCGGCGCCATCCAGGCCATCGAGGAGGCGGGCAGGAAGCCGGGCTTCGACATCAAGGTGATCTCCGTCGACGGCATCAAGGACGCCTTCGTCGCCATGCAGGAGAAGAAGATCAACGTGGTGGTCGAGTGCAACCCGCTCCTCGGCGACCAGCTGATGGAACTCGCCAGGAAGGTCGCGGCGGGGGAGAGCGTTCCGCAGCGGGTCGAGGTCAAGGAGGGCGTCTTCACCCAGGACCAGGCCGCGGCCGCCCTGCCGGGCCGGCAGTACTGACCTTCCGCCCACCAGACCGGGAGCGGCCCGCACGCCGCCCCGGTCCCTCAGGAGAGGAGGGCGGATGGCAGCCCCACCCACCCCTCGCACACCCCACCGCACCGACCGGCCGGTCCTGGAGGCCCGCGGCATCCGCAAGGCGTTCCCCGGCGTCGTCGCCCTCGACGGCGTGGACCTGCGCCTCTTCCCGGGCGAAGTCCATGCGCTCATGGGCGAGAACGGCGCCGGCAAGTCCACTCTCATCAAGGTGCTCACCGGAGTCCACCCGCCCGACGCGGGAACGATCTCCCTCGACGGCGGCCCCCGGCGGTTCGCCGAACCACTGGACGCACAACACGCCGGAATCAGCACGGTCTACCAGGAGGTGAACCTGTGCCCCAACCTCTCGGTCGCCGAGAACGTCCTCATCGGCCGTGAGCCCAGACGCCTCGGGCTGGTCCACTGGTCGGCCCTCCACCAGCGGGCGGCACGGCTCATCACCGAGCTGGAACTCGACCTCGACGTCCGCATGCCGCTGAGCGCGTACTCCCTCGCGGTCCAGCAACTGGTCGCGATCGTACGTGCCGTGGACGTCAAGGCGAAGGTCCTCGTCCTCGACGAGCCCACCTCCAGCCTCGACCGGGACGAAGTGGCCCAACTGTTCACCCTGGTGCGCCGCCTCCGGGACCGGGGCGTCGCGATCCTCTTCGTCACCCACTTCCTCGACCAGGTCTTCGACCTGTGCGACCGGGTGACCGTCCTGCGCAACGGCCGCCTCGAAGGCGAGTACCGGATCGACGAGCTGACGCCCGTCACCCTCGTCCATCGCATGGTCGGCGGCGAACTGAGCACCCTGGACGAACTGGCCGAGACCTCCCACACCGGCGCCGCCGCCGTCCCCGAGTCCGCGGACGCCCCCTTCCTGAGCGCCCGCGGACTCGCCCGGGCCGGCTCCATCCAGCCGTACGACCTGGACATCCGCCGCGGCGAGGTCATCGGCCTGGCGGGGCTCCTCGGCTCCGGACGCACCGAGGCCGCCCGGCTGCTCTTCGGAGCCGACCACGCCGACGGAGGAGAGCTCCGGATCGACGGCGAGCGTGCCGCCCTGCGCTCGCCGCGCGCCGCGATCGCCCACAAGATCGCCTTCTGCTCGGAGAACCGCAAGGCGGAGGGCCTGATCGGCGAACTCACGGTCCGCGAGAACATCGTGCTCGCCCTCCAGGCGGCACGCGGCTGGGCCAGACCACTCTCCCGCACCCGGCAGGACGAGATCGCCGCCCGGTGGACCGAGGTCCTCGACATCCGCCCGGCCGACCCCGAGGCGCAGGTCCGCAACCTCAGCGGAGGCAACCAGCAGAAGGTGCTGCTCGCGCGGTGGCTGCTCACCGACCCCGAGCTGCTGATCCTGGACGAACCCACCCGGGGCATCGACATCGGCGCCAAGACGGAGATCCAGAAACTGGTCGCCCGGCTGGCCACGGCAGGCACCGCGGTTCTCTTCATCTCCGCCGAGCTCGAGGAAGTGCTGCGGCTGAGCCACCGCGTGGCAGTCCTGCGCGATCACCGGATCGTCGCCACCCTCCCCAACGACCCGACCCTGACGCCCGACCGGATCCTGGGCACCATCGCCACCGGAGCCACCTCATGACACCACTCGACGACACCGGCGCCGGGGGACGTCCGGCCCCGGCGTCCGGCGCCCGGCAGCTCACCGAACACCGCCTCTTCTGGCCCGCCACCGTCCTGGCGGCCCTGCTGCTGGGCAACGTCGCACTCACCCACGACTTCTTCGCCGTCCGCGTCCAGAACGGACACCTGTACGGCAGCCTGATCGACATACTCCAGTTCGGCGCCCCGCTGGTCCTGGTGTCGCTCGGCATGACACTGGTCATCGCGACGCGGGGCATCGACCTCTCGGTCGGCTCGACGGTGGCCATCGCCGGCGCGCTCGCGTGCGAGCACATCGCCACCGCGCAAGACCCCGGCAGCCCGGCCACCGTGACGTCGGCGATCACCGTGGCGCTCGGCGTCGCCGCCGTGATCGGGCTGCTGAACGGTTTCCTCGTGGCCCGGCTGGGCGTCCAGCCCTTCGTCGCCACACTGGTCCTCATGGTGGCGGGGCGGGGCGTGGCCCAGCTGATCACCGACGGCCAGATCATCAGCGTGTCCAGCAGCGCCTACAAGATGATCGGCGGCGGGTACTGGCTCACCCTCCCCTTCGCCGTCCTGCTGTCCGCGGCCGCCGTCGCCGTCACCTCCCTCGTCACCCGGCGGACCGCGCTCGGCATGCTCCTCGAATCGGTGGGAGGCAACCCGGTCGCGAGCCGGCTCGTCGGCATCCGGGCGACCGGGCTCCTGGTCGTGGTCTACGTCGTCAGCGCCGTGTGCGCCGCGGTGGCCGGCCTGATGATCAGTTCGAACGTGTCCAGCGCCGACGGGAACAACGCGGGCCTCTGGATCGAGCTGGACGCGATCCTCGCCGTCGTCATCGGCGGCACCGCGTTGACGGGCGGCCGCTTCTCCCTCGGCGGTACGGTGCTCGGCGCGCTGATCATCCAGACCCTCTCGACCACGATCTACACCCTCGGGGTACCGCCGGAGACCACTCTCGTCTTCAAGGCCCTGGTCGTCATCGTCGTATGTCTCGTCCAGTCGCCCGCGTTCCGCGCGCGACTCTCGCACCGTCACCGAGCGGCCGCCCCGCCCCCGGGTCCCGCGGCCGGTGACGTGGGATCCCGCCAGCAGGAGGTCCACCCGTGAGCACCATCGTCAGCTCCCTCACCAGTCCGCTCCGGCGGTTCCCGGTACGGCATGCCGCCCACGTGCCGCTCATGGTGACGGCCACCCTGCTCATCGCCATGTTCTCGGTCGGCTCCCTGCGGTACGAGGGCTTCTTCTCCGCGCAGGTCCTGCTCAACGTCCTCATCGACAACAGCTTCCTGCTCGTCGTCGCGATCGGCATGACGTTCGTCATCCTCACCGGCGGAATCGACCTGTCGGTCGGCTCCGTGGTGGCCCTGTCGACCATGCTGACGGCCTGGCTCGTCGAACGGAACGGCCTCCCGCTCGCCCTGGCGGTGCCACTGGTCCTGCTGGTCGGAGCAGCCGGAGGCGCCCTCATGGGCTGGGTGATCCACACCTTCGAGATCCAGCCCTTCATCGTCACCCTGGCGGGCATGTTCCTCGCCCGCGGCCTCTGCTACACGATCAGCACCGAGTCCATCTCCCTCACCGACCCGACGACCACGCGGATCGCCCAGACGCGAGTGCTCCTGCCCGGCGGCCTGTTCGTCTCACCCGCCGTGGTCATCGCCCTGGCCGTGCTGGCGCTCGCCTTCGTCGTCCTCCACCACACCCGCTTCGGCCGCACCGTCTACGCCCTGGGCGGCAACGAGTCCTCGGCCCGCTTCATGGGCCTCCCCGTGGGCCGCACCAAGGTCGCGGTGTACGCCGTGAGCGGCCTGTGCTCCGCCCTCGGCGGTCTGCTGCTGACGCTCTACATGCTGTCCGGCTACGCCCTGCACGCCGGCGGCATGGAACTCGACGCCATCGCGGCCGCAGTCATCGGAGGGACAGTGCTGACCGGGGGCTCCGGTTTCGTCCTGGGGACCGCACTGGGCGTGACGGCCCTCGGTCTGATCCAGACCGTCATCAACTTCCAGGGCACGCTCAGCTCATGGTGGACGCGCATCGTCATCGGCGGCCTGCTGTTCGTCTTCATCCTCCTCCAACGGCTCTTCGGCGGATCCCGCCGGGCGGCATGACCTCCGGCCGAGCCCGCCTGCGTACGAACACGCCGACACGGCTGTGCCCGCCGACGGAGGCCGGCGGGCACAGCCGTGTCCGGAGCGGTGTCAGGCGCCCGCCCTTCGCTTGTTCCACACGTCGAAGCCGACCGCCGCGAGGAGCACCAGGCCCTTGATGACCTGCTGCCAGTCGGTGCCCACCCCGACGAGGTTCATGCCGTTGTTGAGCACGCCGAGGACCAGGCCGCCGATGATCGCCCCCAGAACGGTTCCGACGCCACCGCTCATCGACGCCCCGCCGATGAACGCGGCGGCGATGGCCTCCAGTTCGAAGTTCACGCCCGCCTTGGGTGAGGCCGCGTTGAAGCGCGCCGCGAAGACGAGCCCGGCGAGCGCCGCGAGCATTCCCATGTTGAGGAACACCGTGAAGGTCACCTTCCTGTCCTTGACCCCGGACAGCTTCGCCGCGGGCAGGTTCCCCCCGATGGCGTACACGTGGCGGCCGATCACCGCGTTGCGCATCACGTATCCGAAGGCCACCAGCAGCACCGCGAGGATCAGGAGGACCACGGGGGCGCCCTTGTAACTGGCGAGCAGCAGCGTGGTGACCAGGACCGCGGCGACCAGAGCCGTCACCTTGAGGGCGAACAGGCCGGCCGGGAGCGTCTCCAGGGCGAACTCCCGCTGACGGCGACGGTCCCGCACCTCCTGGAAGACCACGTAGGCGATCAGTCCCACGCCGAGGAGCAGGGTCGGGTTGTGGTAGTCGGTCTGCGGCCCCGCCTCCGGCAGGAAGCCGTTGGCGATCTTCTGCAGTCCGTCCGGGAAGGGGCCGAGCGTCTGGCCCTTGAGGAAGATCTCCGTGAGCCCGCGGAACAGCAGCATGCCGGCCAGGGTCACGATGAACGACGGTATGCCGACGTACGCGATGAAGAATCCCTGGAGCGCGCCGGCGACCGCGCCGAGCAGCAGGGTGAGGAGCACCGCGACGGGCCAGGAGACCTGGTGCTCGACCATGAGCACCGCTCCGATGCCGCCGACCAAGGCCATCAGGGAGCCGACCGACAGGTCGATGTGCCCGGAGACGATGACGATCATCATGCCGATGGCCAGGATGAGGATGTAGCTGTTCTGCAGCACCAGGTTGGAGACGTTGCGCGGCAGCAGGAGGTCGCCGCCCGTCCAGATCTGGAACAGGAGCACGATCAGGCCGAGGGCGAAGAGCATCCCGTACTGGCGCATGTTCCGCCGGACGCCGTCCAGGAGTACCCGGACCACCGGTGTCCCGCTGGAGGGGGATGCGCTGCCCGGTGGCGCCGGGGCGGTCGTCGTCGTACCGACTTCGGTGCTCATGCCTGGTGTCCTTCGCTGGAGGCGGAGTCTGCGGTGACCGCGGGAGGCGCGGGGGTGTCCTGGGTCATGTGCCGCATCAGCACCTCCTGGGTGGCGCCTTCACGGGTGACCTCGCCGGTCAGCCGTCCGGCGGCCATGGTGTAGATGCGGTCGCACATGCCGAGCAGTTCGGGCAGTTCGGAGGAGATGAGGAGGATGGCCCTGCCCTCGGCGGCGAGCCGGTCGATCACGGTGTAGATCTCGTATTTGGCCCCGACGTCGACTCCGCGGGTGGGTTCGTCGAGGATGAGGACGTCCGGTCCGGCGAGGATCCACTTGCTGAGGACGACCTTCTGCTGGTTGCCGCCGGAAAGGCGGCCGACCGGTTCGAGGACGTTCGGAGCCTTGATGTTCATGATCCGCCGGAACCGTTCGGCCACCTTGCGTTCCTCGTGACCGTCCACGATTCCGCGGCGGGCGAGCGCGCCGAGGGAGGCGAGGGAGATGTTCCGGCTCACGGAGTCGCCGAGGTCGAGCCCGTAGTGCTTGCGGTCCTCGGTGACGTACGCGATGCCGTGGGAGACCGCCTCGGGGACGGTACGTGTCCGCACCTCGCGGCCGTCCTTGAGTACCGTGCCGCGCTCGTAGTGGCCGTACGAGCGGCCGAAGACGCTCATGGCGAGTTCGGTCCGGCCGGCCCCCATGAGTCCCGCGATCCCGACGATCTCCCCGCGGTGGAGCTGGAGCGAGACCCCGTCGACCACCCTGCGGCCGCGGTCGAGCGGGTGACGCACGGTCCAGTCCCGGATCTCCAGGACGGACTCGGTGCCGGCCGGGCCTTCGTACGGCGTGCGGTCGGGGAAGCGGCTGTCGAGGTCCCGTCCCACCATGCCGCGGATGATGCGCTCTTCGGTGGTGGCCGGGTCCGTGACGTCGAGGGTCTCGATGGTGCGCCCGTCACGCAGGACGGTGACGGAGTCGGCGATCCGGGCGATCTCGTTCAGCTTGTGCGAGATGAGGATCGAGGTGATGCCCTGGCTCTTCAGCTCCCGCATCAGCCGCAGCAGCTTGGCACTGTCCTCGTCGTTGAGCGCCGCGGTCGGCTCGTCGAGGATCAGCAGGCGGACGTCCTTCGCCAGCGCCTTCGCGATTTCCACGAGCTGCTGCTTGCCGACACCGATGTCGGCGACCCGGGTCTCGGGGTGTTCGTCGAGCCCGACCCGCCCGAGCAGTTCGGACGCACGGCGCAGTGCCTCGTGCCAGTCGATGATCCCGTGCCGGGACGGTTCGTTGCCGAGGAACAGGTTCTCGGCGATCGACAAGTGGGGGACGAGCGCGAGCTCCTGGTGGATGATGACGATGCCGTGCTGCTCGCTGGCCCTGATGTCCTTGAAGCGGCACGGCTCGCCGTCGAAGAGGATCTCGCCCTCGTAGGTCCCGTGCGGGTGGACGCCGGACAGGACCTTCATGAGGGTCGACTTCCCGGCACCGTTCTCTCCGCACAGGGCGTGCACCTCGCCGCGCTCCACGGACAGGGTCACCTCGGAGAGTGCCCTGACTCCGGGGAAGGTCTTGCCGATGGACCGCATCTCCAGGACGGGGCCGGCCTCGAGGACGGGGCCGGCCGGGGACGAAGCGGGGAGGCCGGGGGTATGGGGCGCGGCGGGGGTCACCGCAGGGCGCCGGCGTCGATGTAGCCGGAGTCGACCAGGACCTTCCGGTAGTTCGACTTGTCGACGCTGACCGGGTCGAGCAGGAAGGCCGGGACCACCTTCTTTCCGTTGTCGTAGGTGGTGTCGTCGTTGATCGCGGGCTTCTTGCCGGCCAGGACGGCGGCCACCATCTCAGAGGCGACCTGCGCGAGCGCGCGCGTGTCCTTGTAGACGGTCTGCGTCTGCTGGCCCGCGATGATCGACTTCACGGAGGCGACCTCCGCGTCCTGGCCGGTGACGACCGGCAGGGGCTTGGCGGCGCTCCCGTAGTCGTCGGACTTCAGGGCGGACAGGATGCCGATGGAGATGCCGTCATAGGGGGACAGCACGGCGTCGACCCGGGCCGTGGAGTACGAGGAGGTCAGCAGGTCGTCCATGCGCTTCTGCGCCGTCCCGCCGTCCCAGCGCAACGTGGTGACCTGGTTGAGCTGGGTCTGCTGGGAGCGCACGACCAGCTGCTTCTTGTCGAGATAGGGCTTGAGCACCTTCATGGCGCCGTTGAAGAAGTACCTGGTGTTGTTGTCGTCGTTGGACCCGGCGAACAGCTCGATGTTGAAGGGCCCCTTCTTCGAGCCGCCCTTCAGTCCCAGCTTGTCGACGATGTACGCGGCCTGGAGCTCGCCGACCTTCTCGTTGTCGAAGGAGGCGTAGTAGTCGACGTGCGGGGAGCCCAGGATCAGCCGGTCGTAGGAGATCACCGGGATGTGGGCGTCCGCCGCCTGCTGGAGAACGTTGGACAACGCCTCGCCGTTGATCGCGGCCACGACCAGGGCGTCGACGCCCTGGGTGATCATGTTCTCGATCTGGGCGACCTGCTGGTCGGGGTCGTCCTCGCCGTACTGCAGGGTCGTGGAGAAGCCGGCCTTCTCCAGGCTCGCGGTCATGTTCCGGCCGTCGGCGATCCACCTCTCGGAGGACTTGGTGGGCATGGCGATGCCGATGGTGAGGTCCTTCTTGTCCTTGGACTCCCGGCTGCCGCCCTCGCTGTTCTGCCCGCAGCCGGTCAGGAGCAGGGCACTGCCGGTGGTCACGGCCAGGAGGGCGGATACGGATCGGAACTTCTTCATGGGCGTTACCCATCCCGTCGTCGAGGGCGGCTCCGACCGGGGACGGGCCCGACGGCAGCGCGCGTCCTCGCACCACCGGGACGGCACCGTTCCGGCTGGGTCGCCGGGGCGTCGCGCCCCGGTCGAGCTTGATTGTTAGCGCTCACAACGGCGTGATACAAGAGGCGCTAAGGTTTTTCTCGTACCGATACACAGCCGCTCGCAGGGAGAAGGGAGGCGAACGTGGTGCATCCCGCGGAAGACGTCCGCCGCCCGCCAACGATGGCCGACGTCGCACGCGAGGCGGGGGTCTCCCACCAGACCGTCTCCCGGGTGCTGAGCGATCACCCCAACGTGCGCGCGGCCACTCGGGAGCAGGTCACCCTGGCCATCGAGCGGCTGGGCTACCGCCGCAACTCGGCCGCGCGCGCCCTGGTGACGCGCCGTACGAGGACGCTGGGCGTCATCGCCGTCAACACCGCCCTGTACGGCCCTGCCAGCACCCTGACCGGCCTGGAGGAGGCGGCCCGGGAGGCGGGCTACCTCGTCTCGACCGTCAGTCTCCGCGCCGGCGAGGGGCGGGGGCAGGGGCTCAAGGGCGCCATCGACCATCTCGCGGCCTGGGGTGTGGAGGGTGTCGTCGCCATCACCCCGCAGCGCTCGCACGTGCAGGCGCTCGCCGAGTTGGACGCGCCCTTCCCCGTGGTCACGGTGGAGGGCGGTCACCAGCTCGACCTGCCAGGGGTCTCCCTCGACCAGGAGCTCGGCGCCCGCATGGTCACGGAGCACCTGCTCGCGGCCGGGCACCGGAACGTCTGGCACGTGGCAGGTCCCGAAGACTGGCTGGAGAGCGAGGCCCGTACCGCGGGATGGCGCGCCGTCCTGGAGGAGAGCGGCATCCGGCCTCCGCGTGTACTGACGGGGGACTGGAGCCCGCTGTCCGGGTACCGGGCCGGGCAGGAACTGGCAGGACTCGCGCTGGCCCGACGCGGGGCGACACCGGTCACGGCCGTCTTCGTCGCCAACGACCAGATGGCGCTCGGTGTCCTGCGGGCGCTGCGCGAGGGCGGGATCCGTACCCCCGCGCAGGTGGCCGTCGCCGGCTTCGACGACATCCCGGAGGCCGAGTTCTTCCCTCCGCCGCTGACGACGGTCCGCCAGGACTTCGCCGCCATCGGACGCCGGAGCATAGGACTCCTGGTGGACCACATCGAGGGCCGCGCCCGGAAGGCCGAGCACCTCCTGGTGGAACCGCAGCTCATCATGCGCGCGAGCACGCGCCCGCTGAACGAGGCCTGACGCCGGGGGCGCCCTGGGGGTGGACGACGGATTACGGCAGGGGCCATTGCGCGTCGCCGCATCCTCCGGGGCCCCGCGCCCCGGGCGGCCCCCGGCCCCCGGGCGGCCCCCGGCCCCCGGCCTCCGGGCGGCCCCCGGGCCCCGCCCTCGGCCCGTCGGCCCCTGGCGGGCTGGGGAGCCTCGGTGGCGAAGTCAAGCCGCCTGCGTGGCGGGTGGGGCGGAGTCAAGACGTCAAGACCCGGCGGTCACGTCGGAGGGCCCGCAGCATTCCGGCCCGGCGAGGGCGAGGAGATGGCGGCCCGGACGTGCCCGCAGCCCTCGCCTCGCTTCGTGACGTGGCAGCCCCGGATCGGTCCTTCGCGGATGATGCCGGTCTGCGCGGATGTGCAGAACGTTCTGCGCAGGCGCCGACTGTGCCGCTGGGTACGGTGCAGGCACCGGTCCGGCACCGGTCCGGCCGCCGAGGCCGGGGGCGTCGTCGTCGGCATGGGCCGACAGGTCGCCTGCGGCGACGACGAACCCGGCCCCGAGTATCGGGCTCATCCCGGACCGGGACTCGACGATCCCGGCCTGTCGGGGGCCGCGGCCCGTCTCGCGGATCTGCTCGCCGATCCGCTTGTGCCTGTCGTCCGTGGCAAGGATCCGCCAAGCCGGGTCGCCGGTGATCTGCCCGGCGACATCCTCGACGGGCAGTGCGGTCTGCTGGGCCCGGGCTGCCTCCAGGGCGGTCGCGGCGACCGCGTCGGAGCCGCGGGGGCCCCGTCTGGGAGGCCGCGCTGCCGGCCCCGTCCGGCCGCGGCAGCGGATCGGGGCCGGGGGTCCGGCAGCGGTCGGCAGCACCGGCGCACCCTCGTGCGCCGAGTGGTCGAAGGCCCGCTCCGGATCGGGAAGACGCCGGTCGGCACGTCCCGCAGCCGGTTGACCATCCGCACTCGGCCGGCGACCGGATCCGGATCGGTGAGCGGTCGGCCGGGCCGGATCGGCGGCCGGCTCGGCAGGCACGTCAGCCGTGGCCAAGTCCCGTCGGTGGCCCGCGGCTCGGCGATGACGCAGGCGCCCCCGGCGTCGGTCGTGGCCCCGCCCTGGTGGCCGTCTCCTTCGGACCTGCCGGTCAAGCCCGCGTCGTCCGGTGCCGTGCACCGCAAGGCGGCGAGGTGCGCGTACTGGACGTACTCGGTCGCCTCGACAATGCGGCGAGAGGTGCGGTGCCGGGTGGCGCGGGTCCGGGGGCACCTCCCGGCGGTAGTCGGGGGAGCGCGATCCGAAAGCGACGGCCCAGGCCCCGGACATCCGGTTGGCGGTGCGGCCGGGCGCATGGACGCCTGCCGGTCGTGCCTCGTGAGTCGTCGTGAGTCGTGAGCTCAGCCGGCAACGGCGCGGGCAGTGTGCCGGAGATGTCCACCGCCCCCTGGAGCTGGTCGGCCGGCTCCAGGATCTCACCGGGCGCGGTCAACCATCGCCGACCCGTACGGAGCCCCCACGCACCGGACGCCGGGTCCTGTCCGGCCCCCGATCCGGGGGACACCCCCTGGCCCGCCGTCTCCCGGCCGCCGCCGGCGGCGGGCCTCCTGCCGGCCCTTCGGCGCCTGGCCGACGCTCGGCGCCGACCCGCCCGCGTCGGGGCCCCGCCCGCTGCCCCGCTCCCTCGGCCGCTCGCCCGTGCCGCCTCCCACCGGGCCGGCTGCGGCTCCCGGGGCTGTCCTGGTGCGCAAGTGAGCGCTCACCTCAGAGACTTCATTCCTTGCTCGATATTCGATCGGAGTGCACCTAACCCTTGTCCAATCCAAATGTGAGCGTTAACAATCAGAGCGCTCCTCTGGCCCCGCTCATGACGAGAGAGACCACATCGTGACCGCACACACCCCTGCCGACCCCGCAGCCCGTCACCATCCCGAGGCGTGCACGGTCGGAGTCGACTTCGGCACTCTTTCCGGGCGCGCCGTCGTGGTCAGAGTCCGGGACGGCGCCGAACTCGGTTCGTCGGTCCACGAGTACCGCCACGCCGTCATCGAGGAGCGCCTTCCCTCCACCGGAGCCCCCCTGCCCCCCGACTGGGCCCTGCAGCACCCGGAGGACTGGCGTGACGTCCTGCGTACCGCCGTTCCGGCGGCGCTCGCCGACGCCGGAGTCGATCCGGCCCGCGTCATCGGCCTCGCCACCGACTTCACGGCCTGCACCGTCCTGCCGACCACCCCGGACGGTGTCCCCCTCGCCCTGACGCCCGAGTGGGCCGACCGCCCGCACGCCTGGCCCAAGCTGTGGAAGCACCACGCGGCCCAGGCCCAGGCGGACCGCATCAACGCCCTCGCCCACGCCCACGGCGAGAAGTGGATCGCACGGTACGGCGGCAGGATCTCCGCCGAGTGGCAGTACGCGAAGGCCCTGCAGGTCCTAGAAGAGGACCCCGCCGTCTACGCCGCCTGCGCCCGCTGGATCGAGGCGGCCGACTGGATCGTCTGGCAGCTGACGGGCGCCGAGTCCCGCAACACCTGCACGGCCGGCTACAAGGGCATCCACCAGGACGGGGCCTACCCCTCGCCCGACTTCCTCGCCCGCCTGCATCCGGACTTCGCCGACTTCCCCGCCACCCGCCTGGAGCACCCGCTGTCCCCACTGGGCTCCCGGGCCGGCACCCTGAGCCGCCGGGCCGCGCACTGGACCGGCCTGCCCGAGACGGTCGCCGTCGCCGTCGGCAACGTCGACGCCCACGTCGCCGCGCCCGCGGCCGGCGCCGTCGAGAACGGCCGTCTGCTCGCCATCATGGGCACCTCCACCTGCCACGTCCTCAACGGCGCCGTCCTCGCCGAGATCCCGGGCGTCTGCGGGGTCGTCGACGGCGGCATCGTCGCGGGCGCCTACGGCTACGAGGCCGGCCAGAGCGCGGTCGGCGACATCTTCGCCTGGTGGCTCCGGCAGGGTGTCCCGGACCACTACCGCGCCGAGGCCGAGGCCTCGGGCGAGGACCTCCACCAGCTCCTGACGCGCAAGGCCGCAGGTCAGCCGGTCGGCGCGCACGGCCTGGTCGCCCTGGACTGGCTCAACGGCAACCGTTCCCCCCTGGTCGACCACCACCTCTCCGGAGTCGTCGCCGGCCTCACCCTCGACACCCGGCCCGAGGACGTCTACCGGGCCCTGCTCGAGTCCACCGCCTACGGCACCCGGGTGATCGTCGAGTCCTTCGAAGAAGGCGGAATCCCGGTCGAGGAGTTCATCGTCACCGGAGGCCTGAAGAAGAACGCGCTGCTCATGCAGATCTACGCAGACGTGCTCCGCCGCCCCGTCTCCGTCGGCACCTCCGAACAGGGGCCCGCGCTCGGCTCGGCCATTCACGCCGCCGTCGCCGCAGGCGCCTACCCCGACGTCCGGGCCGCCGCCGCCGTCATGGGCAGCGTCCGGCGCCACGCGTACCTGCCCGACCCCGCTCGCGCGGACGCCTACGACGCGCTGTTCGGCGAGTACCGCGCCCTGCACGAGCACTTCGGCACCGGCGCAGACCTTCTCCTGCACCGCCTGCGCCGGATCCGCAACAGCGCTCGCGTCGCCGCGCCCGCCGACTGACCGGCCGAATCCACCGGCCCGAGCGCGCCACCCCCGCACCTCCGAGGAGCACACCCGACATGACACCCGCCACGACCGAACGCGAGATCTGGTTCCTCACCGGCAGCCAGGCCCTCTACGGTGACGACACCCTGGCACAGGTCGCCGACCAGTCCCGCATCATCTGCGCAGTCCTCGCCGGTCAGCCCCAGCTGACCGTCCGGCTCGTCTGGAAGCCGGTGCTCACCGACGCGGCCGCCATCCGCGCGGTCTGTCTGGAGGCCAACGCCGACGACCGCTGCATCGGCCTGATCGCCTGGATGCACACCTTCTCCCCGGCCAAGATGTGGATCGCCGGCCTCGACACCCTGGGCAAGCCCCTGCTGCACCTGCATACCCAGGCCAACCGCCAACTGCCGTGGTCCACCATCGACATGGACTTCATGAACCTGAACCAGGCCGCCCACGGCGACCGCGAGTTCGGCTTCGTCCAGACCCGCCTCGGCGTCGTGCGCAAAACCGTGGCCGGCCACGTCTCCACACCCGAGGTCGTCGACCGCATCGTCGGCTGGGCCCGCGCCGCCGTCGGCCGCTCCGAACTCACCACCCTCAAACTCGCCCGGTTCGGCGACAACATGCGCGACGTCGCAGTCACCGAGGGGGACAAGGTCGAGGCGCAGCTGCGGTTCGGGGTCTCGGTCAACACCTATGGCGTCAACGACCTGGTCGCTGCGGTCGACGCCGCCTCCGCGGACACCGTCTCCGCCCTCGTCAAGGAGTACGAGGACCTCTACGCCCTCGCGCCCGAACTGCGGACCGGCGGTGAGCGCCACGACTCCCTGCGCTACGCCGCCCGCATCGAAGCCGGTCTGCGCACCTTCCTCACCGAAGGCGGGTTCCGCGCCTTCACCACCAACTTCGAGGACCTCGGCGGCCTGCGCCAGCTGCCCGGCCTCGCCGTCCAGCGCCTGATGGCGGACGGCTACGGCTTCGGCGGCGAAGGAGACTGGAAGACCGCCACCCTGCTGCGCACCATGAAGGCCATGGCCCACGGCCTGCCCGGCGGCACCTCCTTCATGGAGGACTACACCTACGACCTCGCGCCCGGCCGGGAACTGGTCCTCGGCGCACACATGCTGGAGGTCTGTCCCTCCCTCACCACGGCCACGCCCAGCTGCGAGCTCCACCCCCTCGGCATAGGCGGACGCGAAGACCCGGTCCGCCTCGTCTTCGACGCGGACCCCGGCCCGGCCGTCGTCGTCGGCCTCGCCGACATGGGCGACCGGTTCCGTCTCGTCGCCAACCACATCGACGTCGTCGCCCCGCCCGAGCCGCTGCCCCGGCTCCCCGTCGCCCGGGCCGTCTGGCGGCCCCGCCCCGACCTCCGTACCTCGGCCGAAGCCTGGCTGACGGCCGGAGCACCGCACCACACCGTCCTGACCACCGCTCTCGGTGGCGAGGAGCTCGACGACCTCGCCGAGATGCTGCGGACCGAGCTCGCCGTCATCGACGAGGACACCACCGTCCGGCGCTTCACGCGCGAGCTGCGCTGGAACCAGGCCTACCACCGTCTGGCACAGAGCCTGTGAACACCTCCGCCTCCACCCCTGGCAGGAGGGAGACCTCCGTGCGCACGACCGTTTCCGGGGAACTGCGCCGAGAGGTACTGGAGGCCAACCTCCGCATCCCCCGAGCCGGCCTCGCCACCCTCACCTGGGGCAACGTGAGCGGTGTGGACCGGCAAGCCGGCGTCTTCGTCATCAAGCCCTCGGGCGTGGCCTACGACGTGCTGAGCGAGGAGGACCTGGTCGTCGTCTCCCTGTCCGACGGGAGCGTCGTGGACGGCCACCTGCGCCCGTCCACCGACACGGAGACGCACCGCAGTCTCTACCTGGCCTTCCCCTCCATCGGCGGCGTGACCCACACGCACTCCACCCACGCCGTCGCCTTCGCCCAGGCCCGGCGTCCTATACCGGTGCTCGGCACGACCCACGCGGACACCTTCAACGGCCCCGTCCCCGTCACCGCGGCCCTCACCCCCCAGCAGTGCGCCACGGACTACGAGTACAACACCGGTCAGGTCATCGTGGACCTGCTGGGCCGTGACGACACCCGGGCCGAGGAAGTCCCCGGCGCCCTGGTCGCCCACCACGGCCCCTTCACATGGGGCGCCGACGCCACGAAGTCCCTGGAGCACGCCGTCATCTGCGAGGCGGTGGCCGAGATGGCCCTCCACACCATCGCCCTCGGCACGGTCGAACCACCGCAGCACCTCCTGGACCGCCACTTCACCCGCAAACACGGCCCGGATGCCTACTACGGCAACCCGTCCTCCGTCTGACCGCACCGAGGGAGCCGTTCCCGCCCCCGACCGCACTCCGTTACCCATCCCCGAAGGAGGCCTTCCGATGAGATGGCGCCGCCCGCCCCTGGTCCTGAGTCTCGTCCTCGCGGTCCTGTCGTCCCTGCTGCTCGGGGCCGCTCTCCTCACCGCCCCGCCGGCCGCCGCCGCGACCGTCGACACCAACGCCTGGTACGTGCTGGTCAACCGCAACAGCGGCAAGGCCCTGGACGTCCACAACCTGGCGACCGGCGACGGCGCCCGCATCACCCAGTGGACCAGGAACGACCAGAACCAGCAGCAGTGGCAGTTCATCGCCTCCGGCGACGGCCACTACCGCGTCAAGTCCCGCCACTCCGGCAAGGTCCTGGACGTCCACAACCTGTCCTCCGCCAACGGCGGCCCGGTCGTCCAGTGGACCGACCTGAACGGCACCAACCAGCAGTGGCGGCTCGCCGACGGCGAGGACGGCCGCGTCAGGCTCATCGCCCGCCACAGCGGCAAGGCCCTCGAAGTCCAGGGCGCCTCCACCGCCGACGGCGCGAACATCGTCCAGTACGACGACTGGGGCGGCGCCAACCAGCAGTGGCAGCTGGTCAAGGTCGCCGGCGGCAGCACTCCAGGCACCTGCGCCCTGCCCCCGACGTACCGCTGGTCGTCGACGGGTCCGCTGGCGCAGCCCAAGGCCGGATGGGCCTCGCTCAAGGACTTCACCGTCGCCCCCCACAACGGCAAGCACCTCGTCTACGCGACCACCCACGGCGCCGCGGGGACGGGAGCGGGCTGGCGCTCGATGAACTTCACCCCGTTCACCGACTGGTCGCAGATGGCCTCGACCGGCCAGAACACGATGTCGAACACCGTCGTCGCGCCCACCCTCTTCCACTTCGCGCCGAAGAACATCTGGGTGCTCGCCTACCAGTGGGGCAGGACCGCGTTCTCCTACCGGACGTCGAGCGACCCCGCCAACCCGAACGGCTGGTCGGCGGAGCAGGAGCTCTTCTCCGGAACCATCCCCGACTCCGGCACCGGCCCGATCGACCAGACGCTGATCGGCGACGGGTCGAACATGTACCTGTTCTTCGCCGGTGACAACGGCAGGATCTACCGGGCGAGCATGCCGATCGGGAACTTCCCGGGCAGCTTCGGCTCGTCGTACACGACGGTCATGAGCGACACGGCCAAGAACCTCTTCGAGGCGCCGCAGGTCTACAAGGTCAAGGACCAGAACCAGTACCTCATGATCGTCGAGGCCCGGGGTGCGCAGGAGCGCCGCTACTTCCGCTCCTTCACGTCCACCAGCCTGAACGGCTCGTGGACGCCCCAGGCCGCGACCGAGAGCAACCCCTTCGCGGGCAGGGCCAACAGCGGTGCCACCTGGACCGACGACATCAGCCACGGCGAACTGATCCGCACCGGCGCCGACCAGACCTTCACGGTCGACCCCTGCAACCTGCAGTTCCTCTACCAGGGGCGCGATCCCAACTCCGGCGGCGACTACGGCCAGTGGCCCTACCGCCCGGGCCTGCTGACGCTGCAGCGCTGACGAGTGCGGAGAGAGGCACGGGACGGGGCCGTATATCTTTGCGGGCGCGGAGGCAGGCCGCCGTCCCGGCGGACCGCTCCCCTGGAGAAGGTGGGAATGGGGCTCATCGACGTGGACGACGCGGGGCTGGTCGTCCGGGCGCAGACCGGTGACGAGCGGGCGCGCGAGGAGCTGGTCGCCGCCTACCTGCCGCTGGTCTACAACATCGTCGGGCGAGCGCTGAGCGGCCACGCCGACGTGGACGACGTCGTCCAGGAGACCCTGCTGCGGGTGGTGCGCGACCTGCCCGCCGTGCGTACCCCGGAGAGCTTCCGGTCCTGGCTCGTGTCGATCACGCTCCGCCAGATCAACACCCACCTGAACCGGAGGCACGCCTTCGCCGACCGGACCACGGTGATCGACGAGGCGGGCGAGATACCCCACGCCGGGGCCGAAACCGTGGACGTGGCGATCCTGCGGCTGCACGTTTCGGACGAGCGCCGCCGGGTGGTCGAGGCCGGCCGGTGGCTCGACCCGGACCATCGGCTGCTGCTGTCCCTCTGGTGGCAGGAATGCGCCGGTCTGCTGAGCCGTGAGGACATCGCCGCCGCGACGGGGCTCACGGTCGCCCACGTGGGAGTACGCCTGCAGCGCATGCGCGAGCAGCTGGAACTGTGCCGGACGATCGTCGCCGCGCTGGAGGCCGACCCGCGCTGTCCGCAGCTCGACGAGGCCGTCGTCGGCTGGGACGGCGACCGCGCATCGGTGTGGCGCAAGCGGATGGCGCGGCATACCCGCGGCTGCTCCGTCTGCACCGGGTCGACGGCGGAACGGGTGCCGGCCGAACTGCTGCCCCTCAGCCTCACCACGCTGGCCGTCCCGGCCGGACTGGTCTCCGGGCTGGTCGCCAAGGGCCTGCTGTCGGGCACCGCCGCGAGCGCCGCCGGGCTGGCCACGGCACCCGTCGCCGTCGCCGTCGGCACGGCGACGGCGACCGGGGGAGGCGGTCTGAACGGCGCGCTGATCGGGAAACTCCACGCGGGGGCGACCGCTCATCCGCTGGTCGGCCTCGCCGTCGGCGCGGTGCTCGTCGCCGGGACCGCCACCTACGCGACCTGGCCCGACCTCGCGCCTCGGGCGCCTGCCGTCATCGCCGCTCCCACCGTCGGCACCGCGACGCCGGCCCCGTCGCGCACCACCGCGTCGGCCACCCCGTCCCCGGCCGTTCCGTCCGCCGCCGCGGGCACCGTTCCCCTGGGCGTGCAGTCGCTGGAGGCGGTGGACCGACCCGGCCTGTTCGTCACCTACGCAGGCGACTACGCGGCGCTCGGCCGGGTCTTTGCGTCCAGCGGCGCTCAGAACCGGAATCGGGGCGCCTTCACGGTGATCGCGGGGCTGGCGGACACGCGGTGCGTCACCTTCCGCGCCGCGGACGGCCGGTACCTTCGCCACCACTACCTGCGGCTGCGGCTCAGCACCGACGACGGCAGCGATCTGTTCCGTGAGGACGCGACCTTCTGCCCGCGCCCCGGGTCGGTTGCGGGGTCGGTGACCCTGCACGCGCACAACTATCCCGGCTCGGTCCTCCGTCACCGTGACGGTGGCATCTGGCTCGACGGCTCCGACGGCACGCGGACCTTCGCCGGCCAGGCCTCCTTCATCGTGCGGAGCGCCCGCGGCTGAAAGCCGTCCCACACCGCGCCGTTCCCAGCCGCCCGGCAAATTTCCGGGCGGCGCGAATTTTCTGTTACGCGACCGGGTGCCCGGCGGCCTCCACTTCAGGGGAGACCTTTTCCCCCGCTGAACTGTCCCCTGAAGAAAGCCCTCCGATGACGCGACACACCCACGAACCCCGGGTCACCGGTGCGCAGGAACGGCCGCCCGTCCCGCACCGCACCCACCCCGCGGCAGATCAGGTCGCGCCGGCCGCCGCGCGCACGGTGACGGCACCCGGGGTGAACCGCACCCCCCGAGGAGAATCATGAAGGGCCTGCACCGGCTCCGCCGGCGTCGCCTGACAGTGGCGACAGGACTGTTGGCCTCGGCTCTGGTGGCGGGTGTCGTGACGCTGCTCCCCAGCTCCGCCGACGCCGCCGGCCTGGGCACCCAGGCAGCCCCCTCGGGCCGGTACTTCGGCACTGCGGTGGCCGCGGGCAGGCTCGGCGACTCCGCGTACACCGCGATCGCCGACCGGGAGTTCACCATGATCACCCCGGAGAACGAGATGAAGTGGGACGCCGTCGAACCGTCCCGCGGCAACTTCAACTTCGCCCCCGCGGACCGGATTGTCGACCGTGCCGTGGCCCGCGGCCAGCGCCTGCGCGGTCACACCACGGTCTGGCACTCGCAGCTCCCCTCCTGGGTCAGCTCCATCCGCGACGCGAAAACGCTGCGCAGCGTGATGAACCACCACATCACCACCGAGATGACCCACTACAAGGGCAAGATCCATGCCTGGGACGTGGTCAACGAGGCGTTCGCCGACGGCGGCAGCGGCCGGCTCCGAGACTCGGTCTTCCAGAAGGTGCTGGGCGACGGCTTCATCGAGGAAGCCTTCCGCACCGCCCGCGCCGCCGACTCCGCGGCGAAGCTCTGCTACAACGACTACAACATCGAGAACTGGTCGGACGCCAAGACCCAGGGCGTCTACCGCATGATCAAGGACTTCAGGGCACGCGGCGTGCCCATCGACTGCGTCGGGTTCCAGAGCCACTTCGGTGCGGGGGGTCCGCCGACGAGCTTCAGGACCACGCTGGCCGGCTTCGCCGCCCTGGGGGTCGACGTCCAGATCACCGAGCTGGACATCGCCCAGGCATCACCCACCCACTACGCGAACACGGTCGGCATCTGCCTGTCCGTGGCCCGGTGCACCGGCATCACCGTCTGGGGCGTGCGTGACAGCGACTCCTGGCGCCGCGGCGAAAGCCCCCTGCTGTTCGACGGCGACGGCAAGCCCAAGCCGGCCTACACCGCCGTCATGAACGCCCTCCATTCAGGCTCCGGCTCCACACCGGTCGAGCCGGCCGACCGTACCGGGGAGATCAAGGGCGTGGCCTCGGGCCGCTGTGTCGACGCCCCCGGTTCCGCCACCGCCAACGGCGCCCAGGCGCGACTGTGGGACTGCAACGGACAGACCGGCCAGCGCTGGACCCACACCGCCGCGAAGCAGCTGAAGGCATACGGCGACAAGTGCTTGGACGCCAAGGGCAAGGGCACCACCAACGGCACCCCGGTGGTCGTCTGGGACTGCAACGGCGGCGCCAACCAGCAGTGGACCGTCAACACCAACGGCACGATCACCGGCGTCCAGTCCGGGCTGTGCCTCGACGCCGTCGGTGCCGCCACCGCGAACGGCACCAGGATCCAGCTGTACACCTGCGCGTCCGTCGGCAACCAGAAGTGGACCGGCCCGACCGGGTCGGGAGCCGGCTCGTGTGCCCTCCCGTCGACGTACAGGTGGAGTTCGACGGGTCCCCTCGCACGGCCCTCGAACGGGTGGGTCGCGGTGAAGGACTTCACCCACGTGACGCACGACGGCAAGCACCTGGTCTACGCGTCGAGCGCGTCGGGTACCGCGTACGGCTCGATGGCGTTCAGCCCCTTCACGAACTGGTCCGACATGGCATCGGCCGGCCAGACGAGGATGAGCCAGAACGCGGTCGCGCCCACACTGTTCTACTTCGCGCCCAAGAGGATCTGGGTCCTTGCGTACCAGTGGGGCGCCTTCCCCTTCAGCTACCGCACGTCCAGCGACCCCACCGACCCCAACGGCTGGTCCGCGCCGCAGCCGCTCTTCACCGGCAGCATTCCCCGCACCGAATCCGGCACCGGCCCGATCGACCAGACGCTGATCGGCGACGGGTCGAACATGTACCTGTTCTTCGCCGGTGACAACGGCAGGATCTACCGGGCGAGCATGCCGATCGGGAACTTCCCGGGCAGCTTCGGCTCGTCGTACACGACGGTCATGAGCGACACGGCCAAGAACCTCTTCGAGGCGCCGCAGGTCTACAAGGTCAAGGACCAGAACCAGTACCTCATGATCGTCGAGGCCCGGGGTGCGCAGGAGCGCCGCTACTTCCGTTCGTTCACCGCCTCCAGCCTGAACGGCTCGTGGACGCCCCAGGCCGCGACCGAGAGCAACCCCTTCGCGGGCAAGGCCAACAGCGGTGCCACCTGGACCGACGACATCAGCCACGGCGAACTGATCCGCACCGGCCCCGACCAGACCATGACCATCGACCCCTGCAACCTGCAGCTCCTCTACCAGGGCAAGTCCCCCACCGCGGACGGCCCGTACGACCGACTGCCGTACCGGCCGGGTGTCCTCACCCTGCAGCGCTGACCTGCCCGCCCCGATCCACGGTTGCACAAGGAGAAACACCCCCCCATGAACAACCCCACCAACGGCGGCCGCCGCGGACGCCACCGCCGTCGAGGGACCGCCACCGTCCTGCTGCTCGGAGTGCCCGCCACCGTCGTGGCGTACCTCGTGTTCGTGCAGGACGACTCGCAGGCCGCGACGGTCGACGGCAACGCGTACTACCGGCTGGTCTCCGTACGCAGCGGCAAGGCGCTCGACGTCAACGCCTTCTCCACCGCCGACGGGACCCGCATCCAGCAGTGGACCGACCAGAACACCGCCAACCAGCAGTGGCGGCTGCGGTCAGCCGGCGACGGCTACTACGAGCTGGTGAACCGCAACAGCGGGAAAGTGCTCGGCATAGCGGGCGATTCGACCGCGCAGGCGGCTGCCGCCGAGCAGCAGACCGACAGCTCCTCCGCCTCCCAGGAGTGGCGGATCGACGAGGTGAGCGGCTCCGACGCCGTCACCTTCACCTCCCGCAGGAGCGGCCAGGTCCTGGACGTCTCCGGAGGCTCCACGGCCGACGGCGCGGCAGTGATCCAGTACCGCGGCCATGGCAGCACCAACCAGCAGTGGAAGCTGGTGAAGGCGGCCGCGACCCCGGCCCCCGGGACCGGACCGTACGTGTGGAACAACGCCCAGGTGGTGGGCGGCGGTTACGTCACCGGGCTGGTGTTCAACCCGCGGGAGAAGGGCCTGCTGTACGCGCGCACCGACATGGGCGGCGCCTACCGCTGGGACGCCGCGGCCGAGCAGTGGATCCCGCTGACCGACTGGCTCGGCGAGAAGGACTGGAACCTGCTGGGCATCGACGCACTGGCCACCGACCCCGTCGACCCCGACCGGCTCTACCTCGCGGCGGGCACGTACACCAACGAGTGGGCCGGCAACGGCGCGCTCCTGCGCTCCACCGACCGGGGCCGCACCTTCCGTCGCACCGAGCTGCCGTTCAAGCTGGGCGGCAACGAGGACGGCCGCGGGGCGGGCGAACGGCTCGTGATCGACCCCTCGGACAACCGCACCCTGCTGCTGGGCACGCGCAAGAACGGCCTGTGGCGCAGCACGGACAGCGGTGTGACCTGGCGGCAGGTCTCGTCGTTCCCCGTCAAGGACGGGGCGGGCAGCGGCGCGGGCATCTCCTTCGTGACGTACGGGCCGGCCGGCAGCAGGACGATCTACGTCGGCGTCGCCGACAGGTCCACCTCCCTGTACCGCTCCACGGACGGCGGCAGTACCTGGCAGGCCGTCCCCGGCCAGCCCACGGGGCAGTTGCCGCAGCACGGCGTTCTCTCCGGCGACGGCTCGCTCTACCTGACGTACACCAACGCCCTCGGACCCAACGGCGTGACGGCCGGCTCGGTGTGGAAGCACACGCCGAGCGGCGGGGCCTGGAAGAACGTCTCGCCCTCCCAGGGCGGCTACGGCTTCTCCGGCCTGGCCGTCGACCCGCGCAAGCCGTCCACGGTGATGGTCACCACCCTCGACCGCTGGTGGCCCGAGGACGAGATCTACCGCACCACCGACGGCGGCACGACCTGGAAGGCGCTGGCGGAGAAGTCGGTGCGGAACGCCTCCGCCGCCCCGTACGTCGGCACCCACACGGGGCACTGGATGACGGCCCTGGCCGTCGACCCCTTCGACTCCGGGCACGTGCTGTACGGCACGGGCAACGGCATCTGGCGCAGCAAGGACGCCAACGCCATCGACAGCGGCGGCACCAGCCACTGGACCGCCGGGGCGCGGGGCCTCGAGGAGACCGCGCTGATGGACGCGATCGCCCCGCCCGGCGGTGCCGCCGTCGTCACCGCCATGGGCGACCAGGGCGGTTTCCGCCACGACGACCTGACCAAGGTGCCCGCCGGGAGGCTGGGCAACCCGGTGATGACCAACAGCACCGACATCGACTTCGCCCAGGCCAACCCCTCGATGATGGTCCGCGTCGGCCGCGGCGGCGCGTACTCCACCGACGGCGGCACCAGCTGGAACGGCTTCAAGGCCGAGCCGGTGGCCGGTGCCCAGGACGGCCGTGTCGCGCTCGCGGCGGACGGCTCCACGATCGTGTGGACCCAGGCGGGTCAGGCCCCGTACCGCTCGACCGACAAGGGGGCGAGCTGGACGAGGGCCGTCGGCCTCGGCGCCGACGCCGTCGTCGTCGCCGACCGCTCCTCGGCCAGGACCTTCTACTCCCTGTCCGGCGGCACGCTCCACGCCAGCACCGACGGCGGGGCGACCTTCACCGCCCGCGCCACGAACCTGCCCGCCGGCCGCCTCACGGCCGTCCCCGGCACCGCCGGAGACCTGTGGATCGCCGGCGGCACCCAGGGACTCCTGCACTCCACCGACGGCGGCCGGACCTTCACCACACTCACCACGGTGCAGTCCGCCTCCGCCCTCGGCTTCGGCAAGGCCGCACCCGGCGCCTCCTACCAGGCCCTGTACCTGATCGGCACCGTCAAGGACGTCACCGGCGTCTTCCGCTCCACCGACAGGGGCGCCACCTGGCTCCGCGTCAACGACGACGCCCACCAGTGGGGCGCCATCGGAGGCGTCGGCGTCATCACCGGCGATCCCGACACCTACGGCCGCGTCTACGTCGGCACCAACGGACGCGGTCTCCAATACGGCGACCCGTCCTGACACCGCCACCGGAGCGGACGGACGGCTGACATCCGCGCCGGCTGCCGTCTGCAGGGGACAGCCGCCCTCCTGACCAGTGCAACACCTGGTCGGAGGGCGGCTGGACGTCGCCCGGATCCGGCCGGAGAGGCCACGTGCCTCGCCGCCCGCCCGCTGCGCCGCGGCCTGCGGCGAGGTCCAGTGGAGGTTGACCTTGATCAGTCCCGAGGTCACGCCGTGCTCGTCCGGAGAGACTTGGGGGGAGTCCTTCGTCAGGTCCACTGTGGGGCGTTCCGAGTGGTGCCTGAGTGGTCTTCTAGTGGTTGATGAGTTCCTCTGAGGGAGGGCTTTTCCTACCTAGCCGGTGGGGAAAGTCGCGCGAACCGAAGGCGGAGTTGCGGCCCGTCGGCTCCGCCGATCACTTCCGGAGGATCACATGAGTCCAGTTCGTGAGCGGTACACGGTGGCTGTCGTCGGGGCGGGGGCGGCCGGGGCGCTGACTGCCGTTCATATCTGCGAGACCGCCACGCGCCGCCGGACGCCGGTGGATCTGGTGCTGATCGACCCGGCGCCCGAGGCGGGGCGCGGTACCGCCTACTCGACGCGGGACCCCGGGCACCGGCTCAACGTGCCCGCGGGTGGCATGAGCTGCTATCCCGACGACCCCGGGCACTTCATGAGGTGGCTGTGCCGGCATGGCGAACCCGGTGTCACTGCCGGTGAGTTCGCCACGCGCTACCGGTACGGGGCGTACCTTGCCGACACGCTTGCCCAGGCCATCGTGCGTGCGCACGGCACCGTGTCCGTGCGTCGGGTCGCCACTCGTGCCGAGCACGTCGGTGAGGCTGCGGAGGGCGGGGTGGTGCTCCGGCTCGCCGACGGGACGCGGATCGAGGCCGATGCCGCGGTGCTGGCCACCGGTCCGGCCGCGCCGACCGCGGGCTGGGCGCCCGCGGAGCTGCGTACTGCCGAGAGGTTCATCGCCATGCCGTGGGCCGGAGGCGCGCTGGACGGGCCCCTCGGCGACGACAGCGATGTGCTGCTCGTCGGTTCCGGTCTTACTTCTGTTGATCTCGCGCTCACTCTCGAACGGCCCGGCCGGACCGTGCACACCGTGTCCCGGAACGGGCTGCTGCCCCAGCCGCACACCCTGACCCCGGCCGGCCCGGTGCCCGCCCCCGAGGGCATCCACGACGCCCCGTACGAACGGCTGCGCCGCATCGTCTACCGCCACGTCGCCCGCGCCGTGCGCCTGTACGGCGACTGGCGCCCCGCGCTCGACAGCCTGCGCCCGCACACCGGGCGCCTGTGGAGCCGCCTCACCACCGAGGAGCGCGCCGAATTCCTGCGCCGGGACGGGGCGTTGTGGAACACTCACCGCCACCGGATGGCACCCGCCACCGGCGAGTCCATCCTGCGGGCCCGCACCGCGCGCCGGCTGGTCCTCCACGCCGGTACGGTCACCAGCGCCGGTGTCCGCGCCGACGGGTCGCTGGACGTCGGGCTCTCCGGCGGGCGTGAGCTTCGCGTGGGCTGGGTCGTCGACTGCACGGGGCCCGGCCCGGTGCAGGCGGACCCCCTGTGGGGCTCCCTGTTCGAAGCCGGCGTCGCCGTGCCGGGTCCGCTGGGCATGGGCGTCGCCACCCTCGACGGGCGCCTGCTCGACGGGCAGGGGACCGCGCGTCTGCCCCTGTTCACCCTGGGCGCCCCGCGCCGCGGTGAGCTGTGGGAGACCACCGCCATCCCCGAGATCCGCGTTCAGGCCGCGGCCCTGGCCCAGGAACTGCTCGCACCGCTCGCCCCCCGGCGCCGCACCACGCGCCGCCCGCTCGACGGTCACGGCCTCGCCCTGTCCACCCACGCCGAGGCGGCCGCCGCGTACCGCACCGGGCTCGACCGGATCCTGAAGGTACGGGCCGGCGCCGAGGACTCCCTGACCCGCGCGGTCCGCCTCGACCCCGGCTTCGCCCTCGGGCACGCGGCCCTGGCCCTGCTGGGGCACGAGTGCGGAGCCGCCGTCGACGTACCGAGAGCCCTGGCGGAGGCGCAGCGCTGTGCGAAGGAGCGCGCGTGTGAACGCGAGCGCTCCTTCGTGGAGGTCGTCACCCGCCGCGTCCACGGGGACGACGGCGACGCGGCCCTCGTACGGCACCTGGAGCACCACCCGGCCGACGCCCTCGCCCTCGCCGTGGCCGTGCCCACCATCGCCTTCTCCGGCGTCGACGACCTCGACGACGACTACGCGCTGCGCCTGGTCGAGCGGACCTCCGCCGCGTACGACGGCCACTGGTTCCACACCTCGCTGCTGGCGTTCCTGCGGCAGGAGCAGGGCCGCCTGCACGAGGCCGGCGAACTCGCCCACCGCGCCCTGGCCGTCGAACCCGCCTCCGGGCATGCGGTGCACGCGCTCGCCCACGTCCACTACGAGAGCGGGGCGCACCGCGCGGGCCGCGACTGGCTGGAGCGCTGGGTCGCCGGGCGGGGCCGGGGCGCCGTGCACCGGGCCCACTTCTCCTGGCACATCGCCCTGCACGAACTGGCGCTGGACGACCCGGCCGCCGTGCGCAGGCGCTGGTTCACGCAGCTCGCCCCCGGCCGCGTGACCGGCGTACGGGCCCTGGTCGACTCGGGGTCGCTGCTGTGGCGGGCCCGGCTCAGCGACAGCTGGCGCGGCGACCTGCCCGCCGCGGACGTCCTGGACGCGGTGCAGGCGGAGGTGCTGGAACGGCCCGCGACCGCCTTCACCGCCCTGCACTGCGCCATCACCCTCACCGCCGCCGGCGACCTGGCCGCCCTGCGCCGCCTGCGTGACCACGCGGCGGCCGCCGACGAGGTACAGCGCGAGGTCATCGCCCCCCTGTGCGACGCGTTCGCCGCGCTCGTCGAGGAGCGCTTCCGGGAGGCCGCCCGTGGCCTCGACGCGCTCCTGCCGGTGCTGCGCCGGGTCGGCGGCAGCGCGGCGCAGCGCGAGGTCGTCGAGGAGACCCTGCTGTACGCGCTGACGGCGGACGGCCGCTGTGACGCGGCGGCCCGTCTCCTGGACGCCCGCCTGGAACGTACGCAGGCCCCCCGGGACCGCCGGATGCGGGCCGGCCTGCCGGCCTGAGGCCGTCGGCGGCCTCGGCGCGGAGCGGTCAGGCCCGCCTTGCGGGGCGGAGGCGGTTGGAGAGGGTGAGCGCGCTGAGGGCGAAGAGGAGGGTGCCCAGGGGGACGTGGAGGGAGGGGACGTGGGCTATGCCCAGGATCACTTGCGCGGTGGCAAGGGCCAGGAAGAGCGTCGCGTGGAGGGCGGGGCGGGGGGAGGCACCGCCGGGGCGCCAGGCCAGGACCGTCGCCAGGAGGTACAGCATCGACGCGCCGTACATCACGCGGGAGCCGATGTGGTGGAGGTCGTGGGCGGTGGAGGAGGTGAGGAGGGCTCCGGCCGTGGCGGCCTGGAAGAAGAGGGTGAGGGTCTGCAGTGCCGCCGTGGTCTTGAGGAGCGTGGCGACGCGGGGGGTGGGCGTCTTCGTGGTCGTCGCGCTCGGGCTCGGGTGGGTCGGGTGCGTGGTGGTCATGCGGTGGGCCTCGGCTTTCGGGGTGGTGGGTGGGGTTCGGGCGGGCCGGTGCGGGTGGGGGCGTGGCGGGGGGCTCGGTCACGAGACGGCGTGGGGGGTCGTGGTGTGACACCGGTGGGGGTGATGTGGGTCACGTGTCACTCGGGTGGGTCAGTCCGGTCGCCGGGGGTGGGGGCGCGGGGTTGCCTGGAGGGCGGGGCCCTGGTCAGGCGGGGCACGGGTACGCGCGAACGGAGGCGGCATGGTGGTGCGGTGGAAGCGGGGAGTGGCGGGGGCGGGGGTGGCAGTGGTGCTGCTGGGGGGTGTGGCCGGGTGCTCGGACGACTCCGGTGAGCCTTCCGACGCGGCGAGCAAGGCGGCGTCCGCCTTGTCCTCCGTCGGCTCCTCCCTGGCGAGCGAGGCGGGCGACGTGCTCGCGTCGGCCACGGCCGAGGCCGGGCAGAAGCTGGAAGAGATCAAGGACGGCGTGGACGCGAAAGGGGATGTGACGCTCGGCTCGGTCTCCACCGACTCGGACGGGCGGACCACCGTGAAGGTGACCGTGCGGAACACGGCCGACTCGGCCAAGTCCTTCGGCGTGCAGGTCGTGTTCAAGGGGGACGGCGGCAAGCTGCTGGACACCGTCGTGGTGACGGTCGACGACGTCGCCGCGGGGAAGACGGGGGAGGGGACCGCGCAGAGCCACCGCAAGCTGGACGGGCAGGTGACGGCCGAGGTCGAGAACGCCCTGAGGCACTGACCGGCCGCCCGGCTCCGCCCCGGCCCCCTTAGGGGGCCGGGGCGGAGCCGTGCCGTGGGGTCAGCGGCGCTTCGCGAAGGTCTGGAGGAACAGGGCCTCCACGTGCGCCATGTGCTGGATCTCGGTGGGGTCCACGCTCTCGTTCGGGGCGTGGATCAGGCAGCGCGGTTCCTCCACGCCCATGAGGACGATCTCCGCCTCCGGGTACGTCGCGGCGAAGACGTTGCACAGCGGGATCGAACCGCCCTGGCCGAGGAAGGCCAGCTCCTTGCCGTACACCTCCCGCATCGCCGACCCCAGCGCGGCGTACGCCGGGCCGTCGGTGGCGGCGCGGAACGGCGAGCCGGTGCCCTCGGTCTCGACGGTGACCCGCGCGCCCCACGGCGCCGCGTCCGTCAGGTGCTTCGTGAGGGCCTCGCGCGCGGCCTCCGGGTCGGTCCCCGGCGGTACGCGCAGGCTGACCCGCGCCCGTGCGGTGGCCGGGACGGCGGCCGCGGAACCGACGACCGGCGGGCAGTCGATGCCGAGGACGGTGACCGCGGGGCGCGCCCAGAGCCGGTCCGCGACGGTGCCCGTACCGGTCAGCCGTACGCCGTCCAGGACGCCGGCGTCGGCGCGGAACGTCGCCTCCTCGTAGCCGACGCCGTCCCACGTGCCCTCGCAGTCGAGCCCGTCGATCCGGGTGGCCCCGGTCGCCGGGTCGCGCAGCGTGGACAGCATCTGGACCAGGGCCGCCAGGGCGTCCGGGGCCGGCCCGCCGAACATGCCGGAGTGGATCTCGCCGCGCAGGGTGTCGACGGTGACGACCAGGTTGGCCAGGCCGCGCAGGGTGATGGTGGCGGTTCCGGTGCCGACCTCCGCGTTGCCGGTGTCGCACACCAGGAGGGCGTCCGCGCGGAACTCCTCCGGGTGCTGGACGACGTACTGTTCGAGCCCGCCGGTGCCCTGTTCTTCCGAGCCCTCGGCGACGAACTTCAGGCCCACGGGTATGTCGTCGCCGAGCGCGCGCAGGGCGGTGAGGTGCATGACGACGTTGCCCTTGCAGTCAGCGGTGCCGCGCCCGTACCAGCGGCCGTCGGGGCGTTCGGTGAGGGTGAAGGGCGGGGTGGTCCAGGCGGCCTCGTCGAGGGGCGGCTGGACGTCGTAGTGGCAGTACAGCAGTACGGTCGGCGCGCCGGGCGGGGGCGGGCGGTGGCCGATGACGGCGTGGCTGCCGTCGGGGGTCTCGGCCAGCCGTACGTCCTCCAGTCCGGCCTCCGCGAAGGCGTCCGCGACCCACTGGGCGGCCCGCCGGCACTCCTCGGGCGGGTACTGGCGGGGATCGGCGACCGAGGGGATGGCCACGAGTTCGGCGAGGTCCTGCTGCGCGCGCGGCATCAGCGCGGAGATCCTCGCGGCGAGGCCGTCGCTCCCCGTGGGCCGGGCGGGCCGGTCGGACCGGGGGGACAGGGCGGACTGCGGGTCCATCTGCTGCGTCACCTCTTCACCGTGTCGTCGGTCTTCAGGTCGTCGACCGCCTCGTCGAAGTCGTCGACCTGGTCGGGGCAGTACACCTGGAGGACGATCCGCTCCACGGCCACCGCCTTGGAGTCGGCGATGACCGGCCGCATCCCGGGCCCGGTCGCGCCGTTGGAGAGCTGCTGGATGCGGTACAGCCCGTTCTTCAGGGCGCTGCCGGGGTCCTCGCAGACCGCGCCGCCGTCCGTGCCGAGGGTCTGCTCGATCGTTTCCTCGTCGGGCGCCGGGTAGCCGGCCGCGACCAGCGCGTCGCTGAGCTGGTTGGCCTTGTTCGCCGTCTCGTTGGTGTGCCGGACGCTGCTGAACCGGATCAGGCCGGTGATCACCAGGCCGACCAGCACCACGATGGCGCCGATGTAGAGCCACTTGTGTTCGGAGGCGAACCGGGTGGGGCTCATGACGCGCCTCCCGCCGTGTCGACGGACTCCGCCTCCGCGGTGCGCCAGCTCGGCTTGCGCAGCTTCAGGAAGGCATAGGGGATGAGGAAGCCCAGGACGGCCAGGCCGCCGCCCACGATGACGACGTACTGCAGGACGCTGCTGCCGCCGAACTGCGAGGGCGGTACGAAGCCGATCACCAGGGCCGCGAGGGAGGAGAGCAGACCCACCACGCACACCAGGCCGAGCGCCGGGACGCGGTAGCCGCGCGGGTGGTCGGGCTTGGTCTTCCGCAGGCGCATGGCCGCGGCGAACATCAGCAGGTAGACGATCAGGTACACCTGCGTGGTGATGGTCGAGAAGATCCAGTAGACGCTGGAGACGTCGGGGATCAGGGCGTACCCGAGGGCGATGACCGAGGTCACGATGCCCTGGGTGACCAGGATGTTCTGCTGGATGCCGTACTTGTTGAGCTTCTGCAGGAACGGCGGCAGGTAGCCCTCGCTGCGGGAGATCTCCAGCAGGCCCTTGGACGGGCCGGCCAGCCAGGTCAGCATGCCGGCGAGCGAGGCGGAGATCAGCATGACGGCGGCGATCGGCGTCATCCAGCCCACGCCGAAGTACGAGAAGAAGGCCTCGAAGGCCTGCATGACACCGGCCGTGAGGCTGAGCTGGTCCGCCGGGACGACCCAGCTGATGGCGAGCGCCGGCAGGATGAAGATGAGCAGCACGAGCCCCATCGCCAGGAACATCGACTTCGGGTACTCCTTCGCCGGGTCCTTCAGCGAGGAGACGTGCACGGCGTTCATCTCCATGCCGGAGTACGACAGGAAGTTGTTGACGATCAGGACGAGGCTGGCCAGACCGGTCCACTGCGGGAGCAGGTGGCTGCTGGTCATGGGCGCGGCCGAAGGGTTGCCCTGGCCGAGGAAGACCATGCCCAGGACGACCAGGATCGTGCCCGGGATGAGCGTGCCGATGATCAGGCCCCAGCTGGACAGGCCCGCGAGGGCCTTGGTGCCGCGGGAGGAGACCCAGACGCCGGTCCAGTAGAGGACCATGATCACGATCGCGGTGTACACGCCGTTCGAGGCCAGTGCGGGGTCGATGACGTACGCGATGGTCGAGGCGACGAAGGCCAGCAGGCTGGGGTAGTAGAAGATCGTCATCGCGAACTGGCACCACACGGCGAGGAACCCGAGCGGCTTCGAGAGCCCCTCGGCCACCCAGCGGTAGACACCGCCCGACCAGCCGGAGGCCAGCTCGGCCGAGACCAGCGCGGTCGGCAGCAGGAAGACGACCGCCGGCAGCAGGTAGAGGAAGACGCAGGCCAGGCCGTACACGGCCATGGTGGGCGCGGCCCGCAGGCTCGCCACCGACGCCGTCGTCATCAGTGCCAGCGTCACCCAGGTGAGGGTGGGCGGGGCTGCGGTCCGTACGGCCGCGCGTTTCGGCAGTTCGGCCGGGACGTCCATCGATGCCATGTGCCCTCCCTGGGGTGTGGTGGCTGGCACCAGGCTCGGACGCGGTATGGCGACACGCAGGGTGGGTACGGCCGTTCGGGTGATCCGGGTCCGCGGAGATGCCGGTCCTCCGGGGACGGGAGAGGCTGGTCACCCGTGCGGCCGACGCGGGAGAGGCATCGGATCGGCAGGCGCCCCGACCCGCGCCCTGTCCGTCCTAGGTGTGTCGTCCTGGGACGTTGGTGACACGCGTGCTGGGTTCTTGAATGGGTGAGGGCCTCCGGGTTCGGTGTGGATTGCGACATCTGCACCGAGATCAGGAGGCCCTCGTGCCCCACCGTAATGCCCCGCTGACCGAGACCGGGCGTCTTCGCCTGGCCCGCTGTGTCGTGGACGACG